>DAIUFK010000145.1:0-1705 GCA_036844615.1 Candidatus Dormiibacterota bacterium | reverse complement strand
TGACCTGACCCGTGTGCGGGATCGCCGGCGCAATTGATCTTTCGGCGCGGCCCATCGCGGGCCTTGGTCGGCGCCTCGAGGTGATGAACGAGCTCCAGGCCCATCGCGGGCCTGACGGCCATGCGATCTGGAAACACGATCGCGAACACGTCGGGTTCGCGCATCGACGCCTCTCGATCATCGACCTTGCCACCGGCGACCAGCCAATCGGGGACGGAGCCGGCAGCTGGATCTCATACAACGGCGAGATCTACAACTACATCGAGCTTCGCGCTGAGCTCGGCGGCAGCGAATTCAGGACGACGTCCGACACGGAGGTGGCCCTTCGCGCGTACCAGCGGTGGGGCACTGACTGCGTCAACCACTTCCGTGGCATGTTCGCCTTCTCCCTCTGGGACGAAAAGACGCAGACGCTTTTCTGCGCGCGCGATCGGTTTGGCATCAAACCTTTCTATTACACCGAGGTCGACGGCGTCTTCTATTTCGCCAGCGAGATCAAAGCGCTCATCCCCTTCCTACCCGCCGTCGAAACCGATGTCGAGGGCCTGAAGGACTATCTCTGCTTCCAGTTCTGTCTCGGTGGCAAGACCATGTTCAAAGGAGTGAAGGAGCTGCAGCCGGGGCACCTGCTGACGGTTCATGGCGGCCGTGTCGCCGTCAGCCGGTACTGGGAGGTGTACTACCAGGCGGACTTCGGTCATAGCGCCGGCTACTTCGAGTCCGCGATCCAGGACCTCATGGCGGAGTCGGTGGGACTTCACCTGCGCGCTGACGTGCCCGTCGGCGCATATCTGAGTGGCGGCCTCGACTCGAGCATCGTCGCATCGCTCGCGGTCGAGAAGGAGGGCCCGAGCTTCCTCGCCTTCACCGGGCGATTCGGCGACGACCCCGCGTACGACGAGAGCGGCTATGCCCGCGAGATGGCAAAGTGGAAGGGCTTCCAGCTTCTCGACATCGACATCACCGCAGATGATTTCGTGAGCTCCATCGAGAAGGTCATCTATCACCTCGACCACCCGGTGGCCGGCCCTGGCTCGTTTCCCCAATACCTCGTCTCAGCGCTGGCAGCCAAGCATCGCAAGGTGGTGCTTGGCGGGCAGGGAGGCGATGAGATCTTCGGCGGCTACGCGCGCTACCTGATTGCGTACTTCGAGCAGTGCATCAAAGGCGCGATCGATGGCTCGATGCGTTCCGGAAAGTTCGTCGTCACGTACGAGTCGATAATCCCGAACCTGGTGGCGCTGCGGAACTACAAGCCGTTGCTGCAGGAGTTCTGGCGCGATGGCCTCTTCGACGACATCGACAAGCGCTACTTCAGGCTCATCAACCGCTCGCCTTCGCTCGGCGACGAGATCAACTGGGCGGCGCTAGGTCAGTACGACCCCTGGGACACTTTCCGCACCATCTTCCACGGGGCGAACGTGGGACACGAGTCTTACTTCGACTCGATGACGCATTTCGACTTCAAGACACTTCTGCCCGCGCTGCTCCAGGTGGAGGATCGCGTCAGCATGGCTCACGGCCTCGAGTCGAGAGTGCCTTTCCTCGATCACAGGATCGTGGAGCTGGCGGCCACAATCCCCGCCGACATCAAGTTCGAGAACGGCAACATGAAGCACGTGCTGCGGACCGCTATGCGCTCCAAGCTGCCCGCACGGATCTTCGACAGGCAGGACAAGATGGGCTTCCCAGTCCCGCTCCACCA
>DAIUFK010000144.1:0-1845 GCA_036844615.1 Candidatus Dormiibacterota bacterium | reverse complement strand
CGCCGCTCACGATCGTCGCGTTGACCGTGTTGTGAAGCGCTGCGTCGAGGTTGCGACCCAGCGGACCGAGTTCGGACAGCGCCGCGTCCGCCAGCACCGGGTCGAGGAGCGACGCCATGCGCTGTTTCCACGGCTCATCGAGCGCATCGCGCATGCCCTCCAGCAGCAACCTGACCGGAGGTGTGATGTGCACGGGCAGGCGCGCGGTGTCGAGCGTCGTCAGCAGCGCGCCCAACTTCGCCATCGCGCCTCCATGCGCCGGGATCGAGCCATGGCCTCCGGGACCGCGCAGCGTCGCGAGAATCTGGCAGCCGCGCTTCTCCGAAACCATGATCGGGTAGAAGCGCTTGCCTCCCAGGTGCTGCACGACGCCTCCCGACTCGCCGATGCCGTGCTTGATACCCGTGAAGAGCTCCGGATGCTTGTCGACGAGGAACTTCGCGCCCTGGTTGCCACCAGCCTCTTCGTCCGCGAGCACCGCGAGCACGAGGTCGCCAGGGGCGCCCCCCTTCGCCTTCGCCTTCAGCATGGCGTTGACCATCATCGCCACGCCACCTTTCATGTCGAGGGCGCCCCTGCCCCACAGGTAGCCGTCGACGATCTCTCCGCCAAAGGGCTTGTGAGCCCAGTCCTGGTTGACGGTGGTGACAACATCGACGTGGCCCTGGAGCAGGAACGGAGGAGCCTCGCCCCTCCCCTTCAACCGCGCCACGAGATTGGAGCGGCCGCGCGAATTCTCATAACGCTGGCTTGATATGCCGGCCTCATCGAGGACCCGCTCGATCAGCTCGACCGCGATGTCCTCCTGGCCTGGCGGGTTGGTGGTGTCGAGCTGGATCAGGTCACGGGTCAGCTCAACGACAAACGGCATATCGGGCACTGGGCCAATTTAGCTGATCGACGTTTCTTTCAAACGCCGTGCGATCGCCTCGTTCAGTGCTGGGTGACGCTCGAATCCTGGATCTGCCTCCAGGACACGCTCAACTTCCTGCCTGACCTCGCTCAGCAACTCGGGCTGCTCAAGAGCTTGCATCGCTACATCCGAGATGCCGTGCTGATGCGGACCCATGAGCTCCCCCATCCCCCGGATTCTCATGTCCTCCAACGCCAACCTGAAGCCGTCGTGGATTCTCTTTACCAGTTCGAGTCGGTCTATCACCGGTTGCGATGAATCGTCAGATAGCAGCAAGCAGTGACTCTCCCCCGCCCCACGCCCCACACGGCCGCGAAACTGATGGAGCTGCGCCAGTCCGAAACGCTCCGCGCCTTCGATCATCATCACAGTCGCGTTGGGCACGTCGACTCCCACCTCAACGACGGCGGTGGCGACGAGGACCTGGGTGTCGCCCCTCACGAAAGCGCTCATCACGTCGTCCTTCGTCTTGAGGCGTCCGTGCACGAGGTCCATTCGGAGGTCGGGAAACACCTCAGTGCGAAGGCGATCGAACTCCGCCGTGGCAGAGCGTGCGACGAGCACCTCCGATTCCTCGATGAGCGGACAGATGACAAAGGCCTGGCGTCCTAGCCCCACCTGCGTGCGAACCAGCTCGTAGGCGCGCTGCCTGCCCTCCGGCCCCAGGACGTCTGTCTGAACAGGGGTGCGGCCCGGAGGCATCTCGTCGATCACAGAGACGTCCATCTCACCGTAGCGAGCCAGCGCGAGTGTCCGCGGGATTGGCGTGGCAGTCATGGCGAGGAAGTGCGGTCTCCCGCGGCCCTTGCCACGCAGCAGCTCGCGCTGGCGGGTGCCGAACCGATGCTGCTCGTCCACGATCGCAAGCCCGAGGTTCGCCAGCTCCACATCCTCTTCTATCAATGCATGCGTGCCGACCACGAGAGCGCAAT
>DAIUFK010000143.1:0-2147 GCA_036844615.1 Candidatus Dormiibacterota bacterium | reverse complement strand
GTGGTCGCGACATGGCGCGCCGGGACCTGGATGAGCTGGTGACCGTGGCCAAGGGTGCGGGAGGCAAGGGCGTCGCGTGGCTGCCAGGCAGCTCGATCGACAAGTTCCTCACCGCGGAGGAGCTCGCAGGAATCAAGCAGGCGACCGGCGCAGGGAACGACGATCTCGTGCTCGTTGTAGCGGATCGCAGGCGCAAGGCCGAGACGGTGATGGGGCTGATCCGCCAGGAGGTGGCTCGGCGCCGCAAGCTCATCAGAGAGGACGAGTGGAAGTTCCTCTGGATCAACCCGACCTATCTATTTGATGAGGACGACCTGGGCAAGCTGACCTACGCGCACCATCCGTTCACGCGGCCCTTCGAGGAAGACATGTCGTTTGTCGAGGACAGGCCGTATGACGTTCGCGCGCATGCATACGACATCGTCCTCAATGGTTACGAGCTGGGAGGCGGAAGCCTTCGCATCTATGACCCGGCGATGCAGGAGAGGGTGTTCCAGCTCCTGGGCATGCCGCTCGAGACGATTCGCGATCGGTTCGGAACTCTCCTGCGTGCCTTCACCTATGGCGTGCCGCCGCATGGTGGTATCGCACCGGGAATCGACCGCGTGGTCATGATGCTCGCCGGCACCGACAACATTCGTGATGTGGTTGCGTTTCCGAAGACGCAATCGATGTCGGACCTGATGCTGGGTGCTCCGTCCGAGGTCGACCCTTCGCAGCTCGAAGAGCTACGAATTCGCCTGGTGCCACCGCCCAAGCCGGCCACGTAGTATTGGGTCGCTCCCGATGGGTTGCGGGCGATGTGCGCGTTGCCCAATAGACAGCATTTAGGGACCTCGGAGTCCGGTCGCCGACCAAAAGCCCGCTTGACGGGACTTGGAAAGCCAAGGCAGGGGACCCACCTGAGCTCGCTCAGGACAACCCACCCCCGTGGCCCGGAGGGAGCGCTTTGGGCCTGTCGCCCGAAGGGCGCCCCTTAGATGCAGCTCTTGCGGCTAATCCCGCCCGGCCTCGTCGTGGCGGTGCTGGCCGTCCTCATCTTTTCCCTGGTCTTCTACGCGCTGCTGCCCTATCGCCGGCGGGCGTACGTTCCGATCCTGGTCATGACGGCGGCCGGCTTTGCTCTCGGCCAGCTCTGGGACTTCCTCGGGCTGCCGGCGCTCCGTCTCGGCCAGGCGAACATGATCCCCGCCATCGCTTTCGCGCTCCTCCTCCAGCCGTTGGCCCGTTTCGTGCCGCGCCGGAACAAGGAGCCCAAAGAGCCCAAGGACTCAAAAGAGCCTGAGCTACCCAGGTCTCCCACTTAAACTGATCTCTGTTTGCCGGCTCCGGTAAGGGGGTATTCACCAATTGCAGAACTTCATGTGGCTCGCGTTCGGGGTCGCCGCCCTCCTGGTGGCGCTCGCCCTGGCAGCCGTGCTGTTTCGGCTGCGCGGGACCCTGGGGGCCGTTGAGGAGCTGCTCGACACGACAAACGAAGAGTTGAAGGAGACCCTCCCCGAGGTGAGACAGACAATCGGCAACGTGAACGACATCACCGCTGGTGTCAACGTCGGGTTGCGCGCGGCGGGAAGTGGGGCATCCTCGGTTGGGCATGGCATCAAAGCCGCGGCGCACGGCGTGAGGGTGGCGGGTCAGAGCCTTGTTCGCACTGTATTAGGAGGTTAGGCAATGTCGGACGAGAAGAGCGGCGGTAGCGGCGGCGGCGGCGGTTTCGGATGGTTCATCCTCGGCGGGATCGTCGGACTCGCCGCCGGCGCTTACATCGCATCGGGTCCCGGGCGCGGTCAGGTTGACAGCATTCGGAGCAAGACCATCGAGCTGAGCACCAGCGAGCCTGCCCAACGAGCCAAGCAGGCCGCACAGCGCGCACGCGTCGCGGTGACGGACCCCGGAAATCCGGTTGGCAAGGCGATCCAGGACGGCGTGGCCGCCGCAAAGCGGCGCCGCGAAGAGCTGGAAGCCGCGGCTGCGCGCAAGATCGATGCGGCCATCAACGGCGAAGACTCCAAGAAAGGATCCGGAGGCTAGCTTGGCCAAGCGCGACCTGGCCGAGCTCAAGATTCCCGCGTCGTCGGACTTCATACCCGTCGCCAAGCGGGTGGCCACGACGCTGGGGAGCCAGCTGGGGCTCAGCCTTGTCGACC
>DAIUFK010000142.1:0-2193 GCA_036844615.1 Candidatus Dormiibacterota bacterium | reverse complement strand
GCGATCTACTGGAACGACATGCCGCACTCCGAGGTGCAGATCAAGGTCGACCGCGGAGGCGTCACCGCGTACTGCGGGGCGATGGACATCGGTCAGGGCTCCGACGCAGTGCTCGCCTCCATCGTCGCGGAGGAGCTCGGCATCCAGGCGGCCGACGTGCGACTCGTCACCGCGGACACCGACACCACGCCCATCGACCTCGGCTCCTACTCATCGCGTGTGACGTTCATGGCGGGAAACGCGGCGCTCCAGGCGGCGCGGAAGATGCGCGGGATGCTGGTCGAGGCCGCCGCGGCAAAGATGGGGCGGTCCAACGATGACCTCGCTGTGGGAGGCGGGCGCATCGGCGATTTCACCTTTGAAGAGGCGAGCATCCTCGCCGAGGCCCGCTTTGGAACGCTGACCAGCGCCGGCAGCTACACGCCGCCGAAGATCGCCGGCCCATACAAGGGTTCCGGCGTGGGCCCGAGCCCGGCGTACAGCTACTCGGCGTGCATCGTCGACCTCGACGCGGATGCTCGCACAGGCATCGTGCACCTCAACAAGGTGTGGATCGCGCACGACGTGGGCCGCGCCATCAACCCGCTGCTGGTCGAGGGCCAGGTGGAGGGCAGCGTGTACATGGGGCTGGGCGAGGCGCTCATGGAAGAGCAGGCATTCCGTAAGGGCCTGCACAAGTGGCCCTCGATGCTCGAGTACAAGTCTCCGACCTTCCTCGACATGCCGGAGGTCGAAACGTTCATCGTCGAGACGGTCGACCCCGAAGGCCCGTACGGCGCGAAGGAGGCAGGTCAGGGTCCTCTCCTTCCTGTCATCCCCGCGGTCAGCTCAGCCGTCTTCGACGCTCTTGGCGTCTGGATCGACGAGGTGCCGGTCACGCCCGAGAAGATAGTCGAGGCGCTGCGGCGCAAAGAAAAAGGACAACCGGCAAGGTACGGACCTTCGCGCTTTCCCTCCATCCCATATCCGGCGTGCATCAAGGTCGACCCACCACCCAAAGAGTTGAATCTTGCTTCGCCTGCCTCGATTTAAGTACCTGCGGCCGAAGACCGCGCGCGAGGCGGCGACGATGGCCGCGGAGCTCGGCCCGCGCGCCATGTTCGTGGCCGGCGGGACCGACCTGTTTCCAAAGCTGAAGCGACGCCAGTTCGAGGTCGACGCGCTGATCGGCCTGGACTTTCTGCCGCGACATGTCAGTTCGGGCACGGAGGTGACAGAGATCGGTGCGGGCGTCACGCTTTCGGCCGCCTCGTCAAACGAGCACCTCACCGCCCACTTCTCGGGCTACGCGCAAGCAGCGGGCCTCGTGTCGTCTCCCCCACTCCGGAACGCCGGCACCATCGGCGGCAACCTTTGCGTCGACACGCGCTGCAACTACTACGACATGACCTATGAGTGGCGGAAGGCGATCGGCTTCTGCATGAAGAAGGACGGGGACATCTGCCTCGTCGCGCCGAGCAGCCCGCGGTGCTGGGCGGTGTCGTCATCCGACACGGGCCCGATGGCGATGGCGCTCGAGGGCCTCGTCACCCTGGCCGGACCGGACGGCGAGCGCGAGCTGCCGGTGGCGGCGCTGTATCGCGACGACGGCATCGACTACATGGCCAAGAAACCAAACGAGGTGGTGACGGCCCTGCGCCTGCCGGCGATCAAGGGAACCGAAAGCGCCTACGTGAAGCTCAGGCGGCGCGGATCGATCGACTTCCCCATTGCGGGCGCTGCAGTCGCGCTGCAAATGGACGGCGACAAAGTGGCGAGATGCCGGATCGTGCTCTCGGCGGTGGCCTCATACCCTCTCGAGGCGAGGGCGGCTGACGAGTTCTTGACCGGCAAGTCCCTCGATGACGAGACGGTCCAGGCGGCAGCCGAGATCGCCGCCAAGCCGGCGAAGCCCCTCGACAACGCCGACCTCACGCACTTCTGGCGCAAGCGCATGGTTCGGGTGGTGGTGGAGCAGGCGCTCGTACTCGCAGCGACCAGAAGCGTGGGTTCAAAGGTTAAGCTTCTAGGCCAACACCAAGGATGAAACACATAAAACGTCTGCAGGCGGGACAGGGCATGGTCGAATATGCCCTCATCCTTGCATTGGTCGCCCTCATCGTCATCGTCGCCCTGATCGCGACAGGTGGCCAGCTCATGAACCTGTACTCAAACATCACCCAGACGATGTGCCTCTACCACGCAGGCTGCTGA
>DAIUFK010000141.1:0-2245 GCA_036844615.1 Candidatus Dormiibacterota bacterium | reverse complement strand
ATGAAGGTCCGAGCCCGCGACGCGAAAGAGGTGTGGAACGAGGAGTTCGAGTCCAGCCCGTCGCGTGACGACGGCGTCGAGACCTCGACCATCTCTGGGATCCCTATCAAGCCTCTCTACACGGCGGCCGACCTGCCCAAGCGCGAGGAGGAGATGCCTGGCAGCTACCCGTACACCCGGGGGATCCACCCAGGTGGCTATCGCGGCCGGCTCTGGACCATGCGGCAGTTCTCAGGCTTCGCCACGGCAGAGGAGACCAACAAGCGGTACAAGTACCTGCTCGCGAACGGGCAGACAGGGCTTTCGGTCGCCTTCGACATGCCGACCCTGATGGGCCAGGACTCGGATGCCCCGACGAGTCGTGGGGAGATCGGCCACTGCGGTGTCGCAATCGATTCCCTTGCGGACATGGAGACGCTGTTCGACGGCATCCCGCTCGGGGAGATAACGACCTCCATGACCATCAACTCGCCCGCGGCGATCCTGCTGTGCATGTACATCGCGGTGGCTGAGAAGCAGGGCGTGCCGGCCTCCGCGCTGGGAGGCACCCTGCAAAACGACATCCTCAAAGAGTTCATCGCCCAGAAGGAGTTCATCTTCCCGCCGGAGCCTTCGATGCGCCTCGTCGTGGACTCCATCGAGTACTGCGCCAAAGAGGTGCCGAGGTGGAACACCATCTCGATCTCGGGCTACCACATCCGCGAGGCGGGCTCGACCGCCGCGCAGGAGCTTGCCTTCACGCTCGCGGACGGCATGGCGTACGTCGACGCGTGCCTCGAGCGCGGCATGCGGATCGACGACTTCGCGTCGCGCCTTTCCTTCTTCTTCGACGCCCACATCGACTTCTTCGAGGAGATCGCCAAGTTCCGCGCCGCGCGTCGCATCTGGGCACGCTGGATGCGCGAGCGCTACGGCGCTCAGGCCGAGCGCTCACTGAAGCTGCGCTTCCACACGCAGACCGCCGGGGTTTCCCTCACCGCCCAGCAGCCCGAGCTGAACATCGCGCGTACCGCCATCGAAGCGCTCGCCGCCGTTCTCGGTGGGACGCAGTCTCTGCACACCAACGCCATGGACGAGGTGCTCGCGCTGCCGACCGACAAAGCGGCACGGCTGGCGCTGCGCACGCAGCAGCTGCTCGCGTACGAAACCGGGGTCGCGAACACCATCGACCCGCTCGGCGGCAGCTACTTCATCGAAGCGCTCACCGACGAGATGGAGCGGCAGGCCGAGGTTTACTTCAAGCGCATCGAGGAGCTCGGAGGCGTGATCCCTGCGATCGAAGCAAGCTTCTTCCAGAAGGAGATCGCCGACTCGGCGTTTCGATATCAGCAGGAGCTGGAGCAGAAGCGGCGGCTGATGGTGGGGGTGAACGAGTTCACCGTGGACGACGAAGAGCCGATGGACATCCTCCGCATCGATCCCAAGCTCGAGGGCGAGCAGGTGGCGCGGGTCAAAGAGGTGCGGCGCACCCGAGACCAGGCAAGGTGCACCAAAGCGCTGGCGAGCCTGCGCAAAGCGGCGGCCGGCACCGAGAACATGATGCCGCACATTCTCGAGGCAGTCCGCGCATACGCCACCGAAGGCGAGATCATGAACACGTTGATCGAGGTCTTCGGAACCTACACAGAAAAGGCGGTAATTTAAGTGTCCCGCCCCGGAGCCTCGACCGAAATGTCAGGGGCAGCGCTGCGCGGTGCCCGTGACACCCTTCGGGTTCATCCGGCTAGGCGCCCGATATCCGCGTTGCCGGCTGCGCTACTCGCTTACAGGTTTACCAACATGCGCGCTGCGTTGCTCGTCGGCGCCTTGATCTCGGGCCCCAAGCCGGCGACTTTCGGCCGAATCTCCGGGGCAGGACACTGATGCCGGTTGAAACCGCGGTCAGGCCCGTCCGCATCCTTGTCGCCAAGGTCGGGCTTGACGGCCACGACCGTGGCGTCAAGGTCGTCGCTCGAGCCCTGCGTGACGCGGGTTACGAGGTCATCTACACGGGCCTGCGCCAGACCCCCGCGATGGTCGTCGACGCCGCCCTGCAGGAGGACGCCCAGGTGATTGGGCTCTCGATCCACTCCGGCGCACACATGACGCTGTTCCCGGCGGTGGTGCAGGAGCTGAAGCGTCGCAAGGCCACCGACATAATCGTTTTCGGAGGGGGCATCATCCCGGAGGACGACATCGCGGCTCTGAAGAAGCGGGGTGTGGCGGAACTTTTCACGCCTGGCACCCCGCTCCAGGAAATCGTCGA
>DAIUFK010000140.1:0-2377 GCA_036844615.1 Candidatus Dormiibacterota bacterium | reverse complement strand
ACGCCCAGCTTGTCGCCGAAGTAGGTCAGGCCGCCCGCCAGCGTCATGTTGGTAATCAGGCCGCTGAAGAAGACCCTTGGCTCGAACGTCCCCGCGATGTAGGCCTTGAACGCTCCGAAGATTGAGTCCAGAGCCGCCAGCAGTGCGACCGCCGTGTAACGCGCGTAGGTGATCGGGATGGTTACCGGCGACAGAAGGCCGATGAGGACTCCCAGGATCGCGAACACAACCGCGACGACGATTACCTGCATATTGGCGACGGTGAGGGTGATGGAGAGGGCCGCGGGCTGGCGCCGGGAGACGGAGACGGCGTCGCAGGGTTCAGCCTTGAACGGAATCCCACCGCCGGCTCCGTGGGGTTCATCACGTTGACGTACTCCAGGTCCGGAGAGTTGTAGTTGACCTGGCCTCGCCCCTGTATTGCTTTCAGCGCGGCGATCTTGTCATGCAGCGTCGTGAACTCTTCAGGGGTGAGCACGCGGCCAAAGTAGACCTTCCAGCCGCGTTTCGCGATGAGTGTCAGGTTGCCGCACGAGTCGAAAATGAATCCGGACACCTGCTGTCCCAAGAGCGCCGGAAAGCCGCGTTGCATGTTGACCAGCGCGACCAACAGCACCTGCTCTATCGGTTTCTGCCCAACCTTCGGGTCGGCGCCGCTTGGGCCCTGCACATCGACCAGTCCGGCTGCGGTCGGAGCCGGCGCAAGAATGACCGCCTGGTCCGACATCAGGAACAGCGATGTGTTGGCGCCCGAGTGATACACCGCGACAGGCTGCCATTCGCTGATCTGCACCAGCACGCTGCCCGGCAGCTGCGGGATGACACTGGCCCCTTGCACCCACGTCTGGTTGAGGAGCTTGAGACGATCCGCCTCGGCGTCGACCGACAGCACCGAGGCGCCGCTCGCAAGCCCTGCCAGCTGCGCGACCTGCTCGCTGGTCAGGTGCGACGCGCCGGTGACATCCACCGTCCGCACAGACAGCGCCGGGCCGAACCACAGCCATCCGAGCAAGGCGGACAGGGCCACCGCGACTCCCATCGCCACGGCGCGCCGCGCCCAGTGCACGTCCGGCTCGCGCAACGACTTCTCGGATCGCGTCCACAGCTGTCCCTTCAGTGGCTCGCTGGCCTCGAGGTCGCGCCGCCATGCGGCTCGCGGCAGCAGCGACCGGCGCCTTCTGAACTTCATCCGCTGGGAGGTCCCACCCGATTCGCCTGGCGCTGAATCGCGTGGTCGACCAGGCGTTGGCAAAGCTGTTCGAAAGTGACCCCACCCGCCCGCGCAGCATCTGGGAGCAGCGACAGCTGCGTCAGGCCGGGGACCGTGTTGACCTCGAGGATCCATGGGGTGCTCTTGGCGTCCACGATGATGTCGACGCGCGCCATCCCTGCACACCCGAGCAGCACAAACGCTCGGCCCGCCGCATCGGCTGATGTGGCTCGAGCGCGCTCCTCGATGCGCGCAGGGATGATGTGGTGCGATTTGCCCGCTGTGTACTTCGCGTCGTAGTCGTACGTCGGGTTGTCGCTCACGATCTCCAGAGTCGGCAGCACCTCCACCTCTGGAGTCGCCAGCACGCCGACGGTGATCTCGGTCCCCACCACGAACCTCTGCACCAACACCCGGCGGTCGTAGCGCGCGGCCAGCGCCAGACCGCTCGCGGCTTCGTCGGCGTCCTTCGCGATCGTCAGGCCGATCGTCGAGCCCTCGCGCACCGGCTTCACCACTATCGGCAGGCCAAACCGCGAGACCAGGCGCTCCACGACGTCGGCGCCCACGCCTTCCTTTATCTCGAGCTCCTCGAAGTCCGGGATGTGCAGGCCCGCGCCGGCCATCACCGAGTTCGCCCGCGACTTGTCCATGCACAGGGCTGATGCAAGAATCCCCGACCCCGTGTACGGAAGTCCGAGCAGCTCGAGCATCCCCTGCACCGCGCCGTCCTCGCCAAGCCTCCCGTGGAGCGCGTTGAACACGCACGCGAAGCCTCCATCGCGAAGCGTGTCCCACGTTGTCGCGTCGATGTCGACGCCGAGGACCTCGTGGCCGAGGCCCCTCAGCGCCTCCTCCACCTGGGCGCCCGAGCGCAGCGACACCTCGCGCTCGGCCGACCGGCCGCCTCGCAGCACCGCCAGCTTCATCGCCATCGCCCCACGAGCTCGACCTCAGGCTCGAGGTCGGCGTTGAAGCGCCGCTTCACCTCGGCCCGCGCTCGCTCGATCAGCTTCGCGACATCCGCGGCGCTGGCGCCGCCCTCGTTGACGATGAAGTTGCCATGGAGCTCTGAGATGAATGCCGCGCCCTGGCGCAATCCCTTCAATCCCGCGGCCTGCACCAGCCTGCCGGCCGAGTCGCCCGGCGGGTTCTTGAAGACGCTCC
>DAIUFK010000139.1:0-2438 GCA_036844615.1 Candidatus Dormiibacterota bacterium | reverse complement strand
GCAGGTCCTAGGGCCTGACCGGCGTCATCACCAGGTCGCGCAGGTCCTGGACCTGTCGGCTGATCCACCGCGTGATGTCGTTGCTGCGCACGACTTCGCGTGCCCCGTCGTTCAGGCGCCGCCGATCCTCGAGGCCCATCGTGAGGCCTGCGTACATCGCGGCGGCTGTGGCTTCAACGTCGAACGGGTTGACCGACAGCACATGCCCCTGCAGCTCTTCATGGGCGCCCGCATTCTCTGACAGCACTATCACCCCGTTCGTCACATTGACCAGCGCTCCCTCTTTGACCACGAGGTTCAGCCCGTCGTACACGGGGTTGACCAGCAGCACGTCGAAGTTCTTGAGCGAAGCGACAGCTTTGCGCTCGCTTTCGCCGATCTCCAGCCTAACTGGCGCCCACGTCTCCGTGCCGAACTCGCTGTTGATGCGTCCCACCGTCTGCCGGATCTGTCGGACGTACCGGCTGTAGACGGCGACGTCCTGGCGCGAAGGTTGCAGGAAGGCCCAGAACTGGACCTGGCCGCGCAGCTCCGGGTGATAGCGGAGGAGCTTGTCGTACGCGATGAATCCGCGAACTATGTTTTTCGAAGGATCGGTCCTGTCGATGCGGCAGATCAGGCGTTGCGGGCGCCACGTCGAAAGCTCGCGCTCCTGCCGCTTGACGCCACGCGATGCGGCGAGCCGCGATGTCGTCGAAACGTCGATCGATATCGGGTAATGGCGTGCGTACACGACTCGCCCTCCGTAAAAGACCGCGCGCTCGCGCTCATCCACCTGTAGACCCGCGTTCTCCTCGCAGGTCAAGAGGAAGTTGCGGACGTCGAGGCTCGACTGGAATCCGACGATGTCGCAGCCGAGCAGCCCTTCGAGGATGGCGTCGCGCATCGGCTTCGGCAGCACCTTCCAGTACTGCGGGGTCGGCCATGGCACGTGCACGAAGTGCTGGATCATCGCCCCGGGCAGGGCCTTCCTCACCAATGCCGGGACCAGGTAGAGCTGGTAGTCGTGGACAAGGACCAGCGGGCGCTTCGGCGCCGCGCGGCCGACCTCGATCACCTTCTCCGCCATCTGGCGGTTGACTTCGACGTAGCCGTCCTGCCATGCCTGGTGGATTCGGTCGTCGATGACAGGCTCAACGCCGAGGTCCCACAGATAGTGCTGGATGAACCAGAGGACAGGGTTGGCGAGGACTCCGTAATACATGTCGTACTGCTCTTTGGTCGGCACCGCGTAATGGAGGCGGCCGGTGGAGTTCAGCAACGGGACTGTGACGTCCGCTCCATGGTTTGCCACCAGCTGTCGCTCGTCGTCATTACGCGCGCACGCGACCCAATCCGCCTCCGTGGCCTCGGCGAGGGTGAGCAGCGCGGTGATGACTCCGCCCGCTCCGCGCTTGAACCCTCCTTCGGGCTTCGGCTCGGACGGGGCGCGGTTGCAGACCAGGATCGGCGAGCAGGAAGGCAGCGTGCGCGCGACGTAGGCGCGCATTGACGATCCGGGGCTTCCCCTCTCGAGGGCCGGCGCACCATCGGCGGTGCCCACGGTGTCTTCGTCCGACTGTTGTAACAAGCTCACGCCCCTCTCCCTGGCCCTCTCCCTGAGGGGAGGGAATGATTTACCGGACTAAGGCCGACCTATCGATTGGGAGGTCCCGCACCCTGATTCCTGTCGCTCTCGCAAGCGCGTTGGTGATCGCGGCCGGCCCGGGAATGGCCGGCGGCTCGCCGACGCCCTTGGCGCCGAGAGGCCCGACAGGCGATGCGACCTCGATCAGCCTCACGTCGATCTCGGGCAGCTGGTCGACCGTCGGAAGCTCGTAATCGAGGAAGCTCCCGGTCCTCAGCTGGCCCTCGCCGTCGTAGACCATCTGCTCGCCAAGCGCCCGGCCCAAGCCCTGCGCCGCACCACCATGGATCTGGCCCTCGATCTCAGGCGGGTTGATCGCACGCCCGACGTCCTGGATGGCTGCGTATCCGGTGAGCTGGAACGCGCCGGTTTCAGGGTCGGTGCGGACCCGCGCGATGTGGACTGTGAACTGCGGGGAGGCTTCGAGCACTGCAGAGCGGCCGCTTGCCTGGATCGGGCGATACCTGCCCATGAACTCGGTGCTGAGTCCGACCAGCTTCGTGATCTCGACGAAGCGGTCAGGCACTCCACGAACGGTCACCCGCCCGTCGAGGATCTCGAGGTCTTCGGGCGCTGCCTCGAGCTGGTCGGTGGCGATCTCCAGGAGCTGCCGCCTGGCTTCAGCCGCCGCTTCCTGGACGGCTCCGCCCATGCTGTAGGTGACCTGGCTGCCTGCCGCCATCGGCCCGAAGGGCGCGACCCCGGAGTCACCCGTTTCGACTCGAACCTTATCGATCGAGATGCCGAAGGTTTCCGCGGCGATCATCGCCAGGCCGGTGGACGAACCGCTCACGTCGACAGTGCCGACATG
>DAIUFK010000138.1:0-2446 GCA_036844615.1 Candidatus Dormiibacterota bacterium | reverse complement strand
GGAACCGGCGCGGGTTGTTGAGCCACACGTCGGCGCCGCGCACCAGGTGGCCCGCGAGCTCGATGTCGTAATCCTTCAAGAACACGACGCGCGGCTGTTGGCGTGCGAAAGCGACGACGTCCGCGGCGATGTCCTTGCCCTGCTGGTCGGCGGGGTGCGCTTTGCCTGCGAAGAGGAACTGCACCGGATGCTTGGCGCTGCGCAGCATCTTCGTCAGGCGCGGCGAGTCCTGAAGCAAGAGGTTGGCTCGCTTGTATGGAGCGAACCGCCGGCCGAATCCAATTGTGAGCGCGTTCGGGTCGAGGTCGGCGGTGTGCTCCGAGCGCTTGCCCGCAACGTCGAGCAGCCGGCGCTTGAGGTTCATGTGAATCGACCAAAGGTCGGCGGCCGGGATCTCGAACACCGCTTCCCAACGACCATCGTTGCCGTCCAGGTCCCACCAGTCCGGCCCGACGTAGCGCTTCAGCACATCCCTGATCTCCGGCGCCACCCACGTCGGCATGTGGACCCCGTTGGTGACCGACCCGATCGGCACCTGCACCTCTGGCAGTCCTCGCCAAGCGTCCTTCCACAGTCTCTTCGACACAAGGCCGTGAAGCCGGCTCACGCCGACCGCCTGGTCCGCGAGCCGCAGGGCGGCGTAGGTGGTGCACAAGCGCTCGCGAGGGTCGCCGGGGCGCTGCCGGCCGAGGTCCATGAACCGATCGAAGCTGATGCCCACTTCATTGAGGTATGGGCCCAGCAGGTCCCACACCAAGCCCGGCTCGAAGTAGTCGCTGCCCGCGGCGATTGGAGTGTGCGTGGTGAAAACGATTCCGGCGCGCGCGACGAGCCGCGCCTCCTCGAGGGTCATGCGCCGCGATGCGCGCAGCTCGCGGATCCGCTCGATCGCGCACAGGAAGCTGTGCCCCTCGTTGAGGTGGAACACGCCCGCCACCATTCCCAGTGCGTGCAGCGCGCGCACGCCGCCGATGCCCAGCACGATCTCCTGCCGCAGCCGCCGGTCGGGCTCGGGGACGTAGAGGCGGTCGGTGATGGCGCGGAGGTCGGGAGGATTTGACTCGACGTCGGTATCGAGCAGGAACAACGGCACCCTGCCGACCTGCGCCCGCCAGACCGCGATCTTGACAGTCCGCTCGCCGATGGGGGCTTCGACCTCGACGCCCTCGACCTTCCGCACAGGGAGGTCGATGCCGCGGTGCTCGGTATACATCTCGATCTGGCGGCCGGCGGCGTCGATTTCCTGGCGTCCGAACCCCTGCTTGTACAGCAGCCCGACCGCCACGAGAGGCAGGCCCAGATCGCTGGTGGCCTTCAGGTGGTCGCCGGCGAGGACGCCAAGACCGCCCGAATAGATCGGCAGGCACTCGGCCAGGCCAAACTCGAGCGAGAAATAGCCGACCACGAGGGGCGCCTTCGCGTTCATGAAGGCTGGGCTCCGGTCGTAATACTCGCGATAGGCGGCACGGGCCTCCTCGAGGGCGGCCTGCGCCTCGGGGCTCTCCATGGCCTTCGCGACCCCATGCTCACCGAGCTGGGAGAGGAGCATGACGGGGTTCTGCCTGGTGGCCTCCCAGCGCTCAGGATCGAGGACGCGGAAGGCCGCCTCGATCCGAGGCTCCCACGTCCAGAGCAGGTCGTGGGCGAACTGGTTCAGCTCCTCCAGGAGCGAAAAGCTTTGGTCGAGTTCTTCCAACATCGACTTACGATGGTATCGACTGCGATGACTGGGGCATGAAGGCGGTAGTCATGGCGGGGGGCGAAGGCTCTCGCCTCCGACCGCTCACCAGTCGTCAGCCAAAACCCCTGGTGCCCGTCGCCGGGCGCCCGATCATGGAGCACATCCTGCTGCACCTGAGGCGCAACCAGATGCGCGACGTGGTGGCCACCGTGCAGTACCTGGGCGCCTCCATCCGGAACTACTTTGGCGACGGCTCAGAGCAAGGAGTGGCGCTCACCTACTCGGTCGAGGACTCGCCTCTCGGCACCGCCGGCTCGGTGATGCTCGCCCGCCAGCAGCTCACCGAGACGTTCGTCGTCATCTCGGGAGATTCGCTCACGGACATCGACCTGGTCGCGGCCGCGCGTTTCCATCGCGAGCGTCGCGCCCTCGCCACCATCGTGCTCAAGCCGGTGCCCAATCCGCTCGAGTACGGCGTGGTCGTCGTTGACGAGGGCGGGGCGGTGCAGCGGTTCATCGAGAAGCCGAGCTGGGGTGAGGTCATCTCCGACCTCGCCAATACAGGCATCTATGTCCTCGACCCGGCGGTGTTCGATTTCTTCCGCGCGGGCGAGAACACTGACTGGTCGGGCGACGTGTTCCCCAAGCTGCTGAAGCAGGGAGAGCCGGTGTTCGGCTGGGTGGCCCAGGGTTATTGGGAGGACGTCGGGAGCCACAGCGCGTACATGAAGGCCAACTTCGATTGCCTCGAGGGCCGCGTCAAGG
>DAIUFK010000137.1:0-2455 GCA_036844615.1 Candidatus Dormiibacterota bacterium | reverse complement strand
GCGGCTCGCACCGTAAGCTAGATCGGCCCCGACATGACCGGGAACGAGATCCGCAGACGTTTTCTAGAGCATTTTGCGAGCCGGGAGCATCTGGTCCTGCCCAGCGCGCCGCTGGTGCCGCGCGGGGACCCGAGCACGCTCTTCATCTCGGCCGGAATGCAACCTCTTCAGCCCTACTACCAGGGCTTTAGCCAATCGCCCGCGCCCAGGCTCGCCAGCTGCCAGAAGTGCCTGCGCACTGGCGACATCGACGAGGTTGGGAAGACCGATCGGCACAACACCTTCTTCGAGATGCTCGGCAACTTCACGCCCACCGGCGCCTATTTCAAGGAGACCGCCATCCCGCTCGCGTGGGATCTGGTCACAGGCGGCTTCGAGATGCCGGCTGACAGGTTGCGGGTGACCATTCATCCGACCGACGACGAGGCCTTCGACATCTGGACGCAGCGCACCGCGATGCCAGCGGCCCACATCACGCGGCTCGCGGACAACTGGTGGGGCCTGGGACGCGGGCCCTGCGGCCCCGACTCCGAGATCTGGTGGGACCGCGGTCCGGAGGTCGGCTGCGGCCAGCCCGATTGCGTGCCTGACCACTGCGATCGCTTCACCGAGTTCTGGAACCTCGTCTTTCCGCAGTTCGACCAGCAGGAAGACGGATCCCTCGTCCCACTGGCCCACCCCGCCATCGACACAGGCATGGGTCTCGAGCGGATCTCATACATCCTCCAGGGCAGGACAAACGTCTTCGAGACCGACCTTCTCGCGCCGATCATCGATCGGATTCGAGAGCTCTCCGAGAACCGCGTGATGCTCTCAGAGAGGATCGTTGCCGATCACGTTCGCGCCGCGTGTTTCGTCATGTTGGAGCGCATCACGCCAGGCAACGAAGGGCGCGGCTACGTGCTTCGCCGGCTGATCCGACGCGCGACGGTGCACGCAGGTCGAATGAAAATGCGCTCCCTGCTTGGCGGGCTTGTCGGCGAAGTGGTCAAGGTGATGGGCTCGTCCTATCCGGAGCTGAAGGAGCAGGAAGCCGCGATCCGTGAGGCCATCAACTCGGAGGAGACACGGTTCCAGCGCACGCTCGAGCAGGGCATGGAGATGTTCGAGCGCCTGGTGGCAAAGTACCCCCAGACAATCCCCGGCGCTGAAGCTTTCAAGCTGCACGACACCTTCGGCGTTCCCATCGACCTGACCAGCGAGCTCGCCCAGGAGCGCGGCATCCAGGTCGACGAGGAGGGATTCCTCGCGGCGATGGCAGGCCAGCGCGAGAGGTCACGTTCGGGAGTAAGCAAACAAGCGGCGGTGGCCAGGGACCTGCCCCGGTCCGAGTTCACCGGTTACGAGGAGCTTGTCACCGAGAGCCCCGTCGCGGCGCTGCGCAGGAATGGCGAACCTGCTGAAGTCGCGGCGGAGGGCGACCTTGTCGAGGTCTTCCTCCAGCGCTCTCCTTTCTATGCGGAGTCGGGCGGCCAGGTCGGCGACACGGGGACGATCACGACCGCAGGCGGCCGCGTCCGCGTCGAGGACACACAAAAGCCAACCGACGGCGTCATCGCTCACATCGGCACTGTCGTCACGGGCGAGGTTCGCGTCGGCGAGAATGCGACCGCGGCAGTCGATGCCCGCCGACGGCGCCAGATCGCGCGCCACCACTCAGCGACCCATCTGCTGCACAAGGCGCTGCGCGAAACGATTGGAGACCACGTGGTCCAGAAAGGCTCATGGGTCGGGCCCGATCACACGACCTTCGACATTCCCCTCAACCGGGCGGTCACCAAGGACGAGCTGGCTCAGATCAACCGCCGGGTGATGGAGAAGGTCCGCATGGCGCTGCCCCTTCATACAAGCCAGAAGCCGTACAGGGAAGCTGTCGCGGACGGCGCGATGCACCTGTTCGAGGAGAAGTACGGGGACGTCGTCCGAGTCGTGTGCTTCGGCGACTGGACGTGTGAGCTGTGCGGGGGAACGCACGTGACGAATACCGCCGACGTCGGCACTGCGGTGATCGTGTCGGAGACGAGCATCGGCTCCGGCCTCCGCCGCCTCGACATGGTGGTGGGCGAGGCGGCGGACGAGCTTGCAAGGCGCGACCGCGAGCTCCTCGCCGATCTCGCGCGCTCGTTCAACGCCGGCCCTCAGCAGCTGCCCGAACGCCTGCAGGCCCTACGCGCCCAGCTCAAGGAGGCCGAGCGAGAGCGGGAGAAGCTCCGGGACCAGCTTCGGAGCGCCCGTGTCGGCGGGGGAGACCGCACTGGCAGGACCGCCGTCGTGAAGCAGGGCAGGGTCGCTTACGTGACCGAAACCGTCGACGCCTCTAACCTTGACGAGTTGAAAGCCTATGCAGACCGCTATCTCGAGTTGGTGAAGTCCGGCATCGTAACCGTTGTCGGCGGCGGCATGTTTGTCATCAAGGTGTCCAATGACCTCACCTCTCAATACGATGCCACCACCC
>DAIUFK010000136.1:1227-2582 GCA_036844615.1 Candidatus Dormiibacterota bacterium | reverse complement strand
ACTGCAGCGATCATCGCTTGGAGCTTGGAGTGGACCCGAAACTTTTCGATCAAGTGCCTGACATGCCACTCCACCGTGTGAGGAGCGATTCCCAATCGTCGCGCCATGCCCGCCGTGTCGTGGCCTTCGGCGAACAAACGCAATACATCGAGCTCGCGCGGCGTGAATTGCGCCAGAAGCTTCTCACGCTGAAGCTCCTCAGCAACGATTTTCTGCCGGCGTGCGATCGCTCTTACGAAAGGCGCGGCGGGCATCATGACTTCTCCTCGCGAGGCGCGCCGCACGGCCTCGACGAGCTCGTCCGCCGTGACCGACGCGTTGAGGTATGCGCTCGCGCCCGCGTCGATAGCGTCGAGCATCGCCTCCTCGGTTGTGTCCGCTGTATGGAAGACGATTGCAGTCTCCGGCCTCGCGGCCCTGATCATCCAAGCGGCCGCCGCGCCTGTCATGTCCGGCAGGCGATAGTCCATGAGCGCAACGCTGACCTGCTGCTGCGTGGCAAGCAACACTGCCTCTGCGCCCGTCCGTGCCACTGCATAGACGCTCACTCCCGGCTCGCGCTCCAGGATCTCGACCATCTCACGCGCAAGCATCGGGTGCGCCTGCACCA
Organism: Candidatus Dormiibacterota bacterium; assembly: GCA_036844615.1. GTDB lineage: Bacteria > Chloroflexota > Dormibacteria > Dormibacterales > Dormibacteraceae > Palsa-872. The sequence continues at coordinate 1,972 of DAIUFK010000136.1, read as the reverse complement.
CAAGCACTGGGATCTGGATCAATCGGCGGCCGAAGGGGTTTCCGTGGGATCAGGTCGTGGCAGCGTCGGCCTCTGAAAACGACGAGGCGTCAGGAAGGCGCGCTTGGTCTAACTCGAAGAGCACGCTGCGAAAACTAGACGTGGCCAATGGGCCGCCGCCGTGATCCACGTCACGGCGTGACCTAAATCACAAAGGTGTGCACCATCTCGGCGAGACGAACGGGGTCGAGAACCCGCACCTTCCCGGGCGCGGTCTCGACGATTTTGTGGGCGCGCAGTCCTTTCAAGGCTCGGCTCACGACCTCGCGCGACGACCCTATCGACGCGGCCAGATCGGCGTGCGTGGCCCGGGCCGTGAGCGCACCGTCGGCGAGTTGGGCCCGGCAGGCTCGTTCCAACAGGTCGAAAGCCAAACGCTCAGGGACGTCGCCAAGGGAACGCACCGCGATCATTCGCAAGTCGGAGCGGAGTCTTGCAGCCAGGTAGGTCGCAATCGCTGTGACCACCTCGATCTCTTGGGCGACGACGGCGCGGACAGTGGGCACGTCAAGCATCGTCAGCGTCGAATCGGTGACAACCTGCACGAAGACCAAGGCCGGCCCCTGCATGATCGAGGTGCCTGGGACCAGGCTCCTCGCACCGACAAGGTTCCCCGGATAAATGAAGGCCGTGGTTGCCTCTCGTCCATCCGACACCGCCCAATAGGTGCGAGCCAAGCCCTGCTTCAGCAGGAAGGCCCGGCTGG
>DAIUFK010000136.1:0-1127 GCA_036844615.1 Candidatus Dormiibacterota bacterium | reverse complement strand
GGTCGCATCCCGGCCGATCCTGCCCCGGCCCAACTCCTGCGCAGTTGAAATTGGTCGTTTGGATCTTGCGCAGGTAACCCAACGCTCTTGCGTCGTGCTGGACATGAGCCATCGGTTTGGCCGCGTCCGGTTCGGCACCCCTCGAGGCCGCATGCCTCGGTGGACCCTGGCTGCCGGCGTGGCAGCGGGGCTGCTGATCGCCATCCCGGCCCAGGCCCTCGCCACGGCCGACGCCGTCGACCAGGCTTTCCCGACAAACGTCCTGCCCAGCAGCATCAACAGCACCAAGCTGATGGCCCAGACCTTCACTGCCGGAACCACGGGCCAGATCGACAAGGTCTCGCTCTCGCTGGAGAGCCACTCGAACCTGATCACGGGCTGGGTGCAGATCCGCACCGTGGCCGCAGACGGCTCGCCGACCGGCGGCACCCTCCAGCCGGCTGTCACCCCCATCCAGTTCGCTTACGCCTTCGGCAGCACCTACCACGACTACACGATCAGCCCGGCCTTTCCGATCACTGCCGGCACCCAGTACGCGATCGTCTGGATCGCGAAGGTGGGCACCGGCTTCTGGTGGGGCAGCAACTTCGACGCCTACACCGCCGGCCAGCAATGGGGCTCCTGCGCCGGCTGCGGGTGGACTCCCTTTGCGGCCAGGGACCTCGGCTTCAAGACATGGGTCGCCACCACCCCCACGAACCAACCGCCGGTGGTTGGCGCAGACCACCCCGCGGTCGCCGTGAACGAGGGCACCCCCGCCGGCAACACTGGAACGTTTTCCGACCCAGACGGCAACCCGGTCGCCCTGTCTGCCTCGAGCGGCACGCTCAACAAGAGCGGAACCAGCACCGGGACCTGGTCGTGGACGGCTGGAGCCGCGGATGAGGGAGCGCCCGCGAACCAGACGGTCATCGTCTCCGCCACCGACGGCAACGGCGGGACTTCGACAGTCTCTTTCCCGGTGAACGTCGCCGGGGCAGCGCCGATTGCCTCTATCACCGCTCCCGGATCGACCGCTCCCGAGGGAACCGCGGTTCATCTGGCCGGCTCCGCCCTCAGCCCCAGCGCGATCGACAACGCCTTCGGGTTCACCTACGGCTGGTCGGTGACCAAGAACGGAGTCGCGT
>DAIUFK010000135.1:0-2632 GCA_036844615.1 Candidatus Dormiibacterota bacterium | reverse complement strand
TGGTGGACCGCGGTGGACTCGAACCACCTACCTCTCCCGCAAAGGATTAGCCGTCCGCTAGTTGGACCGGCACGCGGTCGTTTGCTAGACGCTCAATCAACGACAGTGCGTGATCAAGAGGAGGCAGGGCGGCCATCTCCTGCGAGAGCGCCATGGCTCGCTGTCTGTAGGCAGGTTCCTTCAGGATGGCCAGCGCCTGCCTTTTGATTTGCTCAGGCGTTCGCTCATGTGGTGGCACCACCCGGCCCACGCCGATCGCTTGGCAGCGGTCGGCGCTGAAGTGCTGGTCGCTTGCGATGGGGATGACGAGCATTGGAACAGCAGCGCTGAGGGCCTCCTTGACGCTGTTGAAGCCGCCGTGGGTGATGAAAAGCTCACACTCCGGCAGCAGTTCGGAAATTGGAAGGTAGCGCTCGACGTGAACGTTTGCGGGCTGGGGGCCGAGCCGGGCTGGGTCCTGATCTGGGCCGATCGCAACCAGGAGGTTGACCGGCTCCTCGCGCATGGCGGCCACGATTGCCTCGATGAGGCCCGGGGCTCGGAAGAAAACAGTCCCCAGCGAGGCCAGCACGATCGGTCGACCGCGGTCCAGCTTGCTCCAGAGCTGTGCGTTCACAGCCGGGCGTGGGGCATCGACATGGCGGATGAAGTGCGCGGTGGTGGGAAAGCGTGCGTCGCTGCCATAGAACGAAGGCGGACCAAAGCAGAGGTGAAGGTAGCGGTACGCCATGTCGGCTGACGGATCGGGACTGAGACCGGCCTCAAAGCGCAACCGATCGAGAGCATCGCGCGTGACCTCGCGCAGATCCAGCGCGCCGTCACTGGGAGCCGCCACGGAGGCATGAGGTATCCCGACCTTCTCGGCCGCGACGCAGCCGCTGTACTCAGAGGATTCGCGCACGATCACATCGGCCTCCCAGGCCTCCGCCAGCCTGACGACATCTGGGAGCATGCGGCGAGCGGCGGCTCCGATGAACAGGTTGTTGGTGACCCAAGCCTGGCGTTCGTACCCACTCAGCTGTGGCACGTCGACGGCTGAGTGGGCAACCAGGATCTGAAAGTAGTCCGGAAGCGAGAAAAGGAAGTCCAGCCCGGCAGGCCGGCTTTCAAAGCCGTGCTGCTCGACTTCGGGGCCAAACGACGCGGCGGACGCGAAACAGACCTGGTGACCGGAATCGACGAGGGCTCGGGCCAACGGCAACAGCGGCTGGAGGCTGCCGGTGGCGGGAAGCAGGGTGAACAGGACCTTCATGTCGAACACCTCCATCGGCAGCCAATATTGATATGTATGATCTTAACATCAAAGAGTGGGCTGAGCCAATCCCTCGTCGGCCTTACCGGATGGTCGCGCGTGCTCGTGCGGCGGCGAACACGAGTGAGCGGATCGTGGCTGCCGCCGCCGAGCTTTTCGGCCGGCTTCCGTATGACCAGGTGCCCCTGAGTGCGATCGCCAACGGGGCCGGTGTGGCCGTGCAAACGGTCATGCGGCGCTTCGGATCGAAGGAGAGCCTGTTCGTCGAGGTGGGTGAGGCCCGCGGCCGACTCATCCGAGCCGCCAGGGATCAAGCTCATGAGGGGGACGTCGAGGGAGCGGTGCGGAACGTCGTTGAGAGCTACGAACTGTGGGGCGATGTGATCATGCATCAGCTTGAGCAGGAGCCACAGGTGTCCGTGGTGCGGCGTGGCGCCGAAAAGGGACGCCGCTACCACCAGGCCTGGGTACGACGGATCTTCGCACCGCTGCTGTCAGGCATCTCTCGGGGCGAGCGCGAGGTTCAATTGGCGCAGCTGGTGGTCGCGACGGACCTTTACAGCTGGAAGATCCTGCGGCGCGATCTCGGCCTGGACCGTCGAACTGCCGAACGTTGCATGGGGCAGATGGTGACCGCCATCCTTCGGGCAGCACCGCCTGCGCCCTGATCGCAAACGGTCCCGCCCAGAGCTCACTGCCATCGCCCCGGTCGGCAATTTCGAGCGCGGTCAACGGAACTATCCGGCCTCCGACGCATGACGGTTGCGACTGACAAGGCTTGATGGGCCAAGGCCTGGCTAAAGGTGCGAGCATGACTCGATCAACTGGCTACCTGGTGCGCCGTATTCATCGCGGTCCAGAAAGTGACCAACCGATCCGTATGGTCACCTATGAAGTCGCCGGCCTCGTACGCGCGGACGTGAACATCAACGCCGCCGGGCGCGAGAGTTCCTTCACCGTGCCAGGTGTCGGCGAGGCAAAAGGCGACTACTTCAAGAACCCCGTGACCGGTGAGCGCCATGAAGCTGACATCAATCTGCCGGACGGCTTCATCTGGAAGAAGGGCGAGTGCGGGGTCGGGTCCTTCAAAGTGTCGGCTGAGGGCGTCAAGCTGGATTACAAGGACACCAACTGGATCCTGTATGACTTCGACTGGAACAATGACGAGTAGTTAGGTGGAGGCCGGTGGCAGGCGGAGCGCGCCTGCCACCGGCCTTCTTTCAAGTGCCGCATTCCCACCGCAACGCCGCGGCGACCTCTCACCATAGCTGTCCAAGACTAGGTTGACGCAACATCACCGGGAACGCCTGCATTCAAGACTGCGGCTTAGTCGCCGACCCCCACATGGCGGGTCATCTTCTACCGAAAGACCCGGCACGC
>DAIUFK010000134.1:0-2664 GCA_036844615.1 Candidatus Dormiibacterota bacterium | reverse complement strand
GGCAACATCGCTGATGACGGCGAGCAACGTCGGGTAAACGAGGGCGGTGCCCGCGCCCAGTACAACGCTCTCCGCTAGCCACCACCCGAGGCCGGGAAGGGCAACGAAACCTACTATCGCCACCGACTGGAACAGCATCCCAGCCACGATGAGGCGCTTGCGCCCGAGCTGGTCGCTCATCCATCCGGTGACCAGTTGCCCGGCGCCCCATACAGCGGGGTAAGTGCCGGCTAACAGGCCGATCTCTCGAAGGCCGAGTCCGTGACTGGCGAAGAACAGCGGGAGCAGTGCCCAGGCCATACCGTCGTTGAGGTTGTTTACCATGCCCGCCTGGCATGCGCTCGACATCGTGCGCTCGCGCAAGCTGACGTCGACCATTAGTCTGCCCACCGACTGGGTCGGCTTAGCGCCGGCTGATTCAAGGTCGACGTGTCCGGAGGTCTCGCGTGCGAACAGGGAAAGCAGCAGGCCGCACACGGCGAGACCTTCAGCGAGATAGTAGGGGAGGGGTCGGATGCCGTAACTCGCGGCCAGGAATCCGGCGGCTGCCGCCGCGGCCGCCACAGCCAGGTAGCCAGAGGCTTCGTTCAGGCCGAGAGCGAGACCTCGGCGACGGGGTCCGACGAGGTCGATCTTCATGTTCACTGTCGTGGACCACGCCAGGCCCTGATTGATGCCAAGGAGCACGTTCGCGAACACCACCCAGCCCCAGGAGGGCGCCAGGATGATGAGCACCGGGACGGGCAACGCGGCAGCCCAGCCGGCAAGCAAGACTGTGCGACGGCCAAGCCGATCGGCCAGTCGCCCCGCAACGAGGTTGCTGGCGGCTTTGACCAAGCCGAAGCTGATCAGGAAGGACAGGATCGCCGCTCGGCTGGCGAGATGGAAGTCGTGTTCAGCCAGCGGCGCCAGGGTCGAGCGCTCGACGCCCACCACTCCCCCGACGAACGCGTTGATCGCCACCAGGAGAGCAAATTGCTTCCAGTTCTCGCGTAGGCCAATTAAAACCGCCCTCGGCGGTGGAGTCATGCGGCCAGCTTTAGGCGACGGCGCAGCGGTTCGCTCCCGCCTCTAGCTCGCTTGGATCTGTGGGGAGTTCGCCGCGCTCGTTGAGCCCCACGATGATGGAGTGGTTCGGCGGCTTCGGCGGGATGCGGGCGAGAACCGCCTCGACGAAGGCGGCTGATTCCAACTTGGCGAGGGCGACTGTATCCCGAATTGTCCTGACGGTCGTTGCCAATAACCGGCCGTCGAAACCTATCGAGTCCGAGACATGACCGGGTAGCACCACCGTTTTCTCGGGCAGCCCGAGGAGGCGGCTGATCGACTGATGCAATTGACGCGCGCGCGAGGCCGATTCCTCATGAGTGTCGCCTTCGAGGTCGGGCCGGCCCACGCCTGCAAGGAAGAGGGTGTCACCGGTGAAAGCGGCGGCATTGTCGAGCAGGTATGTGGTGCTCTCAGCGGTGTGACCGGGTGTGGCCAAAGCCACAAGCTCCGCAGAACCGAATGGAAGCCGGTCGCCATCCGTAAGGGGGCGGAAGGGGTATTGGGTGCGGCGCTGGGCCGGCAGCAGGAGCTCGACTCGTTGCTGCTGGGCGAGCAGCCTCGACCGCGAGAGGTGGTCGGCATGGATGTGCGTATCCGTGACAGCGAGAAGGCGCCACCCACGGTCGCGAATTAACTTGACATAGACGTCGGGATCCAGCGAGGCGTCGATCACGACTGCCTCGGAGTGCGATTCGACAACGTATGAGAGGCACCCCTTTCCAGTCCTCCGGACCTGGACGATCGCGCAGCCAGAGATCGTTGTTTGCGCCGTGTTCCACGCAAGCGACCAAGCGCGCATGCCGCCCTCGAGCGTCACCGCCTGCACTCCCGTCGCTCTGAGCAAGTCCGTTGCGGTGGCGGCCATCCGACCGGTCGCGCAGACAGTCACCACGGGTCCCGGAGGAAAATCGCGGTTCGCGAGGGGACCTAAGTTGCCGGATCTTACGGAATCGTAGGCGTCGACCTGAACGCTGCCAGGGATCGACCACTCGCGGTCGGTCGGCGTCCGGATGTCGACCACGGTCACAGCTTGGCCAGCGGCCAGAAGGTCCTGCAGTTCCTCAGTCGACATGCTGTGAGCCGGCATAGTTTCGACCAGCCCTAGCCTTCGAGAAGTCGCCGGGTCTTCTCGTACTCGTCCTGAGTGATCTCACCCGCAGCAAAACGTCTCTTCAGCACGTCGAGCGCGCTGCTGGGGCTATCTGGGCGTGATCCGCCGACTGCTCGGAGCGCCCAGACGACCAGCAGGATCGTTCCGCCAAGGACGATGACCATCATCAGGCTCCCCAGAATCCACATCCAGGGGCTCACGCCGTAGCCATCAAAACCCATCACCTGATCAACCCTCTGCTTTCAGTCGCTTCAGGCGAAGGCGACCGTCTTGGCGCCGGCGACGATCTCTTCCACTATCTTGGCGGCCCCGACGATGGTCACGCCTTCTGTCAGCTGGTCTGGGGTGATGCCACGCGGTTTGGCACAGGCGCCGCAGAGCCACACCTTGCCCTGGTTGGCGATGAACTCAATCATGAGATCGTGGAGCTTCGGCAGTCCGGTCGCCTCGACGCCCTCGCTGCCGCCTTTGCACCCCAGGCGCACCGCTTCGATCGTGCAGAG
>DAIUFK010000133.1:0-2671 GCA_036844615.1 Candidatus Dormiibacterota bacterium | reverse complement strand
ACGAGCGCCTTTCATGGCACCGTCACAGCAGAGCGCCGGAGGTGGCGGCCCCGCCAACGTCCGCGCGCTCGAGCGAAGGGCGGGCGCCGGCCTCCGCCAGCTCGGAGTGGGCCTCGACCTGGCACCCGTCGCCGACGTACGCACGAATCCAAAAGACCTTGTGATCGGCGATCGATCTTTCGGCTCCAGCTCAACGAAAGTCGGCGCACTCGTGGCCGCCGCTGTCAACGGTCTCCACGATGGCGGTGTCGGCGCCACGCTCAAGCACTTTCCCGGCCTGGGCGGTGCCGCCGGCGACCCTCACGTCGCCATCCCGACCGACCACGAGACTGAAGCGCAATGGGCGCGCGTCCAAATGCCCGCGTTCAAAGCGGGCATCGACGCCGGGGCCGACGCAGTCATGACGACCGCGGTGTATGTGCCAGGCCTCGGAGCCGGCAGCATTCCGGCGATGTTCTCCGCACCGGTGGTCGATCGCCTGCGAACACAGCTGGGCTTTCAAGGCGTGATCGTCACGGACTCGCTGAGCATGGGCGGAATCGCAGCTCGCTACTCCCTGCCACAGGCAGCGGTTCTCGCTCTCTCGGCAGGCAATGACATGATCCTGCTCGGCAACGGCGATCCCCTCTACGAGGGCAAAGCGATGTCGGCGATTCAGCTGGCGGTCGGGTCCGGCCGAATCGATCGAGACAAGCTGCACGAGTCTGCACTTCGAGTCAATCAGCTGCGCGACAGGTGGGGCTTGCCGCTGACGTCATGCACATCAAGTCCGGCGGCATAACCTCGACTCATCGGCCCGATAGACTCGTTTGGTGAGTCCTCGAATCATCGCTTTGCTAATCGCCTCAATCCTCGCCATCAGCGCGTGCTCGAGCAGTAAGCCAACTGCAACCCCGACACCGGTGCCAACGCCTGTGGCCGGCAAGATCGCATGGAAGAGCTGTGGCGGAGGCTTCCAGTGCGGCACCATCCAGGTCCCTCTCGATTACTCACATCCGACCGGTGGAACCATCGACATCGCGCTCAATCGCAAGCCCGCCACCATCCCCACACAACGCATCGGCTCTCTGCTGATCAACCCTGGTGGGCCGGGCGCGTCGGGAATCGATTGGATCGCCGCCTCGGCGCCGGCGTTCGCGATTCTCAACCGCAAGTTCGACCTGGTCGGATTCGACCCTAGGGGCATCGGTCGCAGCGCGCCGGTGCGCTGCCTGGATGGCCCGCACATGGACACATTCGTCGCTCTGGATGGGGTGCTCGACGATCCGCAGGAGAAGGCTGCAGCAATTCAGGCTGACAAGGATTTTGCTGCGGGCTGCGCCCAACTGAGCGCAAGGGTTCTTCCATTCGTCGACACCGCCAGCGCCGCGAAGGACATGGACTTGATACGCGCAGCGCTGGGGGACGACAAGCTCACGTACCTGGGCTTTTCATACGGAACTTATCTCGGCGAGTGGTACGCGCACCTGTTTCCCACTCACATCCGCGCGATCGCCCTCGACGCCGTTCTGGATCCCTCCCTTTCAGCGGATGACCTCAACATCTCTCAGGCGGCCAGCTTCGATCAGAACCTCAAGGCCTTCCTCACTGATTGCAATGCGCACCAGGCAGTGGCTCCCAAATGCGCATTTGCCCAGTCGGGCGACCCCGCCTCCAAGCTCGACGCGATGATGCAGCGTTTCGATAAAACCCCATTGGCCGTCGGCAACCGAGCCTTGACTCGTGCCCTGGCACAGACAGCGGTCGCCCAGGAGCTCTACGACCAGAGCACATGGCCCGACCTGGACCTGGGACTCACCCAGGCGGACCGGGGTCACGGGAGCCTGCTCATGGGATTCGCCGACTCCTACCTGCAGCGCCGCGTCGATGGTACTTACAGCAACGAGATCGAGGCCAACTACGCCGTCAACTGTCTCGACCACCCAGCCTTGACCGACATCTCGGCTTACGACCGGCTGGGGCCGGCTTACGCCAGGGCTTCCTCGTTCTTCGGCCCGTCGTTCCAGTACTCGAACCTACCGTGCGCGTACTGGCCCGCCAAGCCGACCGGCCATGCGGGTCCGCTGAGCGCGAACGGAGCTCCTCCGATTCTGCTGGTCGGCGGCACGAACGATCCGGCGACGCCATACGCGTGGGCCGTGGCGGCGCACCAGCAGCTCGCCGGTTCAGTGCTCGTCACCCGCAGCGGCAACGGCCACGGCTCCTACGGCGTGAGCATCTGCGCCACGATCGCCGAGATCAACTACCTGCTCAACCTCCAGCTGCCGGCCGAAGGGACCGTCTGCTCGAGCTGATCTCGCTCGACAAGCGAGAGCGCGTGTAGTTACGCGTTCGTCAAACAGAGGGCCGGTAATCTTGGCTTCATGCCCGAGTTGCCTGAGCTGGAGGCCCTACGAATCCGCCTCGCCCCACGCCTTGAGGGGAAGTTGATAACCGCGGCGACAGTCAATCCGAAGAAGGCACACATGCTCCGGTACCCCGTCGAAAACTTTGCGAATGAGCTGCCCGCTCGTCGCATCGTCTCACTTATCCGGCGTGGCAAACACCTTGTTTTTGGTACCGAGCTGGGAGCCGGCGGGTCAGAGCGGTGGCTGGTGATCAACCCGATGCTGGGCGGCCGGTTCCAGATGGCGGACGGCTCGACGCCTGTGCCGGCGACGGAGGTCTTCAC
>DAIUFK010000132.1:0-2776 GCA_036844615.1 Candidatus Dormiibacterota bacterium | reverse complement strand
AGTTCCTGAGCGTCAAGGATCCCGGCGAGCTGCCGTGGAAAGACCTCGGCGTGGACGTGGTCGTCGAGTCGACAGGCCTGTTCACAGACGCGACGAAAGCTCGCGTCCACATCGACAAGGGCGGCGCCAAGAAGGTGGTCATCTCCGCGCCGGCGACCAACCAGGACTACACGGTCGTGTTTGGCGTCAACCACAAGGGTTACGACCCCAAGAAGCACAACGTCATCTCAAACGCGAGCTGCACCACCAACTGCTTCGTACCGCTCGCCAAGGTGCTTAACGACTCCTTCGGGATCGAGCGCGGCATGATGACGACGATCCACGCGTACACCGCGGACCAGAAGCTGCAGGACCTGCCGCACAAGGACCTCCGGAGGGCGCGGGCCGCCGCCGACAACGTCATCCCAACGTCGACCGGAGCCAACCGAGCGGTCGCGGAGGTGCTGCCCGAGCTTGCCGGCAAGTTCGCCGGCATGGCGTTTCGCGTGCCGATCCTCGATGTCTCCGTCGTGGACCTCACGGTCGAGCTGAAGACCGCGGCGAACGCCAAGGCTATCAACACGGCATTCGAAGAAGCTTCCAAGGGGGCCCTGAAGGGGATCCTCGCCGTCAGCCACGAAGAGCTCGTGTCGTCGGACTTCAAGAGCGACCCTCATTCATCGATCGTCGACGCGCCCCTCACGCTCGAGCTTGGTCCTCACTGGGCCAAAGTCGTTAGCTGGTACGACAACGAGTGGGGCTTCAGCTGCCGGATGGTCGACCTGATCAACTACATGGCGGGGAAGCTCTGAAAGCATCGATTGCGGACGTCGACGTCGACGGCAAACGGATTCTCGTGCGCGAGGACTTGAACGTGCCGCTCGCCAAGGGGGCCATCGCAGATGACGCGCGCATCAAGGCCGCGATCCCCACCCTCGGGCATCTCGCCGAGCGGGGGGCGATGGTCATCGTGATGTCGCATCTCGGACGCCCAAAAGGCGTCGACCCCTCACTTTCTTTGCGTCCCGTGGCGGCCGCGCTTTCGAAGCAGCTCGGTCGCGAGGTGCAATTTGCCGAGGATTGCGTCGGCGAGGCGGCCAGCGGCGCCGTCGGCCGGATGAAAGCAGGCCATATCCTGCTCCTGGAGAACGTTCGCTTTCATCCAGAGGACGAGGCCAACGACCCGGAGTTCGCACGCCGCCTGGCGGCGTTCGGCGAGATCTTCGTCAACGATGCGTTTGCCGCCTCGCATCGAGCGCACGCCTCAGTGGTCGGCGTCGCCGAGCACCTCCCCGCATACGCGGGGGAGCTGATGCTGGCGGAGCTCGCGGCGCTCCACAAGGCGCTTGACGATCCTAAGCGTCCGCTCGTCGCCGTGGTCGGGGGCGCCAAGGTCTCGACCAAGGTTGGTGTCCTTACTCACCTGCTCGCGAAGGTTGACGCGTTACTCGTCGGTGGAGCGATGGCGAACACGTTCTTCAGAGCGCAGGGTTACCCGACCGGCGCCGGCCTCGTCGAGGAGTCGGCGCTGAAGGACGCCCTGGAGGTCGAGAAGAAGGGTGGCAAGAAGCTGGTCCTGCCCGTCGACCTCGTTTGCGCGCGAAAGATGGAGGCTGGGCAACAGCTCAAGACAGTGGCCGCGAACGCGGTTGAGCCCGGGTGGATGGCGCTCGACATCGGACCCAAATCGGTCGCCGAGTTCAGCAAGCACATCGACGCCGCTTCGACGATCGTTTGGAACGGACCGATGGGCGTCGCGGAGATCGCTGACTTCGCCAAGGGGACGAAGGCAGTCGGAGAGGCGGTTGCGAAGTCAGGTGCTTACACGCTGGTGGGTGGCGGCGACACGGTGGCCGCCATCGACGCGCTGGGCCTGTCGGGCTTTTCGCATGTATCGACTGGCGGCGGCGCAACCCTCGAATACCTCGAGGGGAAAGAGCTGCCTGGCGTCGCGATCCTGAAGGACGCCTGATGGCGGCTGCTGAGAAGGCCCTGCTCGCCGCCAACTGGAAGATGAACCCGACCGACGGGGGCGCTGCCCTCGAGCTCGTCAACAGCATCCTCCCGGTCGCCTCCGCCCACCTCGACCAGGTGGAGGTTGCGCTGTTCCCGCCGTACCCCTGGCTGCTGGGCGTCGCCGAGGTGCTGGGTGAGTCGGGGGTAAAGCTAGGTGCGCAGGACTGCTTCTGGGAGATGTCCGGCGCGTACACCGGCGAGGTGTCGCCGAAGATGCTCGAGGGATGGTGCCAGTGGGTGCTCGTCGGGCACTCCGAGCGGCGAGCCTACCTTGACGAGACGGACGAGATGGTGGCCAAGAAGGTCGCGGCGGCCCTCTCCTGCGACCTGAGCGTGATCATGTGCGTCGGCGAGCTCGATGAGCATTACGCCGCCGGCACAGGCAGCGAGGTGGTCACCGGACAGGTCAAAGCAGGCCTTGCCAACTGCTCGGCCGACGATTCGGCACGTTTGGTCATCGCATACGAGCCGGTCTGGGCGATCGGCACGGGAAAGAGCGCTGACCCCGAGCACGCGTACAAGACGATGAGGTTGATTCGCCGCGTGGTCGGCGAGGTCATCGGCGCCGGGGCGGCGCGCAAGGTGCGGGTGCTCTATGGCGGGAGCGTGAATGCAGCCAACGTGCAGTCCTACGTCGAACTTCCGCTGTGCGACGGCTGCCTGATCGGTGGGGCGAGCCTGAAGGCTGACGAGTTCTCCGAGATCGTGAGGGTGACCGGGGCCGTCTATGGCCACCGCTAGGAAACCTGGCGTGCTCGTCCTGCTGAGGCACGGGCAGAGC
>DAIUFK010000131.1:0-2867 GCA_036844615.1 Candidatus Dormiibacterota bacterium | reverse complement strand
GAGAAGGAGGCAGAAAAGGCCGAAACGCTTCAGGTGTTTTTTCGCTTGTGCTCGATGGAGACCCCGTGGCTGAGGGTCGCATGGATTGGGCAATATCGGTTGCAGGCAAGGTCGATCGCCTCGTCCACCATCTTCTTGTCGAAGTCGCCTGACCATCCGGTGACGAACGTGATGTCGATCTTGGTGAACCGCCGGGGCCACTCCTTCTCCTGCTCGCCCTCGACCTCGACCTCCAGCGATGCGAGCGGCTGCTTGAACTTCTTGAGCAGCAGGACGACGTTGAGGCCCGTGCAACTGCCGAGAGCGCCAAGAAGCATCTCAGTGGGCCGCATGGCGGCGTCGTCGCCGAAGATCGGCGGTTCGTCAATGCTGGCGGTGTGGCCCGAGGCCGACTCGATATCGAACTTGACCTTCTGACCGCTCCAGCGGGCGACAGCCTTCGCCATTGGTTCGAACGATAGCCGTATCTTGGCCCGCGGATGAACAAGGCAACCGACCCGGACAACGTCTTCGGCCTATCGGCACGGTGGCGAGTCGTCGGCGGCGTCGCCCTGCTGATCGTCGTGATCGTGGTGATGTGGCTGCTGATCGAGCACGACGCATCCGGCGAGCTGCCTGGCGCGGACAGATCGATTGGAGACATCCTGCGGGACGAAGGCTACCTCGTCGGGTTCGTGCTGATCTACATCGAGGAGTCGGGACCACCACTCTTCATCCCTGGCGACGCCTTCCTTCTTTATGTAGGGCATCGGCTTCCTCACAACTTCCCCGTCCTGTTCGCCGCCTGGCTCGGTTTCACGCTAGCTGTCACGCTCGGCGCCACCAATCTCTATCTGCTGTCGCGCCGCTACGGCCGCAGGCTGCTGGAGCACCGAATCGCCCGGTTCCTCGAGCTGACCCCCAGCCGCCTGGATCGTGCCGAAGGGTGGTTTGCGAGGTGGGGGCCGTGGACTTTGATCTTCGGCCGTCACATCCCGGGATTTCGGGTTCCGCTCACTGTGGCCGCCGGCATCCTCAAGCTTCGCTACCGCATCTTCGCGATCAGCGTGGCGATATCGAGCGCGGCATGGGCGGGCGTGTTTCTGCTCCTCGGCGTGCTGTTCGGCGACAGCCTGGAACGCTCGATTCGGTCGAGCCCGTTGGTGTGGGGCGGCGTTGCAGCAATGATCGTCTTGGTGGTCGTCGGTGTCGGGTTCCTTCGCTCGCGGCGCGACAGGGGGGAGCGCCGGGATCTGGCTTCGCCAGGCCCGCCGCCTTAAGGGCGGAGTCACCCTTCGACAAGTCACGCAAGGAGCGGCCCTAAACTCGCTTAGTGCCTGAAGACGTCCGCTCTCGGTTCGCTCCGGTGGCGGCGAACTACGCCAAAGCGGCGTTCCATACCTCGTCCGAGCGCCTGCGCGAGGTGCTCGATCTCGCCCAGCCACAGCCCACCGACCTGGCGCTCGATGTGGCAACCGGCACCGGCAACACGGCGCTGGCGCTGGCGCCGTTCGTGCGCCGAGTGATCGGCCTGGACCTGACTCGAGAGATGCTGGCCCACGCCAGCCGGCTGACGCGGGAGCGGAGCCTTTCCAATGCCGAGTGGGTGCTCGGAGACGCCTCCCGGCTGCCTTTTGCGGACGATTCTTTCGAGCTCTACACAGTCCGGGCTGCGCCCCATCACTTCACCGATTTCGACGGCTTCCTGAGCGAGGCGTTGCGCGTGCTCAAGCCCGGGGGCGCGGCGGCCCTCGTCGATTGTGCGCCACCGACTGCCGCACGGGAAGTTCTGCACGACGTCGAGGTGCGGCGCGACCCGTCGCACGTTCGCTCGCTCACAGTTTCGGAGTGGACCGAGCGGTTAGAGCAGGCGGGCTTCGTGGTCGAGGTCGCCACCAGCCGCGAGCTCGACTGGGACTTCGAAGACTGGATGGGCAACATGGCGGTCGCTCCCGAGCTGGTGGCGGACCTGGCGGGCGTCATCGAGTCCTCCGAAGGAGAGGCCCGGAGTGAGCTGCATCCTGAACGCCGGGAAGGCAAGCTCTGGCACGCGTACTGGCACTGCCTGATCCGCGCCCGAAAACCAGAATGAAGGAGTTTTCCGATGGGGATCTCGTCCTCTTGGTCGACAAGGTCGGCAGGAAGCACCGCGTGCGGCTCAAGGCCGGCGCGCGGCATTCCCTTCATTCAGGCGCCATCGAGCACGACGCCCTGATCGGGCGTCCGGAGGGGGTGGTGGTCACCACTCAGCTGGGAGCCCGTTTGCTGGCCGTTCGGCCCACGTTCGCCGAGCAGGTGACCGGGCGGGTCCGGCAGGCGCAGCCGATCTACCCAAAGGACCTCGGCGCGATCCTGATCAACGCGGACCTCCATCCCGGCGCCAGGGTGCTCGAGGCGGGAACCGGGACCGGGGCGCTGACGCTGGCGGCATGGCGTGCGGTGGGACCGAACGGCCTGGTCGTCTCGTACGAGCAGCGCGAGGAGTTCCTCGAGGCCGCCACGCGCGCGATCACTGACACCCTGGGCGCTGTGCCGCCCAACCTGACTCTCAAGCTCGGCGACATCTACCAGGGCGTGGATGAGCGCGACATGGATCGGGTCCTCCTCGACCTGCCGGAGCCTTGGCAGGCGATCCCCGCGGTTTGCAGCGCCCTTCGGGCTGGGGGGATTGTCTTTGCCCACTGTCCCAACATCAGCCAGGTGCAGCGCTTCTTCGAAGGCCTGCGCGAGGCGCGGGGGTTCGGGATGCTGGAGGTGTTCGAGCTGCTGCAGAGGGGATGGACGGTGCGCGGCCGGAGCCTGCGGCCCTCCCACAGGATGGTCGCCCACAGCGGCTTCCTGTGCTTCGCGAGGCGCATCGCCGAAGGGGAGCTGTTCGAACCTGAGGG
>DAIUFK010000130.1:0-2930 GCA_036844615.1 Candidatus Dormiibacterota bacterium | reverse complement strand
CGGCCGCGTCGTCGTCGATGCGCAGCTCCGCACCACAGCGTCAGGGGTTTGGGCCGTCGGCGATGTCATCGGCGGGATCATGCTCGCCCACATCGCCTCCTATGAAGGCATCTGCGCGGTCGAGAACATCGCGGGAGCCGGCAACAGGACGCCGGACTATCACGCCGCGCCGAACTGCATCTACACCGATCCGGAGATCGCCCATGTCGGTCTAGGCGAGAAAGAGGCCAAGGAGAAAGGGCTCAACATCAAGATCGGCAAGTTCCCGTTCGCCGCCTCAGGCCGCGCGCTGACCCTGGGGCAGTCGGAGGGATTCGCCAAGGTCATCGCGGACGCGGGCTCAGGCAAGCTGCTCGGAGCGCACATCATCGGGCCGCGCGCCACCGATCTCATCGCCGAGGCAACACTAGCGATCCAGAACGGCCTCACCATGGAGCAGCTCGACCTCACCATCCACGCTCACCCCACCCTCCCGGAATCGCTGATGGAAGCGGCGCTGGCCGCGCAAGGCAGGGCGATTCATATCCCCAACAAGCGCACCGCGTCCGCGGCCATACCCGCTGCCGCTGCAGCCACACCGGAACCCGCCACCACAGTCGCCGCCACTGCAAAGGCTGCACCAGTGCAGAATCGCGAGAAGCAGATGGTCGCTTCAGTGAAACCGCCGACCACGCCCCCACACCCCAAAGCGATCACGCCCAAGATGCTCGAGCTCATCAAGGACAATCGCGACTTCCTGCTCCGCCTGCACCGGCAGATGCAGTTCATCAGGCGCTTCGAGGAGCGCACGCAGGAGCAGTACACCAAGGCGAAGATCGGCGGTTATTGCCACCTCAACATCGGCGAGGAGGCGACAGTGGTCGGCGGCATCCTGCCCCTCCAGCTGTCCGACTACATCTTCACCAGCTATCGCGAGCACGGCCACGCCATCGCCCGTGGCATCGACCCCAAGGCAGTGATGGCAGAGCTGTTCGGCAAGGAGACCGGCACGTCCCACGGACGCGGCGGCTCGATGCACATGTTCGACTCCGACCTTCGCTTCATGGGCGGCTATGGCATCGTCGGCGGGCACCTTCCGCTCGCGACCGGAGGCGGGTGGGCGGTCCGCTATAAGAAGGAGAAGGACGTCGTCTTCTGCATGTTCGGCGACGGCGCCACGAACATCGGCGCCTTCCACGAGTCCCTGAACTTCTCCAAGGTGTTCAAGCTGCCGGTGGTCTGGTTCTGCATAAATAACCGGTACGGCATGGGCACCCCCGTCGAAGCCTCGTCCGCTGTCGCTGACATCTACAAGAAGGCATGCGCCTACGACATGGAATCGATCCAGGTCGACGGCATGAACGTGCGCGAGGTGCTGCTCAAGACGAGCGAGATCGTCGAGAAGACGCGCGCCGACTCCCAGCCGCGCTTCATCGAGGCTCTCTGCTACCGCTTCAAGGGCCACTCGGTGGTTGACCCCGACAAGTACCGATCGACCGAGGACAAGGAGAGGTGGCGAAAGGCCGACCCCATCGTCGCGTTCGAGCACGAGCTCGAGAAAGCCAAGCTGGCCGATGAGGAGTACTTCAAGAAGGTTCGCACGGAAATCGACGCCGAGGTCCAGGACATCATCAAGTACGCCGACGAAAGCCCGGACCCGAAGGTCGAGGACCTCTACAAGTACGTGTACGCGGACGAGTGGGAGGAGCGACCAGAGCTCCGTGGAGATCCGCTGTAATGCCTGAAGAAAAGCTCTACCGCGTAGCTCTGCGCGAGGCTCTCGGCGAGGAGATGGAGCGCGACGATTCGGTCTACCTCATCGGCGAGGACATCGGCAAGTTCGGCGGCGCCTACCGTGTGACCGACGGCCTGCTCGACAAGTTCGGGGCCGAGCGCGTCGTCGACGCGCCCATCGCGGAGGAGGTCATCGTCGGCACCGCCATCGGCTCGGCGATGCTGGGCCTGCGACCGGTGGTCGAGATGATGACCATCAACTTCTCGCTGGTCGCCTACGACCAGATCGTCAACAACGCGGCGAAGATCCGCTACATGTTCGGCGGCGAGGCCAAGGTACCTCTGGTGATCCGTATGCCAGGCGGCGCAGGACACCAGCTGTCCGCGCAGCACTCGCACAGCCTCGAGGTCCTATACGGCCTCATCCCTGGCCTGCTGGTCGTCGCGCCCACCACGCCCGAGGACGCCAAGGGCATGTTGAAGTCGGCGATCCGCACCAACAACCCGGTCATGTTCCTCGAGTCGATGAGCCTCTACAACGTGCGGGGCATGGTGCCCGATGGCGACTACACGACCCCCCTCGGGCAGGCGGCGGTCCGGCGCACCGGCGCGGACCTCACGATCGTCGGCGTGTCCCGTATGGCTGTGCTCGCCCACGAGGCCGCCAAGCAGCTCGAGGAGGAGGACATCGACGTCGAGGTGATCGACCTCCGCTCGATCCGTCCCATCGACTGGGCGCCGATCGTTGAATCGGTGAACAAGACCACTCGCTGCATGGTGGTCGAGGAGGGCTGGGCGACGTACGGCGTCACCGCCGAGATCGCGGCCGGCGTCCAGGAGCGGTGCTTCGACTACCTCGACGCCCCGATCCGCCGGTTAGGCGGCGCCCAGGTGCCAATGCCTTACAGCCTCCCACTCGAGAAAGCCTCGATCCCGACCAGCGAAGATATCAAGCGAATGGCCCGACTCGTCGTGGGGAGGAAGACCGATGCCTGACGTCAAGAAGATGAGAGACAACCTGGCGGTTTTCTCTCATCGCGGCCTCGGCAAAGCCGACCCCGCGGCGTGCCGCGGGGCAAGGGCCGCTGCTCTTTTTCCCTGGAGTGGAAGATGCCAGATGTAAATATGCCGAAGCTCTCGGACACGATGGAGGAGGGCACCGTCCTCGAGTGGAAGAAGAAGGATGGCGACGAGGTCCACAAGGGCGACGTCCTGGC
>DAIUFK010000129.1:0-2951 GCA_036844615.1 Candidatus Dormiibacterota bacterium | reverse complement strand
TAGACTCGATTGGTGGGCCACCGATTCGCCGCACTCGCAGTCATCGTCGTTCTCGTGGCCACAGCCTGCACCCGCAACCCGACCCCCCAGGCTCATCCCACACCCTCAGTCGGTGCCGTGAAGTGGACCGCATGCAGTCCCTCTGGCTTCGAATGCGGGACCGTTTCGGTGCCTCTCGATTACGCGCACCCCGACAAAGGCACCATCGACATCGCGCTGAACCGCAAGCCCGCGACCGACCAGGCCAACCGCAAAGGCTCGGTGCTGACAAATCCTGGCGGCCCCGGCGCCTCCGGCATCCAGTTCCTCCAGGGCGAGGCGGCCTCCATGACCAACCTCAACCGGCGGTTCGACCTCATCGGTTTCGATCCACGCGGAATCGGCCAGAGCGCGCCGGTGCGCTGCCTCACCGGTCCGGAGGAGGACACCTTTAACGCCCTCGACTCGGTGCTCGACGACCCGCAGGAAAAGCAGGCGTTCATCGACGCCGACAAAAACTTCGCAGCCGGCTGCATGCAGCGCAGCGCCCACGTCCTTCCATTCGTCGACACGGTCAGCGCGGCGAAGGATTTGGACTTAATCCGGGCGGCCCTCGGCGACGACAAGCTCACCTATCTCGGCTTCTCATATGGCACGTTCCTCGGACAGACCTACGCTCACCTCTTTCCGACGCACGTGCGCGCTCTCGCCCTCGACGGCGTGCTTGACCCCTCGCTCTCAGCCAACGACCTGCTGCTGGCGCAGCTTGTCGGCTTTGAGCACAACCTCCAGGCGTTTCTCGCTGACTGCAGCTCGCGAAAGTCCTCATCCACGCCATGCGCCTACGCGGCCTCGGGCGATCCCGGCACGAAGCTGACCAATCTCATGACACGCCTCGACACGTCTCCGATGCCGGTCGGCAGCCGTGCGTTGACCCGTTCGCTCGCCGTCATCGGCGTCCTGCTGGGTCTGTACAGCGAAAGCTTCTGGCCCACGCTGGACCAGGCACTCGCGGCCACTGACCAGGGCAGCGGCGGCCTCCTTCTGAGGCTCGCCGACTTTTACCTGGCACGCAACGCCGACGGGACTTACGACAACGAGACCGACGCCAACTTCGCAGTCAACTGCCTCGACCGGCCCGTGTCCAGCGACGTCGCCGGCTACGACCGGCTCGGCCCACAATACGCAAAGGTCTCTCCCCTGTTCGGGCCTGCATTCCAGTATTCGAACCTTGGCTGCGCCTACTGGCCAGTACCGCCGACAGGCCACGCCGGACCACTGTCAGCCGATGGCGCGCCGCCCATCCTTCTCGTCGGCGGCACCGGCGATCCCGCCACTCCCTATGCGTGGGCGCAGGCGGTGAACCGACAGCTGGCGGGCTCAGTCCTGCTGACGCGCAATGGCAACGGCCACACCTCGTACGACGCGAGCGCGTGCGCGCACTCCGCCATCGACGCCTACCTGATCAACCTCACGCTTCCGGCCGCCGGGACCGTCTGCTCAGACTGATCAGCCGACTTCTGCGGCGACCTTGGCTTTGCTGAAGCTGAGCTCGTTACCCGCCACGTCGACCTCGATGGTGTCGCCCTGCGACCTTCGGCCGTCAAACCGAGGGACGTATCTTGGCTTCATGCCCGAGCTGCCGGAGCTGGAAGCGCTGCGCATCCGCCTGGCTCCCCGCCTCGAGGGAAAGCTCATCACGGCGGCGACGGTCAACCCCAAAAAAGCCCACATGCTCCGGTATCCGGTCGAGAATTTCGCCCGCGAGCTCCCCGCCCGTCGCATCGTCTCACTTGACCGTCGGGGCAAACACCTCGTCTTCGGCACCGAGCTTGGGGTGGGCGGATCTCTGCGCTGGATGGTGATCAACCCGATGCTTGGCGGCCGGTTCCAGATGGCCGACGGCTCGGTGCCGGTGCCCGCCACCGAGGTATTCACCGTGCGGATCGAAGGCAAGTTGGAGATGCGCTACCTCGACTTCCGCGACATGGGCAGGATCTACTGGGTCACCGATCCTGAGACAGAGGTGCCGGGATGGGGGCTGCTCGGGCCGGAGGCGGACTCGGTCACCGAGCTGGGCTTTGAGGTGTTTCGCAAGCGCCTGCGGCGCTTTCGCGACGAGCTCAAGGACCTGCTTCGCAACCAGGAGTTCCTGGCCGGCATCGGCAATGCGTACTCGGACGAGATCCTCTTCGAGGCTCGCTTGCTGCCGCTGCGCCGGCGCGCGTCGCTGAAGCCTGCCGACGAGGAGGGGTTGTTCGCCGCGATACCGGCGGTGCTGAAGCGAGCAGTCGAGGCGATACTTGCCAACCCGAACTACGACGAGAGGAAGCAGGACAGGACTTTCATGGCGGTGCACATGAAGGGAGGCAAGACGTGCCCACGGTGCGGGCACCGGATCAGCCAGCTGGGGTCGGACCGGGAGCCACTGAACTTCTGCCGAGGCTGCCAGTTCTGAGCTAGCAGGCGCAGTTCTTGGGCGCCACCAAGAAGTCGTGGGCCATCCACCCTCGACCAACGAGGTGCCACCAGATGTGCCCTTCGGCGTACACCGGAGAGCTGTCGACGTCGACGATGGTGCCGTTGCCAAGGCAGCCGAGCACCTTCCCCGATAAGCTCGGCGTTGCCCGGAAGTTGGCACAGCCCGTCACGAACACGCGGTCCTGGGCTCCCGGCATGTAACCCGGCGACTGCGCGCAGCGGGCGTTCACGTAGTGCCAACCAGTGGCGCTCTTGTACAGGTACACGACACAGGCGGCTCCGCCGCAGAAGGTCTTACAACTTGAACCACCCACGAAGGTGGCGGCGTTGGTGCCGACGATGGCATGTGGTGGGTTCGCGACCTGGAAGCACATTTGGGTTCCGGAGCAGGTCGACCAGTCCTTCAGGCCGAGCTCGGCTTCGGCTGCCGGGCGCCCTACCGCGATCATCGCGCTCTCTTCCTGTGAGGTGGCCGCCCGACCGGTGCACAG
>DAIUFK010000128.1:0-3099 GCA_036844615.1 Candidatus Dormiibacterota bacterium | reverse complement strand
AAGCGAGTCCTTCGGCACGGTGCGCGGATGGGGCTTTACACCATCCACCTCTCACCTGGACTGGCCGCCGGCGAGCGCACTCGCGGGGTTCTAGCCGGTCCTCGGGCGGTTGACGCGAGTGCTTCTTATCCTGAACTCCTGACGCGGGCCGGATTCGTAGACGTGCGAGTGATCGACGCCACTGCGGAGTTCCTGGTTACTGCCAAAAGGTTGCTGGAGGTATCTCGACAGCTTGAGGAAGGGCTGCGGAAGGTTCAGGGAGACTCCAACTTCGAGGAGTTCCAACGCGACCGTGAGGGGATTGTGGGGGCAATTGAAGGTGGACTTCTCCAGCGCTCATTCATGCTTGCCAGTGGCCCAGCAATCACGTCTTCGCGGAAGTAAGTCCAGCCGGGAGGCGCAGCATCAGGCGCCCCCCGGCCAACTGCTTCAGACGACCTCGAGCTCGGTTTCGACCGGCACCGGGTTGGCAAGGATGTCTCGCACGGGGGAGGTGTCCTGCACGTATTGGCAGAGTTCCTCCAGCTGCTCGCGGGTGGCGTTCGGGGACTTCACGCGGCTCCGCACTCTGATCGCGGTGAAGCCGGGGCGTCCCTTGCCGAGACCGAGGAAGGCGTGCAGGTCGATGTCGCCTTCCACCTCGTAGGACAGCTCGGCGATCTCATAGCCCTTGGCCGCGGCGTTGGCCACATAGCCAACCGCGTAGCAGAACCCAAGTGCCGCCAGGCAAAGTTCCACCGCGTTTGGTCCTTGGTTGCGACCCAGGAGGACCGGCGGCTCGTCGCCCTGCAGCTTGAACTGGCCTTCGACGCGCGACCCGTCCGTCTTGCCGGCGTGGGTGAAGGCGCCGATATCGGCCACCGAATGCGTCCCGTCTTGCCACCTTGTCGTGGCCTTGAACGTCATCTTGGCGACCGAGGCGTCCTGTTTGATCGCCCCGATCGTCGCCACCAGCTGGTCCACGTTGATCCCGTTTCTGATCGCCACTGTCGCCATCTCCAGACCTCCTTGGTTGTGGCTCGAATGAGCCCTCTTTAGGAAGTGACGCCGTCCACGAGCTCCGTGATTGCGAATTTGGACGTCTGCAATAACTTGGTCGCGAGCGTCGTCTCGACTATCAGCCGGGCGCGGTCGCGGCCTTGCGCGCGCGGATGATCACCCCGACAGCCAGGTGACGCTGCAGTTGCGGTGGAAAGGTGCGGCGCATGACCTCGATCAGGTCCGGGGTGAACAATGGATAGAGCGAGATCTCGTCGATCCCGTAGCCGGAGTGGCCGAAGAACTCCACGTCGACGAAGCCGGCGTTGGTGAGCTTCTTGGCGAAGACACGCTCCGCCACCGCGCCCGATATTCAACCCGCCCACGCAGCCTCGCTGGTCTTGACCTCCAGCGGTAGCTCGGACTCGACCAGTAGATCCGCCACCGCCAGCCGGCCGCCCGGCCGGAGAACCCGGTAGACCTCGGCCAGCACGCGAGACTTGCGCGGGGACAGGTTGATGACTCCGTTCGAGATCACGACGTCGACCGAGTTCGCGGGCAGGGGCACGGCTTCCATCTCGCCCCGGAGGAACTCGCACCGATCGCCGACACCGGCGTCCGCGGCGTTGGCCCGGGCCCGCGCGAGCATATCGTCGACGACGTCTATGCCAATGACTCGACCGGTGGGGCCGACCAGGTGCGCCGCGAGGATCGAGTCGATGCCCCCACCGCTGCCGATGTCGAGCACCGTATCGCCGGCTTTGAGCCCAGCTCGTCGGACCGGATTGCCTACACCCAACGCCCATCGAACTGCCCCGTCGGGAAGAAGTCGTCGTTCCGCGTCACTGTAAAGACGGCTCACGACGGCTTCGCCGGCACCGCTCTCGATCGCCTGGTAGGCGTCGGCCACCGCCGCCTTGACATCAGCCTGGTGGAGGAGGTCGGTCTCGCCTGCGATCTGCTTGGTCGCGTGACTCACCGCTCAAGATCCCTCACCAGGCGCTCCATCCGCTCGCGCACCTCCTGCGGGAGCTCGTCCACCGACCGCTGATCGTCGAGCACCCCCCGCAGAAGCCTGGCGAACTCCACCTCACCGCAGCACTGCCGGCAAATTCCGAGGTGTTCGTCAACTCGCCGGCGCTGCTTTGGGGTCAGATCGTCGTCGAGGTACTGCCAGAACTGCTTGACGGCTTCGGCGCACGTGATCATGGCGTCACACTCTCCTTCGAACGAGGCCTTCTGAGCAGCCCCTCACGCTCGGCGTAGGCCCATAACTGACGCTCAAAGAGCTTCCTCGCCCGATGCAGCCGGGCCAGGACCGTACCCAGGGGGACGCCCAGGTGGCGGGCGATCTCCTTGGTCGCGTAGCCCTCGACGTAGTGCAGCACCAGAGGCGCACGGTAGATCTCAGGCATGGTCAGCAGCACCGCCAGGACGTCATCGCGGCCAAACTGGGCAAGAAAGTCGAGATGCAGCGAGTCCGAGTAAGGGAAGGGATCCTCTTCTTCGACCTTTCGGTAGAGGGAGAACTCGTCGATGTCCTCGAAGCCGAGCTCGACCACCGTCCGCTTCGACCGCCTGAGGCCATCCCGGTAGACATTCAGCATGATGGTGCTCATCCAGGCCAGCCCTGCCTCGTAGTGCTGCAGCTGCTGGAATCGCTGATAAGCGCGCATCAAGGTCTCTTGGACGAGGTCCTCGGCGCCATCTCCGGCCAGCCTGCGGGCGAGGCGGTAGATTCGCGGCAGGCTGGCAAGAGCCAGGTCGGAGAAGCTCGCCTCCGCCGTTCGCCCAGCTGCCACGATGGTCATAGCCTAGATTCGCCCAAGCCCATCACTATATGGAGACGAGCCCATCGGGCCGTTTTATTGCATCTACTCTGCGGTGCAATCGAGAGCTCGGCAGCCATCGTCTTAGGAGGCAAGGATCAATCACTGGGTCCGGGACAATGAGCACGGCCCCCCTGATCCTATTTGATGGAGGAGGCACCATGAGCTGTCCGAAGTGCGGTGGTGAGACCGAGGGGTGGAAGTGTTCCATCTGCGGTGCCGAGGCGGACGAGCACGACCCGCAGCACGTCCACGCCGGCTCGGACCGGTACTGCACTCTCAAGTGCAAGGC
>DAIUFK010000127.1:0-3179 GCA_036844615.1 Candidatus Dormiibacterota bacterium | reverse complement strand
GCGGTGGAGCTGAACCGCCTCATCCAGCTCGAGATGGAGGGGTCGGTAGGCTAGTCGTGGTCTCCACCCAAACGCCCCTGGAGGACGTCCTCTTCCAGGGGGAGCCCGACTGGCTGCGCGACCGGCGCCGTGCCGCTTTCGAGACGTATTTACGCTTGCCGACGCCAAGCCGGACGGACGAGGAATGGCGGCGTACCGATGTCACCCGGCTCGACCCCAACCAGTTCATGCGCTTCGAAAACGTCGGCGCGGACCATCAGGGGACGCCGACCACCACCCTCACCGTCGGCGACCTACCAGACGGCGTGATCTTGGGATCGCTGCCCCTGACGGCAGCTGAGAACGCGAAGCTGATCGAGCCGCGTCTGTTCTCCCTTCTGCACCCAGAACGTGACCGGCTCGCGGCCCTTCACGCCGCGTTGTTCACAGGCGGCGTATTCCTGTACGTACCCGACGGCGTCACTATCGACGAGCCCATCATCGGTTGGCACAAATCGTTCGAGAACGGAACCGCCGTCCTGCCGCACACTCTGATCATCGCCGGCAGGGGTTCAAAGTTCAATTACCTCGACGAATACACGGCCGATGACGACAGCGAGTCGGGTTACAGAACGGGCTCGGCCGAGATCTTTCTCGGGGAGGGCGCGCAGGTCGGCTACGTCTCGGTGCAGAAATGGGGTCGCAACACCTGGCACTTCGGCGACCAGAGGGCGCGCCTGGAAAAGGACTCGAGTCTCAAGCTGTTCAATGTCACGCTTGGCGGCAAGTTCTCGAAGACGCGCGTCGAGGCGTCGCTCGCCGGCCCTGGTGCCAACGCTGAGCTCAAGGCCCTCTATCTCGCCTCAGGCGAGCAGTTCTTCGACTTTCACACGCTGCAGGACCACAAGGTCGGCAACACACGATCAGACCTGCTGTTCAAGGGCGCGCTGCAGGACACGGCGAAGGCTGTCTATGCAGGGCTGATCCGCATCGAGAAAGGAGCCGCGCGCTCCGATGCGTACCAGGCGAACCGCAACCTGATCCTCTCAGAGCACGCGAAAGCGACCTCGATTCCTATGCTCGAGATCGACAACAACGACGTGCGCTGCACTCACGGCGCCACCGTCGGCCCTGTCGACCCCATGAGCATGTTTTACCTGCAGTCGCGCGGCATCCCCGCGGTGACCGCCAAGCGGATGATCGTGCAAGGCTTCTTCGGCGAGGTCCTCGAGCGCATCCCCTTCGAGCAGGCACGCAAGCTGGTCGAGACGGAGCTGGAGGCTCGCCTTGGCTAGGGTGCGCGTCGCTTCGGTCGACGAGGTGCCGGTCGAATCGCTGAAAGCGGTAAGGGTCGCCGAAACCGAGATCTGTCTTGCGCACGCCGAGGACGGCAACTTTTACGCGATCAACGACGTGTGCACCCACGAGAACTTCCTGCTGAGCGTCGGCGAGCTCTTTGAGCTAGACGTCGAATGCCCCCAACACGGCTCGAGGTTCAACCTGAGGACCGGCGCGGTGACGGGCCTCCCCGCAGTGATCCCGACCAAGGTGTACCCGGTCACAGTCGAAGGGTCCGACGTTTTCGTCGAGGTGCCGGACTGATGGCAACGACCTCGCGGACGCATCTCGACGTGGCTGCGATCAGGAAGGACTTTCCGATCCTCGAGACCGGCATCGCCTACCTCGACTCGGCGAACACCTCACAGCGACCGCGCCAGGTGACCGACTCGATGCTCGACTACTTCCAGCGCTACAACTCCAACATCCACCGCGCCGCTTACAAGATCGCCGAAGAGGCGACCGAGCGCTACGAAGGCACGCGCGAGAAGGTGCGAGCCTTCATCAACGCGGCCTCGACCAAAGAGATCATCTACACGCGCGGAACGACCGAGGCCATCAACCTCGTCGCCTTCTCGTGGGGCCGCAGGAACATCAAGAAGGGCGACCTCATCGTGCTGACGATCCTCGACCACCACTCAAACATCGTGCCCTGGCAGATCCTGGCCGCCGCCAACGGCGCGACCATCGAGTACGTCGACATCGACGAGCGCGGAGAGCTGCGCCTCGACCAGTTCCACGAGCTGCTGAAGCGCTCGCCAAAGCTCGTCGCGTTCAGCCAGGTCAGCAACGCTCTCGGCACCATCAACCCGGCGCTGGAGATGGTCGCCGCCGCCAAGGCCGCGGGCGCGACGGTGCTGGTGGACGGAGCGCAGGGCGCCCCCCATCAGGGTGTCGACGTGCAGGCCCTCGGCTGTGACTTCTACGCCTTCAGCGGCCACAAGATGCTCGGCCCAACCGGTGCGGGCATCCTCTACGGCCGGCGAGAGCTGCTCGAGGCGATGGACCCTTTCATGTCCGGCGGGGACATGATCAAGACGGTTCGCGTCGAAGGCACCACCTATCACGACCTGCCCTGGAAGTTCGAGGCGGGGACGCAGGCCATCGCCGAGGTGATCGGCCTCGGGGCCGCCGTCGACTACCTGAGCGGCCTGGGCATGGAGGCGGTACGGGCGCACGAGCGCGAGATCACCGAATACGCGTACGAGGCGCTGAGCGACATCGAGGGGCTGACGCTATACGGGCCTCCCCCATCGCGCCGTGCCGGGGTCATCTCGTTCACCCTCGCCGGCATCCACCCGCACGACCTGGCGACGATCGCGGACCGCGACCAGGTCTGCCTGCGGGCCGGGCATCACTGCGCGATGCCGCTGATGACCAGGCTCGGAGTGGCGGCGACCGCCCGCGCCTCCTTCTATGTGTACACGCAGAAGGATGAAGTCGACCGTTTGGTCGGTTCCATTAAAGAGGCCCAGCGAATATTCAAATGAGCAGCACCGCAGCGGACGACCAGTTCTATCGCGAGTACATCCTCGACCACTACAAGAACCCGCGCAATTTCGGCCGTCTGGAAAACCCGGACATCAGCCACGAGGAGGACAACCCCCTGTGTGGCGACGTCATCGGCATGGATTTCCGGGTCAAGGACGGGGTCATCGAGGACATCAAGTTCCATGGGCGCGGCTGCGCCATCTCGCAGGCGTCGGCGTCTCTGCTCACGGAGCGCCTCAAGGGGCTGCCCCTCGAGGACGCCAAGAAGATCAACAAGGAAGACGTGCTGGGCGAGCTGGGGATCCAGATCTCGCCCGCGCGTATCAAGTGCGCGCTGCTGTCACTGAAGGTGTTGAAGGTCGGGGCCTACG
>DAIUFK010000126.1:0-3360 GCA_036844615.1 Candidatus Dormiibacterota bacterium | reverse complement strand
GACAAGGAAGTCGAGGTTCGGCCGCGCAACCCCGACGACGTCGCCACCATCCTGCTCGACCCCTCGAAGACCGAGGAGGATTTCGACTGGCGCATCAACACGCCGCTCGACGTGGGCGTGGCCGCAACGATCGATTACTACCGCACGCACGGCATCGACCAGACCTATACGCATTTGAAAGCCATCGAGGAGAAGGCCTGAGCGCCGGAAGATGACGCTGCCCCTTTTCCGCGGCGAGCGGGCGCTGGTCGCGGGCGGAGCCGGCTTCGTTGGCTCCAATCTCGTGCGAAGGCTGCTCGCTGAGCAGGCGGGCGAGGTGGTCGTCGTCGACAACCTCCTCTCCGCGGAGCGCGACAACGTCCCGGCTGACGATCGTGTGCGGTTCGTCGAGGGATCGATAGCGGACCCACTTGTGCTCGAGAGCCTTGACGACGAATTCGACTACGTCTGGCATCTTGCTACCTACCACGGCAACCAGAGCTCAATCGCCAACCCGCTCGAGGACCACGAGAACAACCTCATCACCACGCTGCGCCTGCTCGAGCGCATGCGCGACTTCAAGCGCATGAGGCGTCTTGTCTATTCCGCCTCAGGTTGCGTGCTGGCTCCTCACACTTTCGACGACGCCAAGCCTGTCGAGGAGGATGGTGACGCGCCCTTCGATCTCGACAGCCCGTACCAGATCTCCAAGATTGTCGGCGAGTTCTATTGCGTCTACTACCACAGGCACCACGACGTGCCGACGGTGCGAGCCCGCTTCCAGAACGTATATGGCCCCGGCGAGATCCTCGGCGCCGGCCGGTGGCGCGGGACGCCCGCCACGGTGTGGCGCAACGTGGTCCCCACCTTCGTCTACAGGGCCCTGCACGGCTTACCGCTTCACGTCGACAACGGGGGCATCGCCAGCCGCGACTTCGTCTTCGTCGAGGACATCGTGGAAGGTCTCGTGGCTTGTGCCCTGCGCGGTGAGCCCGGCGACGTCTACAACCTGGCCAGCGGCCAGGAGACCAGCGTCGCCGACCTTGCGGAGCTGGTCAACCGGCTGGCGGGCGAGCGCTCCCAGATCGAGCTGACTCCTGCTCGCCCCTGGGATCGCGCGGGGCGCCGGGTCGGCAGCACGCGTAAGTCGCGCGAGGCTCTGAGCTTCGAGGCCCGTACTCCACTCGAGGAGGGCCTCGCCCGAACCATCAGCTGGACGCAGGCGAACATGAAGCTGATCGAGCGGGCGATGGCGAAGCACAGCGACCACCTCCAGATCGCGTGACGCCTGCGACGGAAGGCGCTAGGACGGTCGAGATCACGAGGGCTTCGGAAGCGCGGCTCCTCCGCCTGGCCCGATGGTCGCTCTACCTCACGGCCGCGGCCCTCCCGCTGTACGTGGTCCGCTGGCATTACGGACCGCTGCCGACGACCCTCCTCGAGACATTGATCATCGTCACCGTCGTCCTCTATGCCGTCGCGAGGTGGAGCGAGGGCATGCGCCGGCCGGTCTCGACCGCGTATGACATCCCGATCATCCTGCTGCTGGTCGCGGGCGCGATCTCCGTTCTCGTCGCGAGCGACCATCGTGCCGCGCTCGGCCTGTATCGCGCCTACTTCATCGAGCCTGTCGCACTCTTCTACGTTGCGGCCGACCTGCTCGACCGTGAAGAGCACATGCAGCGCCTCGTGCTCGCGCTTGCGGTTGGGTCGTCGGCGTTCGCGCTGATCAACCTCGAGGTCTTCACTCGCGCCGTCCTTGCCCACGACGTGCATGTGGGTGTCGCCCCCAACGCCCTGTACGGCAATGCGAACTATGTGGCTATGTACCTGGAGCCACCATTTGCCCTCGCCGCCGGTCTCCTGCTCCTCGGCCATGGGCGGAGGTGGAAGCTGGTGGGCGCCATCTGGCTCGCCATCGTCGGCGCCGCCCTCGTCGTCATGTTCTCCAAGGGCAGCTACCTGGCGCTGGCCTTTCTTGCGGTCGTCGCGTTCATCACCGTCCCCCGATGGCGACTACCCCTGGTCGCCGGCGTGGCGGCCGCCGCCATCGCTTTGACCCAGATACCGCTCCTGCAGGCGCGCCTGGCGACGGTGCCGAGCTCGGTCAATGGAAGAGAGGAGGTGTTCGGCGCGGCGTTGGGCATGATTCGAGACCATCCGGTGCTTGGGCTCGGTCTCGGTGGCTACACCTTTCTATTCCGCGGTGTGCAGCCCGAGGCCCATCCCCACGATCTGTGGCTGACGTTCTGGGTCGAGCTTGGAATTCTCGGCCTCATCGCGTTCACTGTCATCCTGTTCGGCCTCCTCTGGCGCGGCTGGAGGGCGTGGCCGAAGACCGAAGGCTTCTATAGACCATTGCTCTGGGGAGTCCTCGGCGGGCTGGTGCTCTGGACTGTTCACGGCCTTATCGATTCGCCGTACTGGAAGAACGACATGAGCGCGGAGTTCTGGATCCTTGCCGCGATCGAGGTCGCGGCCCTTCGAGCTATGTCGCGGATCCGAAGTACGCTGCCTCGAGCAGCTCCAGGTGGTGGCTGAAGCCGTGATTTCGTATCGCCCACCGTCGACTGTTCAACGACAGCTCAGCGAGGTGCTCTGGAGCGCTCTGGAGACGTTCCACCGCGCTGATGACAGCTTCCTCTCCTGACGCCGCGATGACAGGAGGTGGATCCTCCGGATACTGGCTCCAGTCGATACCCATGATCACAGGCCGTCCTGCTGCCAGCGCCTCGATCTCCATCAGGCCGAGACTCCCCTGCCTCATCTGGCCGATCACCACGTCGAACCTCGCGAGGAACTCTGCTACACCGGCGTGAGGGATCGGCTTCACAAAGTGGACCCAGCGCCCGTACTTCCGCTCGTAATCCTCGGCAAGAGGACCCCAATCAAACGCGGTCAGCTCAACCACCTGACTGAGCTTCTCGACCGCGGGAAAGATGAGATCGACGCCCTTTATCGGATCCAGGCGCGTGAAGATCAGCACCTTCGAAACCCTGCTCGGAGCCGCCACCGGCAGCTTGACGTCCCCCATGTCGACGGGATTTGGCAGATAGAGCGATTTGTATTCGACATCCTTCAAGTAGCTGCGCAGGTTCGGCGTGACGTAGAAGATCTTGTCGGCGTGCTTGAGCACGGACCGGATCACGCGGCCATAAACGGGTTTTCCTGAATTCATGTGCAGGTCCGAACCGTGAGCCTGCGCGAAGAACGAGCGACCTGCGAGGACGCCAACGATGCCGTGACTCAACCAGTGAATGTGCACGACGTCGTAACTCGTGCGGCGCAGCCGCGTGATGGTGGGTAGATATGCCGCAAGTCGTATAGGTAGGGCGAGGGCCTTGGCCGGCCATTTCCAGGTCGCGCCAAACGTCGGCAATG
>DAIUFK010000125.1:0-3364 GCA_036844615.1 Candidatus Dormiibacterota bacterium | reverse complement strand
GCTCGCCGGGGAAGTACCCGGCGCAGCCGGGGGATGGGGACGTCCAAGCCAGCAGAGCGGTTGAAACCAAACCCGCCCCGCTCGCGTCTCTATTGACGACGGTGCCATGCAAGAGCTCGCTATGAGTCGGACGCAGGCCGCTGCTGCAGACTTCGACGCCCTCATCGGCCCCCACCTGGAAGCCGCCTATCGCACCGCCCTGGCGATCCTGCGCGACCCCGACGAAGCCAACGACGCAGTGCAGGAGTCGGCCTTCAAAGCCTGGCGCAAGCTGGGCCAGTTACACGAGGGCAAGCCCGCGCGCCCCTGGTTCCTCGCCATCGTGGCCAACCAATGCCGCAGCGAGCGCCGCGCCCATTGGTGGTCGGTGATCCGCCTCCCGGACGTCGACACAGGCGCACACACCCGAGAGTCGGGCGGCGCCCAAACAGTGGACCTCGACCGCGAGCTGGCCAAGCTGCCCCGCGAGGACCGCCTCGCCCTTTTCCTCTACTTCTACCTCGACCTCCCGCTGGAGGAGGTCGGCACCGTGCTCGGCCTAAGCGCCGGCGGCGCCAAGACCCGCGTCTACCGTGCGGCGAAGAAGCTTCGCCCCGGACTGGAGATGGACTGATGGACGACCTGCGCTCCGAGATCCGATCGGCCTTTGAGAAGGAGCAGGCGGCGCACCCACCCGCGGCGGCGCTGCGTCGCGACGTCGTCACCGCCGTGACAGAGCAGCCGCACTCCGGACCCAACCTTCAAAGGCTGGCAGTGGCGGCCGCCGTTGTGCTCGGCTTTGCGGTCGTCGCCGGCTTGATGTCGAGCCGCCTGGCGGCTCACCGTGCGCCAGTGCCGGGCAGCACTCCGCAGGCGTCCCCAATCGGCGAATACGGTCCGCCGCCGGCTGGCGTGCCGGTCCTCTACCTCCACGATCCGGAGCATCCTTCGTGGCTCAACGGCTACGACTGGTCGGGCAACGTTCTCGGCACCCTGAAGCTTGATCCTTCGGAGACTGCCGTCGGCATGGCGCCCGACGGCCAATCATTCGCTGCGGGCTTCGGGGCCAAGGGTGGAACAGGGGAGATGCTCGACCGTCTCGGCAAGCCTGTTCCGGGATCGGGAGCCCTCCCCGGCAGCACTCTTCCGATCTGGGCCGATGACAACCGGCACAGGTGCGGCGTGTCATTCGATCAGCAAGCAGTCGCCTGGACCTTGGTGACGCTGTTGCCAGGTCAGCCAGTCAAGGCTGTCGCTGTCATCGCGCACGACAAGAGCCTCGGCCAGACCAGTATCGGAATCGCGTCCTGCAGCTATCGAAACGATCGGGCGCTTCTGATCCGCACCGCGGTCTCCTCGCCGTCGGAGCTCTGGGTGATTCGCCTTTCGACCGGCAAGGTGCTCATGCACAGCGCGTATGCGACTGTCCTCGCCAATGTGGTGGGAAGCCGGGACGGGCTCTTGGTCGCGGAAAACTCGCCACAATCCATAGGGCAGATCAGCCCAGCTGCGCTGTGGACGATCGTCCGCCGCGTGTCGGACAAGACTGTAGTCGCGAAGTTGGATCCGTCGCAGGGGGTCCTGGCCTTCAACAGCGACAGCTCGCTGGTCCTCGTCACCACCACGCCATGGGTCGGCGGCCTGCCCACACACCTGGCGGTCATCGACTTACAGTCCGGCAAAGCGATCTGGACCTACGACGGCCCCGACATGTTCGGCAGCTCGGTGGCCCAGCCCGGCGGTCGCGACTTTGCCCTCGTCCTACGGGCGCCTGATGCCCAGGACCTGGCTGGTGACGTCGTGATCGTCCATAGCGACGGCACGAGCCTCGAGTTTCCGGGTCGCCGCTTGGCAACCTGGTGAAGTAGATTTGCTCAGAGATGCCGGTCATCACGATTGGCCGCCAGTTCGGGGCGGGGGGATCGACCGTCGGCGAGATGCTCGCCCGCGAGCTGAAGGCCGACCTCCTGGAGTCGCGGATCATCGACGAGGTCGCCCACCGGCTCCAGCTCCCTAAGGAGGAGGTCGAGGCCGAGGACGAGCAGCCGGGCTCCCTTCTGCACAGGCTCCTGATGGCGCTGGGCTCGGCGAGCGGCGAGCCGATGATCCAGCCTGAGGCGACAGCGTGGAACCCGCCCAACGTCGATCCCGTCTTCGACACGCGCCGCGCGGTCCTCGAGATCACCCAGCAGGTGATCAAGGAGGCGGCGCGCGGGGGCAACGTGATCATCGTCGGACGTGGCGGCGCCTACATCCTTCGCGACTTCGAGGGCGCCCTCCACGTTTTCCTGCGCGCCGCAGAGGCGGTGCGCATCAAGGCAGTGATGGCGCGGTTGAAGCTATCGGAGGAGGAGGCGCGGCGGCGGCTGAAGCAGGCCGACGAGAACTGGACCGCCTATATCAAGCAGGTGTACGGCCACGAACGAAACCTGCCGGCGCACTACGACCTGGTCCTCGACACCGGCCGCCTCGGCTACGAAGGGGCGGTGGCGACGATCGTCACGGCACTGCGTACTCGCAAGCCGCTAACCTGAGCCCGTGACCCACTCTCTCGGCTCCCACACGTCCGGCGTGGACGGTTCCAGCGAGGGGGGCCGCATCAACACGATCAACCTGCCGGGAGCATTGGTGCTCTACGGCGTCGCGCTGCTCCAGGACCTCCAACGCCAAGGCGTCAAGACCAAGTTCGCGGTCGCACCCGTTCAGGTCGACGGCGTTTGGTGCCTTGAGCTGAGCTATACGGGCGACCCGCCGACGGGGGTCCCTGATCACTGGCACGGCCACCGAGTGATCCTGCGCCAGCTCGAGCCGCCGAGTGCCTGACGCGTTCAGCTCCGAAAGCAAGGTTCGAGACGTGCTCGCGCGCCTTGGCGACAGGGGCCGAGACGTGTTGCGCCGGCATGGCTACGACGTGGGCGAGGGCTTCGTCGACATCCTGTCCCAGTACCAGACGCTCGAGCATGCAGCGCGCACCGAGCGCCTGCGGGACCTCAAAACCCTGGTGGCGGAGTTGAATACCTCCCAGTAGCGCCATCGCATTTGCGTACATATGAATGTTCCTATTCGCGGCGCTCAGGTGTAACATCCGCGCAACGAAACTGCAATCTGGTTCGTTATACAGGTCAAGGAACACGTCATTGCAAAAGTCAAAGCTGGAACCAGACAAGGGCAAGTGCGCCTGCGGACGTCGTCTGCAGGAGGCATCGGTCTATCTCTACCGATCCCATTCGGATCGCTACCTGTTCCACCGGTGCGACTGCGGCACCGAGTGGACGGAGCACCAGACGGACATCGACCAGGCGGAGCCGGTCAGCTCCGACGAGGTGATCGAGGTCCACAAACAGCTGGCCAAGTTCGAAGGCTCGATCGCCGACCTACTGCAGCA
>DAIUFK010000124.1:0-3396 GCA_036844615.1 Candidatus Dormiibacterota bacterium | reverse complement strand
AGGTATCAGGAACGGAACGCGCCGACCGAGGTGCGGTTGGTACCCGCCGAGCGACCT
Organism: Candidatus Dormiibacterota bacterium; assembly: GCA_036844615.1. Lineage (GTDB taxonomy): Bacteria > Chloroflexota > Dormibacteria > Dormibacterales > Dormibacteraceae > Palsa-872. Next base: position 3,339 of record DAIUFK010000124.1, on the reverse strand, counting down.
GCCTCCAGGGCGTGATACGCCTCGCGAAGGAGGTTGCCCGTGTACTCGCGCCGGTTCAACAAGCCTGCTTCCTCCTCACTCGGCGGCAGCAGGCCGATGGTAGCGGCGCCGCAGCTGACCGTGATGCGCTGCCAGTTGCCGCCTGTCGAGAAGTCGTGGCCGGCGATCCCGCGGCGGATCTTGTCGGCGGCGAGCGTCGCGCCCTGTTCGTTCGTCTCGGGCAGGACTATCGCAAAGTGCGGAGGCCCCTCCGCATCGAGGAACGCAACGGTGTCGGTGTCGCGGACCGCAAGCCCAAGGCGCTCAGAAACCTCGCGCAGCAGTCCCTCGAGCTGGATCTGGCCCAGCTCCTTGTGCACGTGCTCGGCGTGGTCGAGCTCGACCACCAGCACCGAGAGAGGCCTGTGGTACCGGATCGCCCGATTGGCCTCCTGGCCGACCAGCGCGTTGATGAACTTCGAGTTCCAGATCCCTGTCACCGGATCGACCACACCGAAGAGCGGGCTCGACGAGCGGTCCGTCTGGCTGTGCCCGCAGCTGTGGCAGTACTGGGAACCGTCAGGGAGCTCGGAGTTGCAATACCAGCAGGTGGTCATTGGCGCAGTCTATATGAGGGAATTCCAGCCTGTTTCCGCACGGCGGCGCGGCCTCCTCACTCTTGGGTCAGAATCTTGACGTGGGGGATCAACGCGAGCTCTTTGAGGTCCCCCGAGGGGAGGAACCCCCCGCTCCTCTGGCCACCCGGATGCGCCCGAAAAGCTTCGACGACCTGGTCGGCCAGCGACGGGTCGTCGAGGTGCTCCGCGAGCTCACCCGCTCCGGGCACCTTCCCAGCATCGTGCTGTGGGGCCCGCCGGGAAGCGGCAAGACGACGCTGGCGGGCCTCCTTGCCACCGAGACGAAGGCAAGGCTGGTCGCCATCTCCGCTGTGACCGCCGGTGTCGCCGACCTCCGCAAGGTGGTGGCGGAAGCCCGCGTCCAGCGCCGCGCCGGCCTGCGAACCATCCTCTTCATCGACGAGATCCACCGCTTCAACAAGGCTCAGCAGGACGCTGTTCTTCCCCACGTCGAGGAAGGGACGGTGACCCTGATCGGCGCCACCACCGAGAACCCCTCATTCGAGGTGATCGCCCCCCTTCTCTCGCGAAGCCGGGTTTTCCGTTTGGAGGCGCTGGAGCGCAGCGAGCTCAAGCAGGTGGTCGAGCGCGGCCTCGCCGAGATCAATGCGCGCATGAGCCCGGATGCGCTTGACGCGCTGCTCGAGGGTTCGCGCGGCGACGCGCGGGTCGCCCTCAACGGCCTTGAGGCGGCGGCGGCGCTGGCGGGCAAGGACGAGGTCGATCTCGGCCATGTCGAGCGTGCCCTGCAGGAACGCCACCTCCTGTACGACAGGGCAGGCGACCAGCACTACGACATAGTCTCGGCCCTGATCAAGAGCATCCGCGGCAGCGACCCCGATGCGGCGGTTTACTGGCTTGCTCGAATGCTCGAGGCGGGCGAGGACGTGCTGTTCGTGGCCCGGCGCCTGGTGATCTCCGCGGCCGAGGACGTCGGGCTTGCCGACCCGCAAGCCCTGCAGGTCGCCATCGCTGCGCAGCAGGCCGCGCATTTCGTCGGCATGCCCGAGGCGGTGCTTCCGCTCACTGAGGCCGCTCTATACCTTGCCCTCGCGCCGAAATCCAACTCCGCGCTGACGTCTTACGGCGCGGCCCGCGAGCTGATCGAGCAGACCGGCAACGAAGCAGTGCCTCTGCACCTGCGCAACGCACCCACCGGGCTCATGAGGTCGATGGGCTACGGCAAGGGCTACAAGTACGCGCACGACTTCGAGGGCGGCGTTGCCGACCAGGTGCACATGCCCGAGAAGCTGGCGGGCCGCAAGGTCTACAAGCCCGGCCCAAGAGACAGAAAACCTGCGGGCTAGCGGTACAACTTAGAATTCGCGGCTCATGGCTGACGCTCTTCTCATCTTCAAACCCGACGCCTCGTACAGGCTCGCCGCACGTGCAGGCATCTGGGGCTGGCTGTCGAGCGAACGGGACTGGAAGGTCGAGTCGCTCGCCTGGTTCCAACCTCCCGCGGCGCTGATCGAGAGCCATTACGACTTCCTGAAGGGAAGGCCTTTCTTTCCATGGCTCGTCGACTTCATGACCGCGCTTCCGCTGGCAGTGGGGCGTGTCACGGCTTCCGGCGCGACACTCGAGCAGATGCGCAACGACCTCGGCGAGACCCGCATCGCCCAGTCGCGACCCGGTTCACTTCGCGAGAGGTACGGGGTCTATGGCGGGGTCAACTGCCTCCACCTGTCGGATTCACCCGAGACGGGCAGCGCCGAGGTCAAGCGTTGGGCCGAGTTCGTGCAGCTCGACGAGGTAAGCGTCGACCTCGCTTTCGAGAGCGACAAGCCCGACCACACGTACAGGCTTCGCTCCCTTGCCACCCAGGTCGCGGGTGGTTTCCACGTCGAGCTCGCATCACAGACCATTCGGGAGCTGCTGGCCGAGGAGTCAGAGATCGAGGGGGATCAGCTCCAGGCGCTCTGGCGGATCATTCTGGGGGCGCTGGCTTAGGCTCCCTGGGCTTCTTCGCACCGGCGGCCGGGCTGTCGAGCTTGGCGTGAATCGTCACTGGTCGCGTGAACAGCTCGGAGTTCGGGACCACCACCACATCGCCTGACTCGTTCTGCAGAAGGGTGACCCTGAGCCTCACCTCGGAGACGGTCCCCGATCCGTTCTCCAGCGAGATCCTGTCGCCCACCTTGATGTTCCGTTCCAGCAGCAGGTAGTAGCCAGACACGTAGTCCTTGAGGACGTCCTGGGCGCCGAAGCTGGTGATGATCACCGCCGCCACGATGCCGAGGACAGTGACGTTGTCGCTGTGCACCGCGATGCCGAAGGCGAAAAGCGCGCCGACCGCGATGAGCACCACGGTGATGAACCTGCTGCCCGTGATAACCACGTTCTCGCGCAGCCCGCGCCGGCGCAGCGCCTCGGCGACCTGCTGCGCCACAAACCGTGCGGCGACCACGAAGATGACGAAGACGACGCCGGCGAGAAGCACGAACAGCAGCGGGCTGGAAGCGAAGTCGCTCGCCGACATCTACTTGTTGGTCTCGGCTTGCTCCTCGGCGGCCGGAGCCCCTTCCTCGCCGGCTTCCTCGCCCTCGCCGACGACGGCGGTCTCCGCGGTGGCGACCTCCTCTTCGACCTTGAGCTCTCGACGGTGAACGATCTTCACCACCAGCTCATCTGGCTCGTCGAGGACAGTCACGCCCTTGGGCACCGTGAGGTCGGAGATGCGAAGCTCGGACTCAATATCCTCCAGAGGCGTGAGGTCGAC
>DAIUFK010000123.1:0-3592 GCA_036844615.1 Candidatus Dormiibacterota bacterium | reverse complement strand
TTGGTCGGCCTCTCTGGACGTAATTAGAACTCGGCTACTGGAAGTAAGCGACGCCTCAGTTCCAATCCCCTTATGTCAGTGGAGTGGCTCTTATGACCGGGCCACCAGCCTGCCGGTAGAACGCCCATAGGCCGACGACGTTCCAGTGGGCCTCCATACGCCCGTCGCGCATCGCATAGAGGTCGACGCCGTCGAACTCTACCGGCCAGCCGGTGGCCGGCATGCCGATGAAGGGTCCTGTGTGGATTCCCCGCAGCGTCCATCGCACCGCCACCCGGTCGCCGTCCACGATCACGTCGTGGAGTTCCTGGCGCGGCTGGAAGGCCGCGCGAATCGTCGCCACCCTCTGCTTGAGCCCCGCCCGGCCAGGACCCTGACCGGGCAGGGCGACGTGGTCCTCGTAGTCGTCAACGGCGAGCTCGTCCAGGACCTCGAGGCTCCCGAGGGCCATGACCTCGTTGAAGAACCTGAGAACCGTGGTCCGGTTGCGCTCGCCTTGCTGCATCAGGACGCTGCGCCTTGGGGCATGGGAACGACTCCAAGCTGCTGCAGCATCTGCAGTTCCTCGATGACGTGCCAGTGCTCCGCCATCTTGCCGTCGCGCAGGCGGTGCACGTCGATCCCGGAGATGGTCACCTTGCGTCCAGACGGCGGGATGCCCATGAACTCTCCCTGGTGCGTCCCGGTGTTGGTCCAATAGGCGACGACGGTGTCGCCTTCCGCGATTAGCTCGTGCACCGTGAAGACCGGTTTGAACGCCGCCGCGATGGCACCGACTCGCGCCTTCAGGCCTTCGATTCCGTTGGGCTGGCCTGGAAACGGGCTGTGCTCGTCGTAGTCGTGGAGTGCGATCTGGTCGAGAACACCGAGGTCGCCCCCGTTCAGGACCTCCTCGTAGTAGCGCTTCACCAATTTCTTGTTGGATTCCGTGGACATCGTCGCGACACCTCCATTGAACTTTGTTGATCCGACGTGCCCACTCTGAGAGACCATCGACGAAAGAGCCATGACGAGACGCCCACCGAGTTGCCCACCGAGTTCGAGTGCGAACTCGTGGGATAGCATCGACTGAGCGATGTTGGAGGAGGGCGGTGTAGCGGGAAGGTTGCGGGCTCGGCGGACCGCCCTCGGCTTGACCCAGGCCGAGCTGGCGGAGCGTGCCGGCATCTCCGAGCGCGCGGTCAGCGACATCGAACGGGGCCTGAGACGAGTGGTGTATCGCGAAACCACCCGGCGCCTTCTGGCAGCCCTCGAACTGTCAGATTCGGAGGCGGCCGACTTTGAGGCGGCGGCGAGGGGCCGCGCAGTCCCGGCCGAGGATCGGCCGGCTTGGGCCACGCTGTCGACGCCGACCTTGCCACGAACCCGCCTCATCGGGCGCACTGAAGAGATGGATAACGTCGCCGGGCTCGTCATGAACCCAGACGTCCGGCTGGTGACGCTCGTTGGCACCGGAGGCGTTGGCAAGACCCGGATTGCTGTCGAGCTGGGCGCCACGCTCAAGGGCCAGTTCGAGGGCGGCGTCGTGTTTGTGTCGCTCGGCAACCTGCGGGACGTGGAGTTGGTTCTTCCTGCCATCGCAGGGGCCCTGAGGGTCCGCGAGGGATCCATCGCAGCACTCGGCGAACATCTGCGGGGACGCCGAGTAATGCTCATCCTGGACACGCTCGAGCACCTGCTGGGGGTCGCTCCCTCGCTGGCTGAACTGGTGGCGACGACGGACACATGCAAGATGGTCATCACCAGCAGGGCACCACTAAACGTACGAGCCGAGCATCTTTTCGAAGTCGTGCCACTTCCGGAGCCGCAGGCTGTCGAGATGTTCTTGACATGCGTGAAGGCCGCGCAACCCTCGTCACCGCAAGCCCCCATCGCGGACGTCCTCGCGGCAGAGATTTGCCGGCGCCTTGACGGGCTCCCACTCGCGATCGAGCTCGCTGCCGCACGAATGCGGTTGTTGGCCCCGACCGAGTTGCGTGAGCACCTCGACCACCGTCTTCCGGTGCTGGTAGGAGGCCCCGTGGACCTGCCCGAGAGACAGCGGTCGATGGAGGCCACTGTGTCCTGGAGCTACGACCTCCTCCCATCGGATGCGCGAAGGCTGATCGAACAGCTGTCGGTTTTTGCGGGCAGATGGACCCTCGAGTCCGCCAAATACGTGTGTGATCCCGCTGATACGTTGGTGCTCGCGCTCGGACAACTGGTCGACTTCAGCCTCGTGATGCGCGATGCGCAGGGCACTGAAGCGGCCCGCTACCGGATGCTCGATACCGTCCGCGAATACGCAGCTGAAAGGAATGCTGCACGCGTGGGCCGCGATGGTGTCCATGCCCTCGAGCACCGCCATGCCGACTATTTCCGAGTCCTTGTGGAGGAAGCCGAACCTCGGCTGCGGGGGACTGGCCACCGAGATTGGACCTTGCGTCTGGCGGGCGAGCAGGACAATCTGCGGGCGGCCCTGTCCTGGGCCATCGCGAATGACGAGGTCGAGATGGCGCTCCGGACCGCCGGTGCGCTGTGGATGTTCTGGAGATTGACGGGCGCGTTTTCGGAAGGCCGCACCTGGATGGACAAGGTGCTTGCCATGAGTCCGGGCGACCACGAGGCCGCCCGCGCCAAGGTGCTTTGGGGAGCAGGATGGCTGGCCTACCAGCAGGGCGAATACGAAGAAACGGCCAGGTGTGGAGCAGAACTAACGGCGTGGGCACGGACTGCAGCGGATACCACAGCGATCCGGAACGGGGTGACCCTGCTAGGGCAGGAAAGGCTTGCTGCGGGTGATTTCGAGGGGGCCACCCGTCACCTCGAAGAGGCGCTGGAGATCGCGCGGACAGGCGATTCGAAGTGGCTCCTCGCGACCTCCTGCCTCAACCGGTCGAATGCGGCCCAGCATCAGGGCGACCTGGTGACCGCGCACCGACTGCTGAGCGAGGCGGAGAGCCTTTACCGGGATCTTGGAGATGACCGCTTTGTGGCGAAGGTTTGGCTGCAGCGCGGGTACCTCGCGCTGCTGGAGGAAGATGTCGCGGGGGCACGTATGGTCATTGCGGAAGGTCTGTCCGTGGCGTCGCAAATGGACGACCGATGGGGCGTGGCCGAGCAACTTGATGGCATGGCGGCCGTCTTCGCCGCTGGTGGCGATTGGCATGCCGCGGCCACCATGGCCGGGGCGGCGGAGGCGACTTGGGAGAGCATTGGCGTAGCCCCACTCCCGGCCGACCGCGCCTCCACGGATCGATGGCTCATGCCGGCTCTCGAGGAGGCTGGATCGGCGGCAGCGTTGGCTCATTCGGATGGCAGGAAATTGTCGTTCGAGGCTGCCGTTTCGTACGCCCTCGGGGTGTCAAGGACTCAGAGTTAGGACCTAACCTGTCCTATCCCCGAGTCGGTGAGACTTGAGTTGGCGGCCGGCTCCGACTGGCACCGGTTCGTCAGCGTCCTTTCCCCTTCCCTGAATTCAATTCGCGATCGTTCCGGCTTCAAGCTCGGCGGTCGCCGACAACCACGACAGGAGCGAACTGTTCCCTCCGTGTCTCACCGTCTTGAGGTCAGAACAACCTAACCGTCCAACTATCGTGCCGAAGAACGGACG
>DAIUFK010000122.1:0-3647 GCA_036844615.1 Candidatus Dormiibacterota bacterium | reverse complement strand
GCCCAGGCCAGGGTCGTCTGCCTTTTGGCATGGCTCGTGCCAAGGTCGAAGAGTGACAGGGCGAGACTGGGCGACCCGATTCGACGAAGCCTTCGCTGCGCCCGCATCCGCTGTGCGCGCTCGCATCTGGGGCGAGGTCTATGGCCACGAATACCCGGCCACCCTCGACACCTAAAGCGAAGTGTCGGTCAGCGAGCTGAACAGGTTCGTCGTAGAGCTGAGGCTGTCTCCAGCTGATGTCTTGGTCGATGTCGGTTGCGGTCGCGGCGGTCCGGGGCTTTGGGTCGCAGCCCAGGGGGCAGCCGGCTGATCGGGATCGATATCGCCGAGACAGCGGTCAACGCGGCACGAGGTCGGGCGGTGGCGCTTGACCTCGCAGACCGTGCGGAGTTCCACCGCGGGTCATTCCAGGACACCGGGTTGGCCGCGGCCAGCGTCCAAGCCGTCATGAGCGTCGATGCATTGCTCTTCGCGCCCGACAAACTCGCCGCGATCCGGGAACTGGCTCGTATTCTCGTGCCCCGCGGCCGGCTGGTGGTCACCACATGGGACTACTGGCGTCAGCCGGTCGGTCGCCCTCCACAGGTGCCAGACCATCGGCCGATTTTCGAGAAGACGGGATTCGAGGTCCGGTCATATGATGAAACGAGCGCATGGCGGCAAAGGCAAACGCGCATTTGTGAACTGTTGCTGATGGCAGTCGACGAGCTCGCTGCCGAGACTGGGTCGGACCCCATCCAGATCCGGTCGGGCATTGTTGAGATGCAAGCCACCTTGGACTGCATTAGCCGCCGCGTGCTCATGGTTGCCGAGCGCAGGTAGTTGCCTCAGCAGACCCACCCACCTGCCGGCTGGCGCGCAGATGCGTTGTCTCGGCAGACCGCGGACGAACAAATGGCCAGAAGAGGATCGGCGCGGCGATGAGCGACGAGGAGACGAACAAGGCCGCGGTCCGGCGCTACTTCGAAGAGGTCTATGTTCATGGCAACGTCGAGTTCGTGCGCGAGCTGTTCGTGCCGGGCTCGCTGCTCGCTGGAGCCGACGAGAGCAACGCCCGGACGATGCAGCACGCGTACTCGCACCTTGAGGTGACGATTGACGATCTCATCGCCGAAGAGGACACGGTCGCCGCGCGCGTCACGTTCACGGCCACACACTCCGGACCCCTGTTCGGATATCCGGCGACCGGCAAGCCGGCTGTCTTGACCGCGCTCTACCTGTTCAGGTTCGCGGACGGCCGCGTCAGGACGATGATTGTCGAGGCCAACTTATACGGGCTCCTCGTCAACCTTGGGCTTCTCCCGACTCCGGGCCTCCAGGAGACTTGACCCAGGGAACCCTGCCCTGTGTGCGTGTACTCCCGACCCGCGCGGAGTTCCTCACGGAGCCGAAGGACTGTGGGGTGGCGTCGTGATCGCAAAAGGGCAACCACGGGCTGTTTTGATCTGCGAAAGCCCGGGCTGAGTTACGAAGCAGCTGTTGATCTAGCCTGCCTGCCTGCCGGGGGTTAGCGGTCGAACGTCTGGCCCGGCCCCGGGTTGTCAGGGCGTGCTGTCGGCGCATCCCCGACGCAACCAGCGCAGCGGCCACTAACCCTACCGAACGGGTCGACCAGCCAGCCTGTCGAGGCGTGCCCCCTGCCGCAGAGCGCGCACGTGGCGGGCGCCGTCAGGGTGGCCGCGAACCGGCGCATGACGTCCCCGAGACCGGATCGCGGAGCATACGGGCTACCAGACATCTCAGCCGATACAAAGTATCCTCCCGCCGGCCGTCGCGCAACAGTCCTCAAAATGGCAGCAGCCCTGGCTTCGGCTGTCGGACCATGGCGTCCCAGGGTGGTTCCCGGCCCTCACCGTCCACATCGACATCGACGTGCTCATTGAAGAAGGAGATCAGCTTCTCGATCTTCGGGGCTCTCGGGAGTGGACGGCTCATGTGACCAGGTGAGATCTTGTGGAGTTTGCCCCCTGCTCGGACCGCCAGTAGGAGGTCACATCCTGGTACAGGCACCCGCGCGTGGTCCAGACGCGACCACACGTCAGCCAACAGAGATCATCCGCGTTGTCGCTCGTCCGCCCCTGAGTTCGAGGCATCGCTGAGACGCGATCCTCGGCCCTGTGTTGCCTGCCTACTCCCTACTGCGATTGGGCGATCACGTGGAAGACGTGCCAATGTGTGGGTCCGCTGAACGAGTCGCCGTCTTCGTCTTGTTCGCGGAGGAGGTGGATGCGTAAGTTTCCCAAGAGCGAGGCGACTTGCTCGGCGGTGACGAACGTCATGCCCGCTTTGCCTGCCCAGCCGTGGCGGGCGCCGAATAGGTGTCCGACGAACCAGGCATTTGGGCGAAGCGCGCCTTGAATCTGGCGCCAGACCTCGTTGAAGCTTGTGGGCTCGCAGAACGGGAGGCTGAGGCCGGCGTAGATCAGGTCGGCGCGCGGCAGAACGGCGTCGCGGAAGGAAACCGTGTCGGCTGTTAGCCGAGCCCTGTGTTCGGGCCATGCCTGGGCTTGCAGGCGCGCGATTGCGTCGGGATGGTTGTCGATTGCGAACACGTTCCAGCCGCGCTTGAGCAGTTCGATCGCCTCGAGGAAGAGTGGTCTCGGCGGCCGGCCCTCCTGAGCGTGGTAGTAGCCCTCCCAATCCCGACCGTGCTCGCTCACCGTCGCGACCTTGCCTCCTCTTCTGTTGTGCTGGCGTGGTGGGCCTGGCTGTGGGTATGTGTGCTTAGCCTGGGCGACGCGCAACGATGAGGAGTGGCACGCGGTTCTTCAACATCGGGCCGACGCCTCGCGCCTCTGCCTCGAGCCGGTCGGCTGCCGCATCTCCCACCTCGGCGCGGATCGCGTCGAGGTGTTCGAGCCACAGCTGGTACGTGCGCCCCAGCTGATCGGCTTGGCGTGGCACCGCTTCCTTACTTTCGAGCTGGAGTCCGGCGGCTTCGAGCAGGGGCGTCCAGTCGGGGACGTGGAAAGGCTGCGTTGGTGTCCGAACCTCAGGCGCGGTGAAGACGTAGCGGCCTGCCGGTCGGAGCAGCCGATGCACTTCGCGGAGCGCGGCGATCCGGTCGGCGGCGAAGAAGATCGAGTCCAGACAAACAACCGCATCCGCGGACTCGTCAGGCAGGCCGGAGACTGCCAGATCGCCCACGATGAAGCGCGCCCGGTCGGCCGGGACGAAATGAGAGGCACGAGCGCTTGCCGCCTCGACGCCGACGGGTGACCAGTCGACGCCGATCAGGCTCGCGCCGGTTGCGCGGGCAAGCCAGAGACCCGGTCCGCCTCGGCCGCAGGCGAGATCAACCAGTAGGTGCCCGGGCCCGACCCGCAGCCCGGACACGCAGCGGCCCAACACCCAAAATGTTGTCATCCCCCAGGGCTGCACTTCGGCGGGGTAGTCCTCGCCATACGCCTGTGCCGCCAGCCGCCAGACCAGTTCGCTGCGCGCGGTGACGCTGTGCGCCTGATCGAAACCCGCCGATGAGATCGGCGTGGGCGGCGGGCCGCTGAGCGCCCCCGGAAGCGAGCGATCATCCATCAGGACTGGACTATAAGTCGGGCGGCGCTCCTGAATGGTGCGGCGGCCATGGCCAGGGGTGCGGCTTCGCCGTCGAGGACACACCCCCCGAGTTCGAGTTGATGCACTTTTAG
>DAIUFK010000121.1:0-3656 GCA_036844615.1 Candidatus Dormiibacterota bacterium | reverse complement strand
CCCGCCGGCGCGCAGACGGCAACCCTGCACACCGTCTGCACTGGTATTGCCAGCGACAGCGCTTCCGCCCCCGGCGCCACGAACTTGGCGGTCGCCACCGCCACCACCCGGCCGTCAGCGTCCACTACAGGTCCCCCGCTGTTGCCCGGGCTGATGGGCGCCGAGAACTGGATGTAGTCGCTGCCGTCGATGCTCCGAAATCCCGACACCACGCCGACGGAAACCGTTCCATCCAGGCCGAGCGGCGATCCGATGGCCATCACGCTCTCCGCGAGCTGCGGCCGGAGTGCAGCTTTCTGCAGGGCCTGAAGCCGCATCGCGATATGGATCAGCGCCAGGTCGTCATTGACGTCAACCCGCGTGATCGTCCCCTTGATCGTGCGATCACCGATCCCGACGTCGACAGTTGCGATCCCGGCGTCCCAGGCGTCGGCGACGACATGCAGGTTGGTCACGATGTCCGACCCTGACGCGTCCGAGTCGGCGACCCAACCTGAGCCGAGGGCGTCGGCGGTGGAGATGGTGACCACCGATGGCTCAACCAGGGCTGCGACGGCGGACCAGTCCGGCTGGGGCTGAAGCTGCGTCTTCAAGCCGTCGCTCTGAGCATTCAGGTGGTCGATCCTTGCTTGCAGATCGTGGATCGAGCGCGCCTGGGATGCGACCTCGGCTCGCGTCGCGAGCCCAAAGCCCAGTGACGATCCAACCCCCACAAAGATCACGGCGATGGCTGCGACCACCGCCCACGTTGGGCGGTGGTCGATGGAGTTCCCAGGACCGGCATCCGGGCGGATCCCACTCCGTAGCCGGATGCCGGCGAGCCCCTTGAGACGGAAGGCGAGCCCTTTCATTAACGGCTTACTTGAGTGCGGGTCCTAGGACCGCCTCGGCCTTGGCCATGCTGAGCATTGCTGCATTGAGCTTCTTCGAGCCGGCCATTACCTTGCTGACGCTGAACGTGTCGAAGCCCGAGATGACCTCCTGGTCGGCGGCGATCGCCGCGCTGATTGCATCCCGGAGCATTCCATCTGAGCTGGCGATTGCCGGCGGGACCGTGGCCGCCGACCTATCCGACTGAAACGCCTGCAGGTCGTTCAGAGCCGATTGCGCCGCCGTGCGGCATGAGCCAAAAGAGTTGCAGACCAGAAGCTTCTGGTAGTCGATGCGGACGCGCCCGCTGTCGGTGACATACATGCTGGCGTAGGCCGCGCTCGCATTGCGTGCAGTGAGGTCCTGCTGGCTGGTGGCAAGGGTGGACTGGGTAGAGGCGAGAGTAGCCTCCGTTGAGGCCAGCGTGGCCCCGGTGGAGGCCGCGTGACGAAGCGCTGCGTCGCGCTGGCCCGTGGTCGAGTACAGGAGATACCCCAGCGTGCCGGCCACGATGAGGCCGATCACTGCAACCGCAACGATGCCGACCCAGCCCCGGCGGCGGGGGGCGCTGACCACTGCGGGCTGAGCAACGGCCGGCTGTGAGATCGGAGCCTCGGTTGGAGCCGGATAAGCGGTCTCCGGCTGGACGGCGGGCGCCTCGACTGGCGCGGGTTCGGACCAGGGCCGCTCGGACTCACCCGAGTACGAACGCAAGGGAACGACGCTGTCAACTTCCGGATTGCTAGACATCGAAGTCACTTCCTCCGAATTCGCACGCCATTTATTGCGTGATCCGGGGCGCAGTGTCTGAGTCTTCGAGTCTCAAGGTCAGTCTCGGCGCGCTCTCAATTTAGGTCTCAGCGGGAGGTGCGGGCAGCGATACTCCGGACTGTACCTGGCGCCTCCGAGCCCAAAGCCTCGCGGGCCGATCCGAGGGGGATTCGGCTACCCTTCGACAGAAGTTGAGCGCCTACGACCCAGGTGCATGGCACGACTTCTTCGTCACGGCGGGCACAGCCGCTGCTGCGCTGACGGGTCTCCTGTTCGTGGCCCTCTCGATACAGCTGGACCGCGTTCTGGGCCACCCCGAGCATCGCTTCCGAGCCCGCGGCAACTTCTTCGGCCTGACTGTGGTGATGGTCATGGCGCTCGTCGTCCTGATGCCGACTCTCAGCGGGAGCTGGCTTGGCGTCGGCCTCATCGTGCCGAACGTGGCCGCCGCCACGGTCAACGCCTGGCACATCCGGCGTGTCCTTCCCACGTTCTTCACCGGGTCGGTCCTCTTTCCGTTGCGTGTAGCGCTCTCATATGTGCTGATTTTCATGGGCATCTTTGGCGGGGTCAGCGTGACGTTGTGTAGGGGCGGTGGCCTTGTGTGGCCCGCCATCGAGTCCATCGGCATGCTGCTGATCGCACTCCTTGGGGCATGGTCACTCCTCGTCGGCGTCGCCCAGCGTTCCAGGGCCGCAGTCGAGGATCAAACGACCACCGGCCGGTAGCTGCTTCCAATCCTCATGATTGCGCTTGACGTCTGCGCCTGCCACCACCACCCAAAGGAGAAACGATGGCACCGATTGTTCTCTTTGGAATTCAATTCACCTTCAGCCTGGTCGCCTATGCGCTGATCGTCTGGTGGTACGCAGCGCCGCGACTCGCCAAGCTTCCCCGTGAAATCGCGTTGGTGCCACTCGTCTGGATCCACGCCTTTCGCATCGTCGGCGGGACGATCCTGGCGCCCGGCGCTGTCGATGCTGCCGTACCTGGCGACTTTCGCACGATGATCGGGCTTGGCGACATGGCAACAGCTGTCTTGGCCCTGCTGGCTTTGATTGCCCTACGCCGTCGCTTTGCCCTCGCCATCCCATTGGTGTGGCTTGTTCTCGCCGTCGGGCTCATTGACACGGTGAACGCGATCATCCAATCGATGCGTTACAGCGTGTTCAATGATGGGCTCGGCGTGAACTGGGTGATCGTGACGATGTACGTGCCCGCGCTGCTGGTAAGCAGCGTCCTCATCTTCATCCAGCTGCGCAGACCGCGTAGCTCCGCTAGCTAGGTTCAAAACAGATGAGCGAAGAAGGGGCGACGCCGGCCGGGGAAGCAGCCCTGCCCGGGACCCCTGCCTTCGGCTCGACCGTGACCATCCTCTTCAGCGACATCCGCGGCTTCACCGAGTACACGGATGTGTACGGCGACGAGTCCGCGTACACGATGCTCCGCCTCCATAACACGCTCGTGCAGGAGCAGCTCGCCCTGTATCGCGGCCACGTGGTCAAGACCCAGGGCGATTCCTTCATGGTCTCCTTCGACTCGGCGCGGACCGCGGTCACCTGCGCCATCGCGGTCCAGAAAGCGATCCGCGAGGCCAACCGCCTGCGGGAAGGTCCGCAAATCCAGATTGGGATCGGCATCAACACCGGCGAGCCGGTCAGGGAGGGCTCCGATTTCTTCGGGGGGACCGTAAATCTCGCGTCTCGAATCTGTGCAGTGGCCGAGCCGGGCCAGGTGCTGGTCTCGGAGACCCTGCGCTCGGTCGCCGGCAAGATGGAAGGCACTTCGTTCAATGACAAGGGCGACTTTGAGCTCAAGGGCTTTCGCGATTCTCAGCGCCTTTACGAGGTGGTCGAAGCCCCACCTTCTGCGGATCCCCTGAAGGCGGACCCAGTCTCGTTGGCCGCGTCGCGGCCGGCAAGCAAGCGAGTGAGGCCCGCGCCCAATGCGGTCAACACTTCGTCTCAGGCACCGACCTCGTCTCGCGCCCTGCCCCGACGCTGGCTGATCCCAGC
>DAIUFK010000120.1:0-3712 GCA_036844615.1 Candidatus Dormiibacterota bacterium | reverse complement strand
GGGCGCCTAGCCGGATGAACCCGAAGGGTGCCGCGGGCACCGCGCAGCGCTGCCCTCGGCATTTCGGTCGAGGCTCCGAAGCGGGACACTACTTCCTGAAATGGCGCAGCGCGAGTTCTCGGCGGCGGTGACCATCCAGTGCGGGCCCGAGCGAGCGTTCGACTACTTCGCCGACCACCGGCACGTCGCCGAGGTCCTCGAGGGGATCAGCGAGTGGAAGCCAATCGGGCCCAAAGTGCAGGGAGTCGGCGCCCGCTACGAAGTGCAGATGGTCGCGCTCGGTTTTCCGCTCAAAAGCGTTCTGCGCCTCAACCGGTGGCGCCGCCCGCACGAGATCGGCTGGGTTTCGGAGTCGGGGCTGATCAAGCAGGAGGGAGGCTTCAAGTTCACCCAGGTGAAAGGGGGAGTTCACATCGATCTGCGCATCGCTTACACGCCGCTTGCGGCGATGTTGGGCGCCGCCGTTGCGGGCCGCCTGGACTGGGTGGTGCGGCGAAGGCTGCAGAGCGCGCTCGAACGCATCCGTGAGACGCTCGAACAACCCTGAGCGGTGGCCGCTCAGTTCAACGTCCCCTCCGACGGGCACGGCCCGCCACCTCCCCGGCGAGCGGGGAGGACGCCTGCCCTAAAGTTGGTCGCGTGCGACTGAACAGCCAGGCGCGTGAGGTCCTCGGTCATACGCCCATCGGGATGCTGGCCCTTCGCGCGGGCCGCCTGCCTCTGGTCAACCCGGCCGCCTTCCACTTCGCTTCAGGCTCGCTGTGGATGACGACCTCCCGTTATGCGGCCAAGATCCTGAGTGCGAAGCGCGACCCGCGCGCTGCCTTCATGGTCGATGGCGGCGAACATGCCCTGTTGCTCCGCGGCGCCCTCGAGGTGTACGACCCGCTGTCGGTGTCGAGCCAGGTGCGTGCGGTCCTCGACGGCCCCGGCTACTTCTTCGGCATGGCCGGGTACGCGCTCAAGAACGCCCCCTACTTCGCAGGCTACCTGCTGGACATGACTCACATCCCTCGCGAGTGGCTTCCCTACAACCGAGTGGTCCTCCGCCTGCGACCGAGCGATGCGGAGCTCATGGAGGTCAATCCCTTTCCGGCCGCGCAGGCAGCACGCGTCCCTGCAGTGCCCGCGGAGATCAGCCGCCGCCTGGCCGGGGTGCCGCGCGGCTACGCGTGCTGGATCGAGGGTGGAATGCCGGTCATCAGACCTGCCCTGTGGGAGGTGGAGCGCGGCGAGGTGACAGTCGCGCCCAGCGCAGGCAAGATCAAAACTGGCTCGGTGGGAGCGCTTGTGGTCGAGTCGCACCACCGCTTCCGACCCTCGTTGATGGTCGGCGCGTGCGTTCGTGGCACCTTCGAAGCGGCCAGCGACGGCTCTGCGATCGGCGAGCGCTACGGCATCGAGCCGGCCGAGCTCCCGCCGGCGGTTGAGCTTCGGCCTGAGCGCGTGACCTCGTGGCGCGGGTTTGCCATCTCGACGGCAGTGCCGCGTTCGGCTCGGCACCTACGGGTGGCGCATGGCTAAGCCCGCCGCGCCCGGGATCCACATCCGCCGGTGGTCGGCGGGGGAGTGGACCGACTCGCCGGACATGGTGGTGACCGAAGAGCCACTCCAGCTGATGCTCGACGGCGAGGCGCTCTCGGTCGTGATGCGCACACCAGGCAATGACATCGAGCTCTCGCTTGGCTTGATGTTCGCTGAGGGCATCCTGCATGCAACCAAGGACGTCAAAGTCATCAGGATCAGCGCCGAAGCAGGCGAGAGCGAGCGATCGGTTGCGGTGGAATCCGCGCTCGTGGAGTCGAACCAGGTGGATATCCACCTCCGGGGAAAGGCGCGCCGCAAGCCTGAGCGCTCCATGCTCTCCAGCTCGGCCTGTGGCGTCTGTGGAACTGTGTTGATCGAGGACCTGCGTCGTGACCTCGCGGTGTTGCCGCCGGGCCCCGTGGTGAATCCCGCTCTTCTGCCCGGCCTGGTGGACAGGTTGCGCTCGGGCCAGGGTGTCTTCGATCGCACGGGCGGACTCCACGCAGCAGGTTTGTTCACGCCGGGCGGCGACTTGATTTACCTACGAGAGGACGTGGGGCGCCATAACGCGGTCGACAAGTTGGTGGGCCGCGCCCTCCTCGATGGACGGCTACCTGCAAGTGACTCGATCCTTGTCGTGAGCGGCCGCACCGGATACGAGATCGTCCAGAAATCGATAACCGCGGGCATCGGAGTCGTTGCCGCGGTGGGCGCTCCCTCGAGCCTTGCCGTCGCTCTTGCCCGAGAGTTCAACCAGACCCTGGTCGGCTTCCTCAAGGGCGATCGCTTCAACGTCTACTCGGCGCCGGAGCGCCTCTCAGCCAACTGAAACCGTGATCGCGAGTCTGGGACATGCAACCGGAGATGCCAGCCGGATCTTTGGAGCCCATGCGGCCCGATCCGGGCGTTAGGGGGCCCGTCCCGCCGTCGTCGCGCACTTGCAGTGCGCTCCTAGCCAGGCCACCCCTGCCTTCGGCTCGGACCACCTGGATCTCCAAATATCTCGGCTGGCACTCCGGCCGCATGTCCGCGACGCGCCCGGCTGTACGGGCGGCCATGATCGGCGCCTACATCCTGCTGGTCGAGTGGACGCGATCGCTGGCCTCCACCCACCCTGGCGCTGCTGTCGCGTCAATCGTCCTCGGCGCCGCCGCCCTTGGAGTGACACTGATCGGCTGGCCCGCAAGCGCTCTCGGCCTCGGCACTTCGCGCCTTGGCTTGCGAATCCTGGGCGGGCTGGCGCTGGCTGCAGTGCTGCTGCTCCCAGCCGCGGTGAGGGCAGATGCCGCCCCGATCCTGCCCGCCTCGCTTGTGGTTGCCGCTGTGACCATATCCATCGCGCAGGAGCTGGCCTTTCGTGGCGCGCTCTATGCAGCGCTGGACCAGGCGGGCGGCGCGCCTTTGGCGATAGTCGGCAGCACGGTCGCCTGGACAGCGGCCCATGCGTTCTCCCATCCACCTGCCTTTCTCGGCGCCGTGGCAGCGGCAGGACTGTTGCTAGCCCTCTGGCGCTGGGCCTGTCGAGACCTTGTCGCGCCGATCGTCGGCCACGTGATCGCGGACCTCGCGCTGTGAAGCGGCCAGTCCTCCTCGCTGCAGCGTCCGCTGTCTACCTGGTAGCCGCGTGGATGGTGGCACCGGGCTTCTACGACGGGTTCGCGCCGCAACCTTACAACTGGACCTCGCCGCCTCCGCAGGCAGCCGCCGGCAACATCCAGCCGCGACCGGGCCACCTCGTGATCAAGGTCATCGACGGGGTGAGCGATGCGAACTCGGCGTTCACCGAGGACGGCCAGGTGGTTATCGGTTTCCTGCCCGGAGCATTCGACGTGACTGGGAAGACGAGCGTCACGGTGGACATCGAGCCTGAATCGACCTTTCCGACCCCGTCTGGCCTTCACTTCGCCACCAACGTTTACCTGATCACCGCCGATGCCCCTTTGGTGAAGGACGCCAACCTGGTGTTGCGCTACTCAGACCTCGTGCCGGCCCCGAGCAACGTCTACCTGGCAACCGGCGCTGACGCCCAATGGACTTCAATCGGTGGCGCCGATACAGGCGCCTTCGCGATCCAGACCAAGACGAGCAAGCTCGGGTACTTCGCGGCGGGCTACCCCGGCAACGCGACAAAAGGCACCTCCTCTGGTACGAGCCAGCTGATTCCAATCGCAGTTGCGGTCCTGAT
>DAIUFK010000119.1:0-3817 GCA_036844615.1 Candidatus Dormiibacterota bacterium | reverse complement strand
TCTAAAGCGTCCCGACATGGCGTGTGTCAAGGCTTGAGTCATAAGCAGGCAGCACGAGGTCGGGTCCGCCAATGAAGCTGATCTGGAGCTGGAACTGGACCTCGCGAGCGCGGATGTCGGGCAGGCCGCCGGGGTCGTTCAAAGCCGCCTCCATCCGGTTTCGGTCTCCAACGGCCACCAGCTTGAGCGGAGATGTGATGGCAGGGCCCTGGTCGATTATCACTTCGCCCCCAGAGCCCGAGAAGGCGCTCAGGGGCGTGATCCGGCGCCCGTTTGCTGCGATGCCCTCGGCGCCCTTCGCGAACAGCAGGTTGACGAGGTCCTGGACATCTTTGAAGTTGACCCGGTAGCCGGCTTCTGCGTTGGAGTCGGTTCCTGGCACGCCGTCGGCGAGGTCGACCTCGACCCCCGGTCCGTGAAGAGTGGTCAGCCCTGCATGAGCTCGAAGTTCGGCGACCTGGTTCTGAAGGGCCTGGGTGGCGGCGGACCGCTGGGCGGCGGCAGCCTCCAGCGCGTCGATCTGGGAGCGGAGCGAGGCGATCTTGGCGCGAGAGTCAGCGTTGCTCGCCGCCAGCTCCTGGACGCTGCGCACCAGCGCCTGGTAGCGGGCCACCTGGTTGGTGGGGGTAAGGAGCTGGACCTTGACCTGCCCGGCGACCAGGAAGCCGGTCGCCAGGGCAACGGCGGCGACCACGAATATGCTCACCACACGCCTGCTGTGCATGACGGCAATTCTCGTCTAGACGGTGGCGGAGACCAGCGTCGCGGGGTTGGCCGGAGTCCCCCCCGGCTTTTCCTTCATCCGAGTACTATCGGATTCCCCAATGGCGGTCGAAACCCGCGCTTCTGCTTTCAAGACCGCCCAGCAGCGCTTTGACGCGGCGGCCGACGTGATCGGACTTTCCGATGACGCGCGGAGGGGTCTTCGAGAAGTCAAGCGCGAGCTCACTGTCCACTTTCCCGTCCGCATGGACGACGGTTCCGTCCGCGTGTTCACCGGGTGGCGGGTCCAGCACAACATCAGCCGCGGTCCGGCGAAGGGCGGCATCCGCTACCACCCCGACGTGACTGTCGACCTCGTCAAGGCGCTGGCCATGTTGATGACGTGGAAATGCGCGGCAGTGGGTCTGCCTTACGGCGGCTCCAAGGGGGCTGTCGCCTGCGAGCCGTCGAAGCTCTCACAGAGTGAGCTCGAGCACCTCACGCGTCGATACGCGACGGAGATCGCGATCCTCATCGGCCCCGAAAAGGACATCCCTGCGCCCGACATGGGCACCAATCCCCAGGTGATGGCCTGGATCATGGACACCATATCGATGCACTCTGGTCACTCGGTGACTGCATCGGTCACCGGCAAGCCTGTAGACGTCGGTGGATCGGAGGGTCGCGTCGACGCGCCAGGGCGGGGGGCAACCTACCTCACGCTCGAGGCCCTCAAATACCTTCACGTGGAGGACGAGAAGCCGACGCTGGCGGTGCAGGGCTACGGCCAGGTGGGGAAGTCGACAGCCCGCCTTCTGACCGAGGCCGGGCTTAGCGCGGTCGCGGTGAGCGATTCCAAGGGTGGCGTCTACAACCCCAAGGGCTTGGACCTTGCAGCTCTCGAGGAGCACCGCCGTGTGCGCGGGGGCGTGAGTGGATTCAAGAAAGCCGACACCATCACGAATGCGGAGCTGCTGGAGCTGCCGGTCACGGTCTTGGTGCCCGCAGCCGTGCAGGACCAGATCAATGGGGACAACGCGGGAAAGATTCGCGCGAGGCTCATCACCGAAGGCGCGAATGCGGCGGTCTCACCCGAGGCGGATCCGATCCTGCACGACCGCAGCATCTTCGTCGTCCCCGACATCATCGCCAACGCGGGCGGGGTGATCGTTTCCTACTTCGAGTGGGTCCAGGACCTCCAGGCCTTCTTCTGGGAGGAGGAGGAGATCAACACCAAGCTGCACCACGTGATCACCCGCGCGTTCTACGAGATCCTGCACACTTCGGTGAACAAGCGCATCGATATGCGCCTCGCTGCGTACGCGCTCGCCGTGCAACGCGTAGCCAACGCCACGACAGTTCGAGGGATCTATCCATAATCGGTAGGTGAACCGTCCGGTCGTGAATCCCCCCCGTCGCGTCCTCATCACTGGCGTCTCCAACCCGCTCGGCGCCGAGGTCGCCCGCCGCCTGGCCCCCCAGGTCCCTTACCTGTTCGGCTGCGACGTGGCAGACCCCGTCAGCGCGCTGGAGGAGATGGACTTCGTCCATGCCGACACGCGGCACGCGGTGATCGGAAAGCTCATCCGGCAGCTACAGATCGACACCGTGGTCCACATGGCGGTGAGCGTGGACTCCGCTCGTGAGGACCGCGCGGTCCACGAGACCAACGTCATCGGGACCATGAACGTCCTCGTCGGCTGTGCCGGGCCGTCGAGCCCGGTTGAGCGCCTTGTCGTGAAGTCGAGCCAGGCCATCTATGGGGCAGGCGCCAGCGATCCTTCCTTCTTCTCCGAGGAGATGATCGGCGCGGATCGTCAGGGCGGTTCGTTCGTCACCCGTGACCTGCGGGAGATGGAGCAGCTCGTGGGCGAATTTGCGGATCGGAGCTCCGCGTGTCGCGTCACAGTGCTCCGCCTGGGATATCGGGTGGCGGAGGACTCGAAGCTCGCGAAATACCTTCTCCTACCCATTGTTCCCACCTTTGCAGGCTTCGATCCGCGCCTCCAGCTGCTGCACGAAGAGGACGCTGCCGAGGCCGTCGTGCGCGCCGCAATGGGCGAGCACGCAGGGACTTTCAACGTCGCCGGCGCGGGGGTGGTGTTGGTGAGCCAGGCGATCGCGATCATGCACGGGAGGGCCGCTCCTCTTCTCTTTCCCTACGGCCGGTGGATTGCGCGGTTCGGCCTTCAGGCGGTGACAGGGGTAGTGCTTCCGGGCCATCTGGCCGACCTGCTCACGTACGGGTCGGTCGCTGACTGCTCGCGCCTCGCCGCCGAGTTCGGTTGGAGCCCCGCCTACAGCACCCGCGCGGTGATGGACGAGTTCGCTCGAGGCAAGGACGCCGAGGTGATCGAGGCTCCTTCGCCGCCGCAGGAGTACGAGCTCCAGGTCTACCTGCAGCGCCGCCGACGCGCAGAACGCAAGGCGCTCGAGGACCGCAAGGCGGAGGTGGGCCCTCCCTCCCTGGTGAAGCGGTGAGTAATGAGCCTGTTGTGTACACCGAGCCCAAGCAGCAGCTGCGCAAGCGCAGCCGCAAGGCGGAGATCGTGGCGGCGGAGCCCCGCGGCCTCCGCATGCCCAAAGCTGTCCGCCGGCTGCAGCGCAACGCCCCTACATATGCGATGCAGGGCCTGGTCGAGCTTTCGACGCGTCTTCGCGAGATGACCGGCCACAACGTCATCGACCTCAACCGTGTCATGGAGATCGCCCAGTTCGCCTACCAGCAGCGCGAGGTCGCGAGGCGCGGAGCCAACTACGTGGTGGACGACTTCGGCTTCGATCCGCAGTGGACCGAATCGTTCCTCCTTGCATTCAAGATGCTCTACCGGGACTACTGGCGAGTCGAAACCACAGGCATCGAGCACGTTCCCGCAAGCGGTCGTGCGCTCCTGGTTTCAAACCATGCGGGGGTGCTGCCCTGGGACGGGACGATGATCAAGACAGCGATGTTCGTTGAGCACCCCCAGCCGCGCCACGTGCGCGCCCTGGTCGCGGGATTGTTCATGGGGACGCCGATGCTCAGCTGGTTCCTGCGCCGCACGGGCCAGACGGTGGGCCACCCCGACGACACGCGCCGCCTCCTCGAGCGCGACGAGCTGGTCCTTGTCTTTCC
>DAIUFK010000118.1:0-3897 GCA_036844615.1 Candidatus Dormiibacterota bacterium | reverse complement strand
CGCGCGTAAGCGCGCATCGCCATCTCGACGCTGCGCATGTGTCGGCGCAGCTGCAAAGAAGGCGTGATGGTGGTCATGAGGTCCCAGGCTTCGTCGCGCGTTGGGGTCAAGCCAATATCTCCTTCAATGCGGCCAGCAGGCGGTCGTGCTGGTCGCGGGTGCCGATTGTGATTCGAAACCAGCCTGCGATCGGCTCACGATCGTAATGGCGGATGAGTATCCGCCGCTCTGTCAACGCATCGGCGACGGCCGCAGCAGCATTGCCTGGGGGAGGCTGCACGAAGAGGAAATTGGCAGCCGAAGGCATGACTTCGAAACGGAAATCGCGGAGCTGCTCCCCGAGCCATCCGCGCTCGGCCACCACGTGATCGACGATCTTTCGGTGGTGATCCCCGTCGTGGATTGCCGCAATCGCGGCAACGATGGCAAGGCGATCCATGTTGTACGAGTCTTTGACGGAGTCCAGCTCCGCGATCAGCTCAGGGTTGCCGAGCGCAAAGCCGATGCGCATCCCCGCCAGCGCGTACGACTTCGAGAAGGTCCGGAGGATGAGCAGGTTGCGGTGCTTCTCGAGCAGCCCGACGCAGGACTCAGGCGCGAAATCGACATACGCCTCGTCGAGCACGACGACGCCGCGCGATCTTGTGACGACATCCTCGACCTCCGACTCCGCATGCCATGTGCCAGTGGGCGAGTTGGGGTTGACGATGAACTTGAGAGGCGCGTGATCCTCAGCCAGCTCATCGGTCCACACCCACCCTTCCGCTGTCGCGTGGGGCGCCGGCGCGGCCTCATGAATCCTGCAGAGAGGCTCGAAGAGCGGATAGGTGGGAGTCGGGTATGCAACGTGGTCGCCCTTGCCCGCGAATGCCCTGAAGCACATCTCGATCAGCTCGTCGGCGCCGTTGCCAATGGTCACCTGCGACGGCTGGAGGTCGAAGTGAGACGCGATCGCCGCGCGCGCAGGCGCTGCGGTCGGGCTCGGGTAGAGGCGCAGCGAGTCGCCCGCCGCGGCCTTGATCGCCTCGATCACCTTCGGTGAGGGCGGCAGCGGCGACTCGTTGGTGTTGAGCTTGACCCAATTCTCTCCGTCTGGAGGCTGCCGGCCCGGCGCGTAGGGTTCGAAGCCCCGAAGGGCCTTCTTCAGGAAGCCGTCAGGCATTTACGAAGCCGGCCGCGAGACGCTCACGCTCGGCTTGCCTCGAGCAGAAAGCACTCGAAGGCCAGGCGCGGGCTGACGTTCTGCTCGAGGTAGCCCAGCGTGTCGTAAGAGAGCTCAACAAGCCTCGCCCACCTGCCCTGCTCGGCGCCCTGGCTCGACAGCATGCGGCGCCGCAGCTCGATCTGCCAGCTCGCGATCGCGAACAGCGCAGGGTCTTCGTGATCCCCTTCGCTTCGGCGCCACGCCATCTGGCTGCCGTCGAGCTCGGCGGCAACCTGCAGTGGCACGTCAGCCGGAGCGCCGAACACCTCCTCGAGGCGCTGGGTCCACTCGCGGTGGAGCTGGATCACGCTGTCGTCGCCGGCGACGCGCAGCGCCCAGCCCGGGCGTCCGCGAGCGAGCCCTGCGACAAGTTGGGCGCGACCTGGCTCGACCCCATTTGCGACCAGGAGCCGCTCGATCTCGGGAGCCGGCACCGGATGGAAGAACACCCGCTGGCAGCGCGAGACCACTGTCGGGAGCACGACGAAAGGGTTGAGGCTCGGGGTGGTGAGGATGATCACGCGATGAGGGTGCGGCTCCTCCAGGGTTTTCAGAAGGACGCCCTGGTCCTGGTCGCGCAGCCTGCCGACGTTGGCCACCAGCGCGACGCGACGCGTGCCGACTGCCGGCTTCAGATTCAGGAAAGCCTGCAGCGAGAGCTCGTGGAACTCGGGGGCCTTGTCGGGCAGCAGCCTTATCTCATTGATCGAGAGCGGCTTGATCCTGTCGTCCTCCCAGTAATCCGGATGACGGTGGAGGGGAGCCTCTGGCAGCAGCGCGCCGGCGAGCGTCCGCGCGGCGGTGGACTTGCCGAGCCCTGCCTCGCCCACGAATAGGTACGCGTGCGACAGGCGGCCTGAGCTGAGCTGCGAGCGCAGCTGGTCGAGGGCCTGGGCGTGTCCGGCAATTGTTGCGAACGGATCTGTATCGGTCATGGGGTCACCACGTTGCCGGCCTTGGGAGCTGCAGCGGCTTCACGCTCCATGGCGAGGCGCTGGGCGCGGCCCTGCAGCCAGACTTCACGAATGCGCTGCAGCGCGGTGAGGTTCGTGAGGATCGCCAGCAGGAACACGACCCCATAGAGAACCACCCCGCCGAAGATGAGCCCGACCACAGTCACCACCACCCTCTCCGGCCTCGCGAACACGCCCGACTCGCAGGTGAAGCCAAGGCTCTGGGCCCGCGCACGCACATAGCTGACGAGGAACGAGCCGGCGAGCGCGGCCACCGTCGCCAGCAAGAGCCAGCGCTGGAGCGGGCCGGGCGTGCTCGCGAAGTAGGCGGTGAGGCCGATGTAGATCGCTCCCTCCGAATATCGATCGAGCGTCGAGTCAAGGAAGGCGCCGTACGGGTAGGAGCGGCCGGATGAGCGCGCGAGCGCGCCGTCGAGGATGTCGAAGGTCCCCGCGACGATAAGGACGACTCCGGCCCACCTGAGGTAGCCGAGGGCCACGAGCACCGCCGCGACGAAGGTGAGCGCGACACCGATCACAGTCACCTGGTTGGGCGTGACTGGGATCCGGCCGATGGCCGACATCAACGCCTCAGCTTGGCGCCGGACCCAGGTCTCAAACCGCGTCGTGAACATTCATCTCCTCGACCCTGCCTGCTGCCGCCGCTCGCGCCTCGTCGTAGACCTCGACGATCTGCGACGCCACCGCCTCCCACCCATAACGCTTTGCCTTCTCGTGCCCGTAGTCGCCCATCCGGCGCCGAAGGTCGGCATCCCTTGCGAGGATGATCAGCGCAGCGCCAAGCTCGGCCCAGCCTTTCGGCTGCACAGTCATGCTGTCGCGGCCGGGCTCCAGCACCGACATGTAGCCCTCGATCTCCGTCGCGACGACAGGAAGCCCTGAGGCCATCGCCTCGAGCAGCACGATCCCGAAACTCTCCGCGCCGGTCGCCGGCGCGCAGAAGATGTCGGCGCTGCAGTAATAGCGCGGCAGCACCGAGTCGGGGACATAGCCCGCCAGCACGACGTTGGGCAGGCGATGCCGCGAGATGTATGACTCCACCTGGCCGCGCAGCGGGCCGTCACCGACCACGATGAGACGGGTCTTGGGCATTCGGGCATGCATGAACTCGTAGGCACGTAGAAGGTCGCCGAGGCCTTTGCGCTTTTCGAGACGTCCGACGAAAAGGATGTTCAACGCATCGTCGCGCAGGTGCCTGATTGGGGCGAGACCTGGCCTGAAGGCGTTGACGTCGATGCCGTTCGGAATGACGCGCAGCGGAAAGTCGGGGAAGTATTGGTTGACGAACGCTCGCGCCGGTTCGCTCACCGCGATGCCTTTGTGCAGGTAGGCCAGGTAGGGCTCGAGCCACCGCCGTCCGTAGTAGTAGCCGAGGTTGGACCGCGCGAACGCGTGGAACGTGCCCACGTTCGCCGTGGTCGACATCCTGAGCATGGTCATCGGCAATGCGGGCATCAGCGGTTCGTGAAAGTGGAGGACGTCGAAGCTTTCCTTCTCGACGATCGCGGCAACCTCGTTGGCCAGGTGGAAGCTGAGCGTGATCCTCGCCACCGAATCGTTGACAGGGATCGCGATAGGGCTGCCGATCCTGTAGAAACGCGCGGTGTCGAAATCGACGTCGGCACGGCTCGAGGGCGCGAAGATGCGGGCTTCGTGTCCCAGGCGCCGCAGCTGGCGCGCGAGGTGGCGCACGTGGTCGTTGACGCCCCCCGGCGACGC
>DAIUFK010000117.1:0-3957 GCA_036844615.1 Candidatus Dormiibacterota bacterium | reverse complement strand
ACCTGCCGGTGCCAGTCCCGTCAACTCTGACCGCCATCATATGGGCAGTGGATCGAATGGTCAAAAGGGACGCTTGATGGCCTCCAGCCTGGTCGTTGGCCTGGCCAAGGTTGTCCTCCACCTGCCCGATTCCGGTTCCCTCAAAGCCAAGCGCCAGGTCGTCAGCGGGTTGCTTAGGCGCGTGCGTGCCCACTTTCAGGTGGCCGCGGCCGAGGTTGGCGAGCGGGATCGCTGGCAGCTTGCCGAGCTCGCCGTGGTCTGTGTCAGCGCCGAGACCAGCCACGCGGACGAGGTCCTGGCCAAAGTTTTGTCCTACATCGAGTCGCACAGCGATGGCGCCCGCATCACCGACGTCTCCACGGAGCTGATCCGCATTTGACGGTGGCCGGGCGCGCGCAGGGCGCTCCAGAAAATGCCGACTCGTTGGTCGAAGAGTTCGCGGCGACCCTGCCTTTCGAGCTCGACGGCTTCCAACGGGAAGCGATCGAAAAGCTCGACCGGGGGCGAGGCGGCGTGCTGGTCAGCGCACCGACCTCGAGCGGCAAGACGGTGGTCGCAGAGTACGCGATCTTCCGTGCGCTGCAAGCGGGCACCAAGGTGATCTACACGACGCCGCTGAAAGCGCTAAGCAACCAGAAGTACCACGACTTCGTCCGCGAATACGGCGAGGCGACGGTCGGGCTGGTCACCGGTGAGAACTCGATCAACCCCGACGCTCCGGTGGTGGTGATGACCACTGAGATCCTACGCAACCTGATCTACGAGGACCTGCAGAGGCTGGAGAGGGTGGCTTACGTCGTCCTCGACGAAGTCCACTACATCGACGACTTCCCGCGCGGATCGGTCTGGGAGGAGATCGTCATCCAGGCGCCGACCACCATCAAGCTGGTCGGCCTGTCAGCGACCATCGGCAACTTTCGCGAGATCGCCGAATGGATGGCGGAGAACCGAGGCGGCATGGAGACCGTCTTTCACGACGTTCGGCCGGTCGAGCTGAAACTCTGGCTTGCGATGAGCAATCGGTTCCTGCCGCTGTTCAAAGGTGATGGCGCGATCGATCAGCGCACGTGGACCAGGGCGGCGGAGGAAGAGGAGGCTTCGTACCGCATCGGGCGTTACACGCGGTTGCCCTCGAACGACCTGCTGCACGTCATCGAGGAGTTGAAGCGCGGGGACATGCTCCCCTCCATCTACTTCATCTTCTCTCGCAGGGGCTGTCGCGAGGCGCTCCAGCGTTGCTCCTACCATGAGATCGACCTCACGACCGCGGCGGAGAAGGAGGCAATCGACGTGGTCGCGGCCGAGCGACTGCAGGGTCTCACCGACCACGACGAAGAAGCGCTGTTTCGCAGGATGGTCGACGCCCGGCTCCTGCGCCGCGGCCTTGCCGAGCATCATGCGGGCCTGCTCCCGTACCACAAGGAGATGGTCGAAGAGCTGTTCCAACGCGGGCTCATCAAGGTCGTCTTCGCGACGGAGACGCTGTCTCTCGGCATCAACATGCCCGCGCGCGGAGTCGTCGTCTCCTCGTTCACGAAGTTCGACGGCACCAACTTCTCGAACCTGACCACCGGCGAGCTCACGCAGTTGATGGGGCGAGCCGGCCGCCGCGGCATCGACGTGATCGGCCATGGCGTGATCCTCAAGGAGTCAGACGTCGAGGTCGGCGTCATCTATGAGGTCGCAATGGGCCCGACGCTCGTCGTCGAGTCGAAGTTCCTGCCGAGCTACAACATGGCGCTGAACCTCCTCCGCATCTACACCCCCGCGCAGGCGGAGGGACTCATGGAGCGGTCCTTCGGCCAGTACCAGAAGCGGGTGGCCGAGGAGAAGACGCGGGAGCGCCTGGTCAACGTTCGGGCGCGCCTCGAGGACATCCGCCACCTGTGGGACGGCCGCGAGGTGTCGATCGAGGACGTGGCCCAGTACTTCAAGCTCGAGGATCGCAGGCGCGCCATCCGAATCGAGCTCAAGCGCCTGCGGCGAGAGGCCGGCGCCGAACGGCGCGGGAGCCGGGGCAAGCACACGCGGGCCCAAGGTTCCGCGGGCCGACTGGTGCAGAGGCTGGAGATCGAGGCGAAAGGATTGCTTGAGCGCCAGCATAAGCTCAAATTGGTGCGCTCTCCGCGGTTTGGCGAGTACCTCCAGAAGTACGGCGAGATCCGCGCATTGCAGAAGGAGCTCGATGGCGGCGAGCGGGAGCTCACCGGCCAGATGGACGAGTACGCGCGCAAGCTCCGCCGGCTCTGCAGGATCCTGACCGAGACAGGTTTTCTCGCGCACGACAGGCCGACCGAGAAAGGCTTGTTCGCCTCGCGTATCTACGGTGAGAACACGATCCTTGTGGCCGAGGCGGTGTGGCTCGGATGGCTGGAAGGCCTGGCGCCGGAGGAGCTGTGCGCGGTGCTGATCATGCTGGCAGCCGAGGATCGCGAGCGCGGCGGCCGCGATAGGCAGCAGCGCGGACCGCGCCGCTACCCGACGCCCGCCATCGCCCAGACCGCGAGGCTCGTGCGCTCGCTCTACTTTCGCTTCGCCGACATGGAGAGCGACCTTGACGAGCCCAACCTTCGGCAGCCGTCGCACGACTACATCGACTTTGCATACAGGTGGTCGGCGGGCGAACCACTCGATCAGATCCCGCTGCCTGCCAACGTCGACATCGGGGACGCGATCAAAGCGATGAAAAGCCTGTACTCGCTGCTGCGCCAGCTCGAGTGGGCAGTCCGGCAGGCGAAATCTCCACTGTTCGAGACAGTCTCAAGGGCGGTGGCTCAAATGGAGCGCGACGTCATCAAACGAACCTGATGCAGACTAGGTGGCGATGCCATCTAAGAAGCGGCGGATCCTGGTCACCGGCGTGGCGCGGTGGTGGGGAGCGCTCGTCGTTCAGCGTCTAGTCGAGGATCCCGACGTCGCCGAGGTGATCGGCATCGACATCCGCGAGCCGCGCTACGACCTCGGCCGCGCTGACTACCTGAAGCTCGACATCCGCCACTCGCTCATCGGCAAGCTGGTGCGATCGGTCGGGATCGACACTGTCGTGCACACGCTGACCCGCGTCGATTCGTTCGACATGGATCCAAGGCGCGCGCACGAGGTGAATGTGATCGGCACCCTCAACCTGCTGGCAGGTTGTGCCGGGGAAGGCAGCCCGGTGACGCGTTTCATCCTCAAGTCCTCGGGCCATGTGTACGGATCGCGAGTCGACCTGCCGGCGGGATTGCGCGAAGACCACCGCCTCGACAGCAACTCGCGCCATCAGTTCGTGCGCGACAACGTCGAGGTCGAGTCCTACGTGAACGACTTCGCCACTCGCAACCCGGGCATCGACATCCTCGTGCTGCGATTCGGCAACAGCCTCAACGCTGACGAGCCGCAGCCGCTCGCCAAGTACCTCGACCTGGAGCTGGTGCCAACGGTGGCGGGCTACGACCCCACGCTCCAGCTCACCCATCGCGATGACTGCGTCGAAGCGCTTCGCCTGGCGACCAAGCGCGGCCCGGCCGGCGCGTACAACATCGCGGCGCCGGGAGGCGTGGCGCTGTCGGACCTTCTCGACGGCGCGGGCAAGCTGCATGCACCGCTGATCCCGCCGTTTGGGATCGAGCTCGCCGCGTACGCCCTCAGGAGATCGGGAGTGGCGTTCCTCTCACCCCAGCTTCTCGACCTGCTGCGTTGGGGACGCGTCCTCCAGACCGCCAAGGCCGCTCGCCTGCTGGGCTTCCGAGCCGCTCGCGACACGCGAGCCGCCTTCGAGGAGTACATCTCACAGCGTCGCGTCCTGCGGTACGAGCCCGACAACCAGGGCTACCAGTACGAGAAGGAGCTGGAAGACTTCATCCACTCGAGGTCCCCAGTTCCTGAAAACGGCGGAGCCACAATATCCTCACCACGCAGTGGGGAGGTGGCCCGAAGGGCCGGAGGGGCCGCCGTTGCTAACCCTCGCCCCCGCCC
>DAIUFK010000116.1:0-4042 GCA_036844615.1 Candidatus Dormiibacterota bacterium | reverse complement strand
GGATCGAAACCCGATAGAATCCGAAACCGACTGTGGCGGCAGCGAAGAAGCCTAGATACGTCGATGTGGCGAACCCCGCCCTTGCCGTCGACTGCCCTCGCTGCGGGCTGAGAACGGCCCGCTTCGTCGACCACTGCCGCAACTGTGGCTACAAGCTCTGGCCCTCCAGCCACATGGCGTCCGCTGCCTTCCTGGCCTGGCGAGCTACCGATCCGGAGCGCGCCACAGCGTCCAGGTTCGACCTCGAGATCCCGCGCTACGTCGACAACACAGTCGACTTCACAGCGCGAGCCCACGAGCTCGGCATCCACCTCTTCCCAAACAGCAACTGGCCGTTCGTCATCTGCCTCGGCGCCCTTTTCCTCGGCCTCGCGGCGATCCCCTTCGCCTCGACACCCCGCATCGTCCTCGCGGTCATCGGCGGAGTGATCTTCCTCTACGGCGTTGTGGGCTGGGTGCTGATCGAGGACGTCAAGATGTACCCGGCTGACAGCACTGAACCGGGCACCGAGGTGCCCCACTGATGGCGGTCGCAACGATGCACGCGCCGGCTGAGCCGCAATACCCCGCAATCAAGCCCGGGATGATGGGGATGTACATCTTCCTGGCTTCCGAGGTGATGTTCTTCGGGAGCCTGTTCGCCATGTACTTCTACCTGTTCGGCTCCCACATCCAGTGGCCGCCGCACGCGCCGTCAAGCGACTTTTACGTCAACTGGTATCCGATTCCGGTGGTCAACACGATCTTCCTGCTCTCCAGCGGTGGCACCTGTCATTTCGCTCTGGAAGCCATGAGGCACAACAACCGCAGCAGGTTTTTTTTCCTATGGATCGCGACCATCGTCTTGGGCTTCGCCTTCGAGTTCGGCCAGCTTATCGAGTTCATCAACGCCATCGGCAGGGGCCTGACCCTACAGGCGAACTCGTTCGCAAGCGCCTTTCTCATCATGACGGGCTTCCACGGCGCTCACGTGCTTGGTGGTCTCGTCCTTCTCACCCTGATCCTGTATCGCGCCTCAAGGGGCCAGTTCTCGCCGACTCACCACGTCGGCGTTGCGGCCGTCACCCTCTACTGGCACTTCGTCGACGTCGTGTGGATCTTCCTCTTCATCATTCTGTACTTGGGGGTCACGTATTTCCGGTGAAAGCTCTTGCTGTATCGCTGATGGCAGTCGCCGCCCTTGCGGCGTGCGGGGGCGGTAGCTCGTCTCCCCAGCCCGCGGGCTCGCTCAAAGTGACCATGACCGAGTTCCATTTCGATCCCTCGACCATCAGCGTCCCCTCCGGAAAGGTTGTGTTCTACCTCGTCAACGCAGGAAACGGCACCTCGCACAACCTGATCATTCGCGACGGTAGCGGCAAGCGCATCGCCGGGAGCAACCTGGTCTCGTCGGGGGACAGCCTCGTGTTCACCGTCGACAGCATCGCTGCGGGCACCTACACATATTTTTGCGACCAGCCCGGGCACGAGGGATCCGGGATGAAAGGCACCCTGACCGTCACATAGGACCCCGAGCCTACTTGGTCGGGCTTGGGCTCGGGCTTGGTGAGGGACTCGCCACCGGTGTCGGAGTTGGTGACGGCTTGGGGCCCGGGGCCACCTTCAGCAGCTCGACCTCGAACACCAGCGTGGCGCCGGGTGGGATCACCTGGGCGCCAGTGTTCGGATCAGTCTGGCCGTTCGGACCGTACGCAAGGGCAGACGGGATGATGAGCTTGCGCTTGCCCCCAACCTTCATGCCGACGATGCCCTCGTCCCAGCCCAGGATGACCGCGCCGGTGCCGAGCTGAAAGGTGAACGGCGAGCGACCAGTAGCGCGGCTCGAGTCGAACAGCGTGCCGTCGGTGAACCACCCTGTGTACTGCATGGTGACGTTGTTGAGGCTGTGCGCGACAGCGCCCGTGCCCACTTTGAGATCGATGTACTTCAGGCCGTCGGGAAGGGTCACCACCGGGAGGCCCGCCCCGGAATTGAAGTCGTCTGCGCCCGGCGACGGGGAGGGGGAGGGCACTGGAGCAGGGCTCTCGTTGGCGACCGGGCCGGTGGTCTTGTAGGGATCCGCGTAGCCGCACGCCGAAACCGCCAGGGCGGTCAGCGCAATGACTCCTAGAAGAGTCCCCTTCACGAGGCGGTGATGTCGATTGACGTCATCTTGTCGCCCATCTGGATCGCGTCAAGCACTTCCATCCCCGACGTGACCTGGCCGAAATGGTTGTACACGCCACTGGTCTCGAGGAAGGGTGCGTCGCCGATCGTTATGAAGAACTGCGACCCGCTAACGCCTGCGGCACTCGAAGCCATGCCTGCGGTGCCTCGCGGCCACTTCGAGGGGTTGTTCTCGTCCGGCAGTTTGTAGGCAGGTCCGCCGGTGCCGTTGCCCAAAGGATCGCCTCCTTGGACGACGAAGCCCGCCACGACCCGATGGAAGGTGAGGCCGTCGTAGTAGTGGTTCTGGGACAGGTACACGAAGTTGTTCACGGTCTGGGGCGCGATCTTCGGATCGACGAAGGAGATCACGAAGTCGCCCCGGTTCGTGTGCACCGTGGCGGTGTACTTCTTGGCGGGGTCGATGACGATTGGTGGCGGAGTCTTGCGCTCGCTCATGCAGGTACGAATGTCATTGTGGCAGCCTGAGTCGGGCGAGATCAGCGGCTCCCCGGCGTACGTTCCGCCGCAAGCGCAAAGGGCGACCAACGCAAAAGCAAGCGCGACCCTCATCACGAACTCCAGATTAGAGAGTCGAGGGTTTCGGTTTCAGCGAGCAGGTTCGCGAGTCCCGGTGGCCAGCAGCACGGCGAGGCCAAGCGCGATGGCCGCGACGACCGCCAGGGCGGCCGGCACCCCCGCTGTGGCCGCCACGCCGCCCGCGATAAGCGGGCCGAAGAAAAACCCGAGCGCGACCGAGCTCGCATTGAGGCCGAAGATCGTGCTCTGAGCCTCGGTTGGCGTCTCGAGTCCGATCATGCTCGCGGTCGCCGGCACTATCACACCGCTGAACAAGCCGTTGAACGCCACGGCGCCGACAACCACCGCCTCCCACGGCGCGACCCCAATGATCGCTATCGCCACCGCCATCAGCACTGCCGCCAGCGCGGTGGTGCGCACGTAGCCGAGCCGTCGCGTCACCCACGTATAGAAGACGGCTGAGGCGCTGGTCGCAACCCCTGCAAGGCCGAACGCGATTCCGGTGACGGCAGCAACCCCGTGGGAGAGCATCTCGAGGAGCCTCAGGACGACAAGTACCTGCGTGGCGCTGTTGGCGACGCTGGCCAGACCCTGCGCGCCGATCAGGCCGGCAAGCCCGCGCACCGCGCCAGGTCGCTGCTGGATCTGCGCCAGCGTTCCCAGCCGGGCTGGATCTCGACGTCGCAGCGGGCTCTCGCGAACTATCAAGAAGACGGGGATCGTCGAGATCAGAAGAAGGATGCCGCCCCCCAGGAACACCAGCCGCAACCCGAACGCTGCGGCGGCGAAACCCCCGACGACGGGGCCTACCGCGCTGCCGAGAGCGACAGCGGACGTGACCACACCCAGCGCCCAGCCAACCCGGTTGCGTGGGGTCTCGACCGCGACCAATGCGGTGGCCGCCGCCACCGTCCCGCTCGTGGCGCCCTGCAGGAACCGAAGGACCACCAGCTGCTCGGGGGTCTGGACGAAGTAGATCAACCCGACGGTCAGGGCGCCGCCCACCATCGAGCGCACGAGCATCGGCTTCCGTCCCAGCCGGTCGCCGAGCACGCCCCAGATCGGGCTGACTATCGCCATCGCGAGCCCTGACACGCTCCCCGCGGCGGCGGTCCACAGGTCGAGGTCAGGTCCGGTGGGCACCCCGAGGTTCTTGGTGATGAAGATCGAAAGAAACGGAAACGCGAAGCTGAAACCGAAGATGGCAGTGAACTCGGCAAACCACAGGGCGGCGAGATTGCGCCGCCAGTCGACCACCGACGAGCTGTCGCCCCTCGACGGGAGGTCGGGCCGCGGCGATGGCGTGCCTAGTGGCGGCTCAGTTCCCAGGGTCGAGCATCTCTACGATCCGATCCGG
>DAIUFK010000115.1:0-4153 GCA_036844615.1 Candidatus Dormiibacterota bacterium | reverse complement strand
GTGACGCAGAAGTTCACCGGCGACATCAAGGGCACAGGCACCACCGAATACCTGATGGTCTATCGGCCTGACAAGACAGCGCAGTACTCCGGCGTGCAGGTCATCAAAGGCAGCGTCGGCGGCAAGAACGGCTCGTTCGCTTTGCGCCTGCGGGGCTATTACGACGGCAAGCGTGCGGTGACCACGTGGGAGGTCGTTCCCGGCGCAGGGAAGGGCGGGCTCAAGGGCATCACTGGAAAGGGCAGCTATGGCGCGCCGATGGGCGACCAGGGCACCTACACTCTCGCCTACGAAATCGCCGACTGACCCCGTCAAGACTTAACGCGGCTGGGAGGAATACGTATGGCGCGCACGCCGTTGCTGAGCAGGTTCCAGCGTCTCTTCGAGGACTTCGAGGAGGCTGAAAGGTCAGGCAGGAGCGTCGAGGCGGTGCAGGACGAGCGCCGCAAGCTATCGCTCAGCCGTCGTGACTTTCTCAAGGTCACAGGCGCCACGCTCGGAGCGGCCGCCTTCGGCGGCGCGCTTGGCGCGCTGGCTGCTCAGGCACCGCGAATCGCCATCGTCGGCGGGGGCATTTCAGGCCTGAACGCCGCGCTCACGCTGAAGGACTCAGGCATCGCCTCGACCGTATACGAGGCGTCGGGCCGAGTCGGTGGGCGCATGCACTCGGACACGACCTCGTGGCTCAACGGCCAGACCAGCGAGCACTGCGGCGAGCTGATCGACTCAGGCCACAAGACCATCCTCGGGCTGGCCAATCGGTTCAACATCCCGCGGGTCGACCTGCTTGGCGCCGAGCCGAACCACTCGACCGAAACCGACTACTTCTTCGGCCAGTACTACACGGCAGCCCAGGCGAGCGCCGACTTCAACGCGGTGTGGAACAACGTCAAGAAGGACGTGAACGCAGCTTCCTATCCAACCCTGTACAAACTGTCCACCCCGGCTGGCGTCGCGCTAGACAAGATGAGCGTCTACGACTGGATCGAGAGCCGTGTGCCGGGCGGCCACACCTCGCCGATGGGACGGCTGCTCGATGTCGCTTACAACATCGAGTACGGAGCGGTCACGACTGACCAGAGCTCGCTCAACCTCGTTTACCTGCTCGGCTTCTCGCCGGTTCCAGGCAACTTCTCGGTCTTCGGCGCGTCGGACGAGAGGTATCACCTTGTCGGCGGCAACGAGAGGCTGCCGAAGGCTGTTGCGGCAGCGCTGCCGGCGGGTAGCGTCCAGCTGAACACCGCGCTGACCGGCATCGTGCAGAACACGGACGGCACTTACACCCTGACGTTCAAGAACCCGATCAGGACGTTCAACACGGTGGCCGACCGCGTCGTGATGGCAATCCCGTTCTCGATCTTGCGGACGATCCTCAACGGCAGCGGTGCTTACCGGGCGGCGGGATTCGACAACCTGAAGAAGACCGCCATCACCCAGCTCGGCTACGGGCAGAACTGCAAGCTGCAGCTCCAGTTCAACAGCCGCTACTGGAACCAGTCGGGGCCGTGGGGCATCGGCAACGGATTGACCTACTCGGACACCGGCTTCCAGAACACGTGGGACGTGACCCGCGCCCAGGGCGGCTCGACAGGGATCCTCGTCGACTACACGGGGGGCGGTGTTCCGCTCGCCTCCTTCGGCGGCGACCCGACCGACCCGACAGTGGTCGCTATGTTCGCCAGACGTTCCTCCGCCAGATCGAGCCCCTGTTCCCGGGCATCACCGAGCAGTGGAACGGCAGGGCGACCCTTGACGTGCCGCTCAGCAACCCCTTCCTGCTCGGCTCGTACTCTTACTGGAAGGTGGGCCAGTACACGCGGTTCAGCGGTTACGAGAAGGCGCGCCAGCCCGATCCCGTCACCGGGAAGTGCCATTTCGCCGGCGAGCACTGCTCGCAGGACTTCCAGGGCTTTATGGAAGGCGGCGCCTCAGAAGGTCTTCGGGCCGCGAACGAGATCCTGCAGGACTACAAGAAGGGGATCTTCCCCTAAGAGACCGCGTCAGGCCCCTGCGGCAGGCCTGTCATCGGACGGGATCCGCAGGGGCAGGGCGAGCCAGCCCATGACGGCTGACGCCGCGACTCCTGGGATGAACGCGAGGAGCGCGAGCCCGCTTGCATCCCACAGCGCCCCCGCGATCAGTGGCACGACGAATGCCGTCGAGTACTGGATCGTGAACACTGCAGCGCTCATGCGGTGGACGTCGCCCGCCGCCGCGAGCTTGGGCGGCAGCGTGAGGGTGACGATGAAAGCAAGCGCAGTCGCGAAACCGAGCAAGAACGCCCAAGCGACCACCCAGGGCCCGGGGGTCACTACGATCCCGATCTGGGCGATCGCCATCAGCCCGGCCGATCCAATGAACCCGAGGCGGCCGGTGAGCAGTCTCGGCCACAGAGCGACAGCCGGCGCGGTGAGCAGCTGCGCCGCATTGAGGACAGCAAGCATTGGAGTGATGAGCTCGTGCCGGCCGGTCTGGTCGAGGTAGTCGGGTATGAAGGCGTTGGCGCCGAAGTAGACGGCCGACGCCATGCCGATAACCAGGCCGATCCGCAACGCCTGCCCCTCGAGCCAGCTCGGCCACCATCGGGCAGGCACCGCGAGCTTGCGACTTCGAGCCGGCGCGGCGATGCCTATCGCGACGGCGCTGGCGACCACCAGGATCGACCAGAGAGCAAGGGCCCAGCGCCAGTCGCCATGAGCCAGGGGCAGCGCGCCGACAGGGGTCGTCAGCGTCACGGGCAGCGTCTCGCCGATGAGGATGCCGTTGCTGTAGACGGCGGTGGCGATCGCGATGCGCGTCGGGAACCACTCGCGTACGAGTGAAGGAAAAGCCGGCTGGGTCACCGCCACGCCGACACCCATCAGGAGCGTGGCAGCGAACAGGACGGAGGTCGAGCCGGCCCCGCGGAGCGCGCCGAAGACTGCAACGAACCCCAGCCCCGCGATGATCGCGCCGCGCACCCCGAGCTTGGCGATAAGGAGGGCGCCAGGCACCGATGCGAGGGCAAGCACCAGGATCGGCAGCGACACCAGCGCACCGACGCCCTTCTCGTCGAGGTGAAGGTCGCGGTGGATGAGCGGAATCAACGGGGGCACCGCGAGCACGGTCAGGCGCAGGTCGATCCCGCCCAGCCAGAGCAGAAGGAGGCGCACCCAGTCCTTGCGCGTGAGCTTCATTCGCTCCCTCCACCCGTAAGGGGGGAGGGGTGGGGGGCGTTAGCTAGGTTGACTGGCCTCATGAAGTGCGCATACTGGCACCTGTGCCCAAGCTTCTGATCGTGGCCGCCACCGGCCCCGAGGACCCGACCCGCGCGAGCATCCCTTTCCACATCGCCTGCAACGGCGCCACGCCGGCCGGCACCGAATGCGGGGTGGCCCTCGCCGGCGATGCCGCGGAGCTGCTCAAGCCTGACGTCATCGCCAACGTCTTCGGCCTGGGCCTGCCGCCGCTCCGCGAGCTCCTCGACAAGTGCATCGCCCAGAACGTTCATTTCTACGTTTGAAAAGGCTGTGCTGAGGCCCGTGGGGTCTTACCGGAGATGCTGACCCACAATGCCTCCTTCATAACGCCGCCCGAGCTTGTGCGCCTCACCATGGAGGCCGACCGAGTCCTCAGCTTCTGAGGTGTCCCGGGGCACCTAATCGCGGGTGGCGCCGATGGCGGCCAGCGCGCTTGGGTTCTCGAGCGACGAGAGGTCGCCGGGGTCCTTCCCCGTATAGACCGAGCGCACCACGCGACGCAGGATCTTCGCGTTGCGGGTGCGCGGCAGATCGGTCACGAAATGGACTGCCTTCGGCCGCAGCGGTTTTCCGAGCGCGGTGGCGACCAGGTCCTGCAGCTCAAGAGC
Organism: Candidatus Dormiibacterota bacterium; assembly: GCA_036844615.1. GTDB lineage: Bacteria > Chloroflexota > Dormibacteria > Dormibacterales > Dormibacteraceae > Palsa-872. Next base: position 306 of record DAIUFK010000115.1, on the reverse strand, counting down.
GAGCTCTTTGCTTGCGGTATTGCCCGGCCGCAGGATGACGAAGCACACGAGCGCCTCGCCCTTGAGCTCGTCGGGCACGCCAATCGCAGCCGACTCCGCGACCGAGGCATGCGCTACCAGCACCGACTCCACCTCGGCGGGGCCCAGCCGCTTGCCTGCCACCTTGATGGTGTCGTCCGAGCGGCCGAGCACGTACCAGAGGTCGTCCTCCGGGTCGGCGTACGCCCAGTCGCCATGGACCCACACTCCATCGAAGCGGCTCCAGTAGGTGTCGAGGTAGCGCTGCTTGTCGCCCCAGAAGCCGCG
>DAIUFK010000114.1:0-4159 GCA_036844615.1 Candidatus Dormiibacterota bacterium | reverse complement strand
CCGAACAGGTCGAGCAGGCGCCGTCTGTCATGGATGAGCCTGTCGAAAGGCGACAGGGTCGCTGTGCGTCCTGTGAATGGGCGCCGGAATAACTTCGGGTCGGCGACCCATTTGCCTGCGACGCCCGCAACCTCGACCGGCACGCCTATGTCGCCGACCAACTTCGGCCGGGCGATGCCAAGCGAGCGCAAGAGCCGTTCCGCGCGGATCCTAACGACCTCCTTTGGGTCGATCTCCGGCTGGCCCGCAGGCATCACACGGTCCGCGAGGTCCCAGATCCTGTCATTGCCCTCGCGACCGGAGATGGCGATCTCCCCTCGTGCCTGCATGAACTCGAGCATCTGGCCGGTGTTGCGGCCATCGTTCCAGCCGCTTGAGGGCCATGCGGCAACCGACCGGTCCTCGAGCTGGCGCGACCGGAGCGGGCCCCGTGCTTCCAGCTCAGCCAGCAGGTACGCACGAAAGGGCTCGTTCGCCGTCATGAAGTCGCGGATGCGCTGCGGCCAGACCGAATCGCCCCCGGGCCATTGCGACATCGCGTGCCGGAAGAGGGGGTAGTCGCTCGACGGATAGACGAAGGCGCGGTGCTCGAAGAGCGATCGCTTCACATATATGAGACGGGCAAGGTCAGCGGGGCGAAAGCTGTTCCCAAGCCTGCTCCAGAGGACGAGGTGCTCCGTTCGAGCCACCGCCGAGGTGGGATCGAGCTGGAGAAACCCAAGGCCGCGTACCACCTGCAGGATGGTGCGTGGCCGTGGGGAGTCGAGGAGCTGGGCCATGATCGCGAGCTGGCGAGCTCGCTCGATTGTCAGGCGAGTTGCGCGGGGTGGCAGGGTGCTTAGAGGGCTGTGAATAGGGTGATGGCGCCGCTGGTGATCAGGACGAGGCTCCAGGCCAGGTCCATGTTGAACCAGCCGCGTCTGAGGACGCGCAGGCCGACTTTTTCGTAAACGACGATGGCGACGATGGCCATCACCAACAGCATTGCCGTCACGTGCAGCGATGCCGCGAATACCGCTTGCATTGTGATCTCGCTGAGGCTGTGGTAGGTCCCTGCGACATTCATTCCAAGCAGAACTGGCGCCAGCATCAGGCCGGCGCCGTGTGCCGACGACATGAGAAAGGACCACCCGGCGAGGCCCTTGAACCCGACCCTCATCCCAAAGCCTTTGGCGTGCCAGCGCGGGCGCGCCAGCTTGTACACGCCGAAGCTCACGAGGACGAGCGCGGCCAGGAGGCGTACCAGGTAGGGCGGCAGGAACTGCTCGGTCAGCGAGACGGCGATGACCACAATGATGATGGAGGCTTCGTGGCCGAGGGCGATCGGCAGCAGCGAGCTGAGCACGGCCTCGCGCTTTCGCTCCTGCAGCCCGCGCGCCACGGCGAACAGCCACCCCATCCCTGGGTTCACGCCGTGATAGGCCCCGAGCAGCACGAGGGCTGCCCAGGGCCACCAGCCGTTGCTCACGGGTAGCAGTACGAGTCCGAAGAGGCGTCGCCGCCTTCGAGGTGGATCTGGTGAGTCCGCTGCTCGAACTCGGTGAAGAAGCCGTCCTTCAGTGTCAGCCCACCGTTGGGGTTGGCGTTGATCTGGGTCGCCCAGCTCTTGACGCCTTCCGGGTAGAACTGCTCGTCCCAGCTCGCATAGAGCGAGTTGGTGAGGTAGATGCGCTTGCCGTCGCGGCTCACCTCGACCATCTGGGGGCCGCCGTTAAGGGGTCCGCTGTCGGGGTGGGCTGCCTTGCGCACGATTCCGCCCAGGTGGATGCTGCCCGTCTTCTTCGGCTTGAACGGGTCGGTGACGTCGTACTGGAGGAACTCACCGGTGCCCCAGGCCGAGACGTAAAGGTGCTTGTCGTCGAGCGAGAGGTTGATGTCGGTCACGAGGGGAGGCACCGCCTTGAAGCCCTTGAGCAGGGGAGGCAGATCGTCCTCGGACGCCGGCTCCGCCGGGATCTCGATCACTTTTTCGACCTTATACGAGGTGCCCTCGAGATGCCAGACCCAGATCGAGGCGCTGAGGTCCTTCAGGCTGGTGACGACGCCGACGAAGCCGTAGGCCTTGGTTGGGTCGTGGGCCGGACGCAGCTCGAGCACCATCTGCTGCTCTTTGCCGAGGTCGATCTCCTGCTTGTGGCGCCGCTTCGGCAGATCCCAGATATGGAGCTTGTGGCCGTAACCGCCGGCCAGGAGGATCTCGGGGTTGACGCCGCCCTCGACCATGTTCGGTGTGCCCCACTCGCTGGTGATCAAGGTGTCGTAGCCGAGGTGCCACCAGAAGTCGTAGGCGAGCTCCTGCGGGCCGCGATCCAGCTCCCAGCGGCCTTTGACTGAAAAGTTGTCGTGGTCGACGATGAAGATTCCCCCCGGGCCGTTGCCATCCGGGGCGCCGAGCGCGCTCACGTAGATGCCGTCGGGTCCGCAGTGGATGGTGTGGGGGCGGCTGTAGCCTGCCCTCGAGGCGATCTCCTCGGGCTCGATCGTGTGCACGAGCTTCGGCTTGCGGGGGTCGGGCTTGACGTCGAAGACGTAGATTCGCGAGGAGCGAAGGCCCGGGACGAGGAGGTAGCGCCGCTCGATGTGGGGGTGAGGCGCGTAGGGGCACAGTGCCGAGCTGCATGCGTTCCAGCCAAAGTGGTGGAGCTCGTCGCCGAGATGAGGCATCTCGACACGGCCCGCCTGCTTGCCGTATCCCTTCGACTTGGGGTCCACGTCGAGGGTCACGAGCGCGTCAGGTTTCTTCGCGGTCGGGTCGAAGGTGACCATGTAGGCGAGGGTTTCGACCGGGGCCTCCCCCGCCAGGCGCGGGGATGGATAGAAGGATTGATCGGGTCTCAGTAGCGTTGTTGCCATTGGCATCTCCTTTCAGGCGTCAGGACAGGTAAGCGGTCGACGGAAGGGGAGGTCGCCGTTCGGCCGGGCTTTCGAGCCCGGTTTGGCGACCTAGCTACAGAAGCAGTGGGGCGCTTCGAGAAGTCGATGCGCGGGGAACTGGAGGTTCTTGGGCATCGTGCCTGGGAGTCTAGCTGAAGCCAAAGGCACCCTGTCGACCTCGGGGTGACTTATGGTCGCGGGGATGATCAAGCTCTACCCGGATCGAAGGTTCCCGGCGCTGGTGCGCGTGTTCTTCGACGCGATCACGATCCTGTGGACCATCGCTTGGGCCGTTCTGGGTTGGCTGATCTATCAGACGGTGATGGGACTGGAGGTGATCGCGGATGGGATCACGAACACAGGCGCCACGTTCAACTCGTGGATCGAGTCGTTCCGGAACGCGGTCCCTGGCGGGATTCCGCTGCTGACCGATTTCCTTCTCAACATGGCTGACACCCTGCGCAAGTACTCGGGCGACTCACTGGTCTCGGCCGGCCATCAGGTGCACGACGCGATCATCCAGCTCGCCATCACGCTCGCCTTGCTGGTGGCGCTGCCTCCGATCCTTCTCGTGCTGTTCCCGTACGGTGCATGGCGGTGGCGCGACATGCGCGAGATCGGTGCCGCCCTGGCGTTCGTGCGCATCGCCTCGATGACGGGGCGAGCCGACCAGGCGCGCGCGGTGCTCGCGTATCGGGCGGTGTCGACGCTGAGTTTTCGCCAGCTGATGTCGGCGAGCGCCGATCCGGTGGGTGATATCGCCGAGCATCGATATGACCGACTGGCTGACGCGATGCTGAAACGGGCCGGCCTCGATCCGGCGCGGTTGGCCCCGCCAGCGTTGCCTGAACTGCCCGCGCATAAGGGTGATTGACGCAGGGTCGGTATCGTTGTCGCCATGTGCAGGAGCATCAAGACATTGCGCCACGCCGACGTCGTCGCCACCGACGAGGAGATCCGCGCCGCCGCGCGCCAGTTCGTGCGCAAGGTGAGCGGTTTTCGCGAGCCCTCGAGCAAGCACCACGACGCTTTCGAGGGCGCTGTGGACGAGATCGCCCTTTCCTCTCAGCGCCTGCTCGCGACAATCTCGGAAAACCTGGCGCGCCGGTCCGCTTAACGGGCAGGGTTGGCGGGCTCGCCCTGGCGAGCTACGTTCCCCTGAGGTTTGGCCGGAGGGGGAGGGCCGGTCGGGAGGTGGGAGGGCCCCGCCATGGGCATGCCCTCCGAATCCTTATGAGGACGGTGCTCGTTTAATTGAGGGTGAGGTTCTTCGGCGTGGGGATTA
>DAIUFK010000113.1:0-4264 GCA_036844615.1 Candidatus Dormiibacterota bacterium | reverse complement strand
AGCAACGCACGCTGGCAGGCCACTCGACGCCACCATCTGGACCGCCCTGTGTCAAGGCTCCAATTTAAGGGTCAGAATCTTGAAAGGCGCCAGCGCGAGCTCAACGGAGCCATGGCTTACCGCGATCTCTTCGACGTTTCGCTCCAGCAGATCGCAGAGAAAAGCCCGCTTCGCGCCCAGGGTGGTTTGCAGGCGGGCAGCGCACGTTCCGCCCCACGCTTCGTAAAGCCGCACGATCACCGCGTCCGAATTCTCCGCGTGCTTGATCGCCTCGACGACGACCTGCGGCGTGTCGATCTCAACGAGCGATCGGCGCCCGCCTTCCTGCGCCTCGCCGCGGACAATCCGCAGGGGCGCGTTCACGTCCTCGGCTGCGGCGATCACCCCCGCCTCACGGAAATCGCCTCGGTGGGGCATCAGTGCATAAGTGAATCGGTGCGCGCCGCGGTCCGCAGTCGGGTCGGGGTGAGTGGGCGCGCGGAGAAGCGACAGGCGCATGACAGAGCCGCGAATGTCGTAGCCGTACTTGCAGTCGTTGAGTAGCGCGACACCGTAGCCGGGCTCGCCAAGGTCAGCCCAACGGTGGCCGCAAACCTCAAAACGCGCCTGGTCCCATGACGTGTTCCCATGCGTGCTCCGCTCGACGTGCCCGAACTGGATCTCGTAAGTCGCGCGCGAGGACCGTACCGCGACCGGGAACGCGACCTTGAGCAGCTTGTGCTCCTCCTGCCAGTCCACCTCGCACTCAAAGCGAAGCACGCGCGAGCCCGCGTCGAGCACCATCCGTTGCGAGAATCGGGAGCGCCCAAATTCGCGAGTGAACCACACCGCTCCACGCAGACCGCCAGTCGTCTCCGCCTGCTGCGAGGACAGCTCCACCAGATCGACGTGCTCCTTCATATAGCTGCTGTCGATGTCCCAGGCGTCAAAGTTCGCCGGGTTGTCGTCGTGGAGCTGGAGCAGATTGCCTCGAGAGCCGGGAGCAAGCACCTCACGCTGCGCCTCCTTGTCCCAAATGGACGTCAACAAACCCTGCTCGTCCCATCGCACGCGAAGGTGGTCGTTCTCCATCGCGCCGTCCGAGACGGTCACTGTTTTCTGCTCGGTCACCGCAGCCTCGTCGTGAACGGCCCAACCGCAGGCAGGCGCTTCGACGACTCTGAATCGGTCGCCCAGGTCGACCACCTCACGACGCGGATGCGAATTGACATTGAAAACGAACAGGTGGTTGCCAGAGCCTGCCAACCTGCTCACAGCGCCGGACGTGATCGCGTCCGCAGCATCGATCACGGCGCCCAGTTCGCGCTCCGCATCTTCGTAAACCCAATCAATGCTCGAGCCCGGCAGGATGTCGTGGAACTGGTTCGTGAGGAGCAGCTTCCAGGCCGCTTCGAGCTCAGCCGCGGGGTAGCCGTCGCCAATCGCGACGGACCAGATCTCCGCCTGGCGAAGTGCCTGCTCGGCACGCCGGTTGAGCCGCTTGGTGCGAGATTGGCTGGTGTACGTTCCTCGATGGCGCTCGAAGTAAAGCTCGCCCACCCACGTCGTGAGGTCATGCGACTCGGCTGAGGCCGCGGCAAAGAAATCGGCAGCGCGCGAGAGCTCAACGCGCGGAGCACCCGCGAGGTTGCGAAGCCTGTGTGCCGATTCGATCATGTCCGGCTCCGGACCCCCTCCCCCGTCGCCCCATCCATATAGATAGAGGGAGCGTGGCGAAGCGTCCTGATCCTTGAATTGCTCCGCGCTCCTGACGACCTCACCGGCGCTGAAGTTGCCGTTGTAGGTGTCGGCCGGCGGGAAATGCGTGAAGATGCGCGTCCCGTCGATACCCTCCCAGATGAAGGTGTTGTGAGCCGGCTTGTTGGTGTCGTTCCACGAAAGCTTCTGCGTCAGGAAATAGCTGCAGCCCGAGGACGCCATCAGCTGCGGCAGCGATGCCGGGTAGCCGAAGACATCGGGCAGCCACACCTCCTTCGGCTCATAACCGAGCTCCCGCATGAAAAACCCCTTGCCGTAAAGAAGCTGCCTGACGAGGGCCTCGCCCGAAGGCAGATTGCAGTCCGGTTCCACCCACATCGCACCAACCGGCTCCCACTGGCCGGCGGCCACCTTCCTTTTAATCCCTTCGTAGATGGTTGGGTAGGACTCCTTCATCCACTCGTACTGCGCGGGCTGGGAGCAGGCGAAGTGATAGTCGGGGTGTTCGTCCATCAATGCGAGCTGGGTGGAGAACGAGCGGGCGCATTTGCGGCGTGTCTCTCGCATCGGCCATAGCCAGGCGGTGTCGATGTGGGCGTGGCCGACTGCATCGATCCGATGTGTGGCCTCGCTCGGCCGGGACAGCGCTTCGGCGAGGCACTCCGGATCGCTGCTCTGGGCAAACCGTTCAAGGGCCTCCTCGATCTCGGCGCGACGGTCGCCGTCCGGCAGCACCTCGGCAAGCTCCAAGAGGACTTTGAAATCGAGCGCCAATTTTCGATGGTGCTCGTGCTGGATCCTGAGCTCTGCCACGCGCAGGGTGAAAGCCGGCTCGTGCGATGCTCGCAGGGCAATCATCGACGGCGCGGAGCCCGGACCGGACACGCTCGCTGTCGGGTTCGCCGCAGCCTCGAGATAGAAGTCGACCTCCGGGCCGGCGATAGGCAGCCACCGGTGATTGGGGTCGACGCCGCGCCAGGGCCTGCCGTCCAGCCAGGCCAGCGCCTCGCACGTGAAACCCGTCGTCCCCGCGTAACCGAGGTCGAAGAGCGCCACCACCTTCTGGCTCGCCCATGCGGCGGGGACCGCGCCGCGTACGTGGAACCACGTGGTGCTCCAGGGCGGGCCCCACGAATCGCCGATGCTCACTGGCGCGAACCGTCCGCGGACAGCGTCGGCATAGCTAATCGGTTCGCCGCGAACACCGAAGGCGGTCAGCTCAAGCGGCGCCCTCTCACCGAGAACCGCCGGAAGAAGCCTTGTCTCCAGCAAGTGCCGGAGCCGGCTCGTCGTTTCTTCCTCGTGCCCGGTGGTCAACGCGCTAGGGAGCTCGGCTCAGCCGAGGTGAGATACCACCTTCCCCACATGCGAGTGCTCGAGCACTACATCAAGACCCATGAGGCGCGTGCCGACCCACTGTCCGCTCTTTTGGACGACGCGCTCCAGCCCGTCCTCGTCGAGGCATGCAGTCATCGAGACGAGCTCATTTGGGCCTGTTGCGACAAGGTGGTAGCTCAGGAATCCCGCCTCGCTTCGCAGCTGATCGGCCCAACCCTCGTCGACCCTGCGCACTACCTCGTCGAGCTCACCCGAGCCGACCCGATACGTCCTGATGCTCATGAACATGCGCCTTCCTCCTCGTATGCCGACCTGCAGGTCAGGATCGATAAGAGTCTGCACTTAACCCCAGGTCGTCGCCACGTAAGGGTAGTAGCTCGGAATTCGACCGCGGCGCGCCCGTGGATAGACTGCGCTCAGTGGGTACCGTCGCCAGGGTCCGCCATAGAGGGCAGCGCGCCGGATGGCTGCGAGCCGCCGTGCTCGGTGCCAACGATGGAATTGTTTCCGTCGCAAGCGTTGCGATAGGCGTAATTGCGGCTGGAGCCTCGACGAGCTTCGTGCTCACAGCGGCAATCGCCGCGCTGGTCGCCGGCGCTATGGCGATGGCCGCCGGCGAATACGTATCTGTCAGCTCGCAGCGAGATGTTGAGCGAGCCGACCTCGAACAGGAGCGCGGAGAACTAAAGGCGCATCCGGAGGGTGAGAAGCAGGAGCTGGCTGCGATCTATGTCAAACGCGGGCTTTCAACCGAGTTGGCCGGCAAGGTCGCCGAAGCTCTCACAGCCTCTGATGCGCTCGGCGCCCATGCCCGCGATGAGCTCGGCATGGCTGCCATCCTGGCTCGTCCCGTCCAAGCAGCGCTGTACTCGGCGTTGAGCTTCACGGCAGGCGCGGTATTGCCGATAGTCGCTTTTCTGCTGGTCCCCATCGCTGCCCGGACCGTGGCCGTTGTGGTGAGCGCCCTAATCGCCCTGGTTGCGCTTGGCATTGCTGGGGCCCGTGCAGGAGGCGCGCCGATGATGCGCGCCGCCATAAGAGTGTGCGTGGGAGGCGGATTGGCAATGGCGGTCACCGCCGCGGTAGGTCACCTCGTCGGCGGGATCGGCATATAGGCTCACCCGGACCTATTTGTCTCGTTCCGAAACAAGGCTTGCGCTAACCTTCGGAATCGACGCCGGCGTAGCTCAACGGCAGAGCAGCTGTTTTGTAAACAGGTGGTCTGTCT
>DAIUFK010000112.1:0-4366 GCA_036844615.1 Candidatus Dormiibacterota bacterium | reverse complement strand
ACTTCGTGGTGGCCTGCCCCAAGGACGTGGTCATGTACACGGCCGCCGTCCAGTCGCTGGGGATGGAGGATCGGATTCAGGTCAAGGACATCATCGAGCTGGTGGAAATGGCACTCGATCCGCATCTGGTGCCGGTGGGATGAGCCGGATCGCACCCAGCCGGCTTGGTGGCGCGATCGCTGAGCGGGTCGAGGCCCTGACCCGAGTACAGGAGCGGCTGCGAGCGCTGGACACCTATACAGAGTCGAGCACACCGACAGAAGACCGGCGGGCCGCAGCCGAGACCGTGCTGCGCGGCGCCCTCGCTGCGCTCAGCAGCCGTGAGGGATACGAGCTCGCGGAACGGATTCTGGCCAACGAAGACCTGAATGGAGCCGGCAGCGTGGAGCCATCCGTCGTCCTGCAGGACCTGGCCCAGGCTGGGCTCACCGTCTGGGACGTGGGCTCGGGCTCAAGTCAGCCCACCCCGCTGTTGCGCGAGCTATTCCAATTGCTGGACCAAGCTCTGACCGAAGCCGAGGCCCAGCCGTGAGGTGTCCCTTCTGTGACGAAGCCGGGACCCGCTCTGAGCTTCACGCCCATATGGTGAGCGCCCACAAGGACAGCCTTCACACACGGCATGAGGGCGACCGGATGTTCTTCGACGTTAATTGCCCGCTCTGCCCGGAGGGCATGACGCGGGAAGTGAACCCGCGCGGTCGCGACCAGGCCTTCCTCGAGAAGTTCGCCGATGAAATCCGCATGGTGGGTTACGACCTTCTTCTCTACCACTGGGAGACCCACGAGCAATCGCAGGCTGTCGTCGATGTGGAGGCCAGGCGTTGACGACAGTCAACAACTGCAACATCCCGGAGGATCTCCTGTACCAGATCGAAAAGCACGTGTGGATCAAGCGAGATGAGGATGGTACCGTCCGGATCGGGATCACCGATCCGGCCCAGAAGCTCGCCGGCAAGATCATCGTGGTAACGCCCAAAAAGGTGGGCCGCACCATCACGCGCGGCCAGAGTGCTGGCACGGTGGAATCGTCGAAGTGGGTTGGGCCGATCCCCAGTCCCCTGTCCGGGGAGATCGTCGCCGTCAACGACGTCCCGCTCGACAGACCGACCGCGCTCAACGCCGATCCGTATGGCAACTGGATTGTCAAGCTGGCACCCGCCAATTGGGACGAGGAGACGAAGGACCTGGTGACCGGCGAGCAGGGCGTAGAGGCCTACCGGGCGCTGCTGCAGGCGGAGGGCATCGACTGCGGGACCTGATGGAATGGAAATTCCCGAGCATGTCTACCAGGGTTGCTGGGTTCCACCTGACCTCGCCTACGACGTCGACCGCGACGTGTGGGCCCGCTTCGAGGAGGACGGGACGGTGACCCTCGGAATGACCGATGTCGCTCAGACCAAGGCGGGCAAACTTGTGAGCATCCTCTTCAAGGCCCCGGGCAAGGTGCTGCGAGGGGGTCAGAGCGCAGCGACCATCGAGAGCGCAAAGTGGGTGGGCCCGTTTCCGACGCCGCTGTCGGGGGAGATTGTCGCCACCAACGAGGAGACTTTCGGTCGGGACATCCTCATCGCGAACCGCGACCCCTACGGCGCCGGGTGGCTGGTGCGAGTGCGGCCCATCGCCCTGGAGGAGGAGCGTCAACGACTGGTGCCGGGCCGCGAGGCGTTCGACGCCATCAGAGAGCGTATCGATCGGGACGGGGTGAGGTGCTATCGCTGTGCCGACTGAGGTCCTTTGCATGCTCTGCCAGGTCAACCCGGTAGCCGTCGGTAAGACGGTATGCACCCCCTGCTGGCAGCTCGCGCCGTCGTGGGTGAAGAGGACGTTCATGAAGGGAGAGACGGTTGACTGGTCGCGGCTGCTCGGGCCCGACTCCAACACACGGACCACCCCGACACAGGAGGAGAACAATGGCGCTTGATTCGGCGGACAGGACCCTTGACTGCGTGCACATGCTGTGCCCGATGCCGATCCTGAAAATCTCAAAGGCGATCAAGGAAGTCGAGATCGGACAGACACTTCTGCTGCTCGCCGACGACCCCGGTGCCAAGCCCGATATGGACACCTGGACGCGGCGCATGGGTCACGAACTGATCGGTTTCGAGCAGGAAGGCAAGCTGATGCGTTTCTTGGTCAAGCGTAACAAGTAGATGCCTTCACCCACCGAAGTCCCGCAGGCGACTCGCGAGGTAAAGGAACGGATGCTCGCCGAGGTCGAGGCAGACCTTCGCTTCCCGGACTATTTGAAGGGCTGCTATGAATGCGGCATCTGCGTGGCGGCATGTCCGTCCGCGCGCTTCTACGACTTCAGTCCCCGCAAGATCACGCAGGCCGTCGCCCGGCAGGACGTGGACCTCGTCTGGGAGCAGATGAACAAAGACGTCTGGGATTGCTCGCAGTGTTTCTCCTGCTTGCGCTGCCCGCGGGGCAACAATCCGGGCGGGATCATAACGATCATGCGCGAGGTCGCGGTAAATAACGGTTTGCACACCGCCAAGGAGGCGCTTGAGGGCTACGGCAGGATCATCTACAAGATCATGGGCACCGGCACGCAGGTCTCACCGGACATGATCCAACCGGAAGCGTTCCCCGACTGGGGCCCTGACACCAAGGAGATCTCAGGAAACCTCCAGCTCTGGCGCAAGGCGCTGCCGCCGGAGACGCTGCACACCACGAGCACCGCCTGGGACGTGAGCGACAAGACACTGACCGAGCTCTACTTGATCTGGCATCTCACTGGTGTCCTGGACATGATCAAGGCTATCGACGCGGGACTGCACATGATCCTGGGCGATGTGATGGAGGAGCTCCTCGAGGAGCAGGGCTACCACATCTGATGGCTCAAATGACAATGCGTGACGACGTATTGCGGGTGCTCTCTTCGCTCCAAGATCCGGACCTTGGTCGCGACGTGGTCTCGCTAGGGATGATCAAGGATCTCGAGATAGCGGGCGGCCGGGTCAGCTTTACCTTCGAGCTGACCACCCCGGCCTGCCCGGTCAAGGCCCACTTCGAGACCGCGTCGCGTGAATTGGTGGGGGCGCTGCCGGGAGTCACGGAGGTCGAGGTCCGGATGACCTCCAATGTGCGACCCTCCAACCCCGGCGGCGGAGGCCTGTTGCCTGGCGTCAAGAACATCGTGGCAATAGCAAGCGGTAAAGGCGGGGTGGGCAAGTCCACGGTGAGCGCGAATCTCGCCGTGGCGCTCGCCGCCGAGGGTGCCCGAGTCGGCCTTCTGGACGCCGACATCTATGGTGCCAGTATTCCCGCGGTCATGGGCACGGCCGAGCGGCCTGAAGTCGACACCGATACGCAGAAGTTGCTGCCGGTGCGTGCCCATGGAGTCGAGCTGATCTCGATGGCGATCCTAATGAACTCGGGCAACGAGGCCGTGGTCTGGCGCGGACCGATGGTCGGCAAGATGGTGACCCAGATGCTCAGTGATGTTTCGTGGGGTGAGCTTGACTACCTTCTCATCGATCTGCCCCCTGGCACCGGCGACGCGCCCCTGAGCCTGGCACAGGCGGTGCCGCTGACCGGTGTCGCCGTGGTGTGCACACCACAGCGGATGGCCGTCGATATCGCGGTCAAGTCGGCAGCGATGTTCCGGCAGCTGAACGTGCCGGTCCTCGGCCTCATCGAGAACATGAGCTACTACGAGTGCGAGTGCGGGCGCCGCCATCATCCCTTTTCCACCGGAGGCGCGAAGACGGCGAGTATCGAGCTTGGTATCCCTTTCCTTGGTGCGCTTCCGCTCGACGACGCGATCCGGGAGGGTGCCGACGCGGGGAAGCCCGCAGCGGCGGTGACCGGCAGTCCGCAGCAGACTGCGTTCCGAGAGCTGTCGCGTCAGCTCGCGGCGCAGATCAGCGTCAGGGCCTTTCGCCGCCTGCCGGTGATCCAGATCAAATGAGGGACCTGACCGACCTGAGGGTGATTGACGCCGGCAAGGTGCCGGTGGCTCGCTCGCAGAGCCTGTGGCACGGCATCGCCTCGGCCATGCACCCGACCGACCGGCCGGTGCTCTCGTTCTGCCGACCCCGAGGCGCGTATGTCTGCATCGGTCTCCATCGCCGGCTCAACGAGCTGGACCTTGTCGCCTGCGAGGAGATGGGTCTGCCCGTGCTTCGACGCCAGATCGGCGGGGGGCCCGTTTATTGCGATTCGGACCAGCTCTTCTTCCAGTTCACGTTGCCGGCCCGCAGCGCTCCTGCCTCGGTTGAGCGCCTCTATCGCGATTTGCTGGAGCCAGCTGTCCAAGGGTTGCGCAAGCTCGGACTCGACGCGCGCCTGGAGTGCGTCAACGAGATTGTCGTCGAGGACCGCAAGTTGAGCGGAACCGGGGCCGGCCGCATCGGCGAGGCGG
>DAIUFK010000111.1:0-4403 GCA_036844615.1 Candidatus Dormiibacterota bacterium | reverse complement strand
CGTGTGGCGGCTGTTTCTTGCCACGGCAATCACGCAGATCGGGCTCTGGACCATCCTTCCGTATGTGCCGATATACATAGGGCGCCTGGCTCCGAACGACACGGTGACGGCGGTAGGCGTCGTGCTGTCTGCGGTTGGTCTCGGCCAGGCGGTCGCGTCTCCCCTGTGGGGCATCGCCATGCAGAGGTTCGGGCACGTGTGGGTTCTCAGCCTGACCTCTGTCGGGGCGGCGCTGGCGCTGACCGGTGCCGGCTTGAGCCAGACGCTTTTGCCATTCGCCGCCGCACTCTTCGTCAACGGCGTGTGCGCCGCGGCCATCCTCACCGCGAGCATGGCGGTCATGGCGGCCACTGTGAGTCCTGAACGTCGCGGCGCAGTGCTGGGCCAGATCCTGTTTCCTTTCTACGTCGGCGGCGTGATCGGGCCGGTCATCGGAGCCTTCGCATTCGGCGCGGGGCAGCCGCTGGTCTTCGGGATTGCTGCAGTGCTCAGCCTCGCCCCGCTCATCGTGCTGCTGACGCTCCGGCGGCGGCCGGCACGCGAGCCTGCTTGACCACGCGCATTGGGGTGGTCGCGGACAGCCACTGCCCCGAGTTCATCGATCGGCTCCCCGACCGCCTCTTCGAGGTGCTGCGTGGGGTCGACCTCATCCTCCACGCGGGGGACGTGACAGCTCCCGAGACCATTGCCCAGCTCGAGCGCATCGCGCCAGTGGAATCGGTTCGAGGCGATCACGACGGCAAGCTGGCGTCGCTGCCCGCGAGCCGCGAGTTGAAAGTCGAAGGCCGCAGGATCGTGGTCGTGCACGGCAACCGCAGCCGATGGATCGAGGAGCCGCAAACGTTGCTGTGGACGCTCAGCCTTGGCTATGTTCACGCCGGCGCCGGCCTCGCGCGCGCGCTTCGAACACGCTTCCCCAACGCCGACGCCATAGTCTTCGGGCACACCCATCGCCCCCACGTGGAGACTCGCGAGGGGACACTGCTGTTCAACCCGGGCGGCGTTCACCAGTGGAATCCGCAGACGGCGAGGCAGCGCCTGGGCCAAAATCCAGACTGGTTCGAATGGAGCTGGTTGCAGGTCGCGCGTCACCTTCGGAGCTATCCGCCGCCGTCGGTCGGAATCCTGGAGGTGAGCCCCTCAGCCATAGTTCCGACCGTGGTCGAGCTCTAGGCGGTTATGTCGGCCTCATGAAACGGGTAAGTAGCAGGTAATGGCAAAGACCAAGGACTACTACGAGGTGCTGGGCGTCCCGCGGACGGCGAGCCAGAAGGAGATCACTTCTGCCTTCCGGAAGCTGGCGCGCAAGCACCACCCTGACCTCAACGCCGGCGACAAGGCTTCCGAAGCGAAGTTCAAGGAGATCTCGCAGGCCCACGACGTGCTCTCGGACGCCAAGAAGCGGAGCCTCTACGACGAGTTCGGCTCGAGCTGGGCCGCAGCGGAGGCCGGCGGCGTGCAGCCGGGACAGGGTCGTGGCGGCGGGTTCCGGCCGCAGCAGGGCGGCGGCGCCCAGTACCGAACCGTCACGCCTAGCGAGATGGAGGACCTGTTCGGCGGCGCCGGGGGTGGGTTCGGCGACATCTTCGGGTCGATATTCGGCGGCAACGCGCGGGACCGGGCGCGTCAGGAGCCGGCGGACGTCGAGGCGCCGATCACCGTCAGCCTCGCCGAGGTGTACCGCGGGACGAGCCGCACGGTGGAGCTGCCTGGTGGCAGGCGCGTCGAGGTGAAGGTGCCGGCGGGCGTCAAGGAGGGGACTGTGCTTCGCGTCCCAGGGCTGCGCGCGCGTGTGCAGATTGCGCCCGACCCACTGTTCACGCGCGAAGGCAAGGATCTTCGCGTTGTCGTGCCGGTGCCTCTGCACGTGGCACTGCATGGAGGCGAGGTGGCGGCGCCGACGTTGAAGGGCGGGCAGGTGCAGTTCAAGGTCGCGCCGGAGACGCAGAACGGAACCAAGATCCGCCTGCGCGGGCTCGGGCTCCCCGACCCTAAGGGCGGTACGCCAGGAGACCTCTACGCAGAGGTGAAGGTCCAGCTCCCTGTGCCGATGGACGAGCGGACTCGCAAGTGGGCAGGCGAGCAGCCGGTCTGATCACCGCCACCCGCTAATCTCTACAGCGCCTTGCCCCCCTCGCGACGATTGCTGCTGCCACTCGTGTTCGTTTCCGGCATGGCGTCCCTGGCGGTGGAGTTCGGCGCATCGCGTCTCCTCGCCCCGTACTTCGGCACCAGCCTCTACGTGTGGGGAGTGCTGATCGGGTTGGTCCTCATCTATCTGTCTGCGGGTTACGTCATCGGCGGCAGGCTCGCCGACCGGCATCCGCGACCCGAGGTGCTGTATCAGGTGACTGCCTGGGCGGGGCTGTGGATCGGTTTGATCCCCCTCGTCAGCTATCCGATCCTTCTTGCGTCCCAGCAGGGATTCAAGGACCTGAGCGTGGGACTTGTCGCTGGCACGTTGCTCGCCGTCGTCCTGCTCTTCGCCGCGCCGGTGATCCTGCTCGGCTGCGTGAGCCCTTTCGCGATCAGGCTTCTCCTGACCAGCGTCGAGACTGGAGGCAACACAGCGGGACGCGTGTACGCGCTCTCCACGACGGGAAGCATCCTCGGGACCTTTCTGCCGGTTTTCTGGTTCATCCCAACCTATGGCACACGCCCGACACTCGTTGGTTTCGGCCTTGCGTTGGTGGTCATCTCGGTCGTCGGGCTATGGCCTCATCGCAAGCTTTACGCACTCTTCGTAATGGCAGTGATCCTTGCCTGGATCTTTCTACCGTCTGGGATCAAACCTCCCCAGGTGGGGACGCTGGTTTACGAGAAGGAGTCGGCTTACAACTACATACAGGTGGTGCAGGAGGGAACCAAGACGGAACTGATCCTCAACGAAGGCGAGGCGATCCATTCCATCTACGACTCCCAGAGCCTGGTCACCGGCGGGCCGTGGGACTACTTCCTGCTCGCCGATTCTTTCCGGCCCGCGCAGACCTCGGAACCTCAGCCCAAGGACGTCGCCATCCTCGGGTTGGCTGGAGGCACAGCGGCGCGCCAGTACACTGCCGCGTTTGGGAGTGGGGTCGACATCACAGGCGTGGAGATCGATCCCGAGATCCTCAACGTGGCCCATCGGTACTTCCACCTCGACGAGCCGAACGTGCACCCGGTGGTGGCGGATGCGCGCTATTGGCTCGACACTCACGCCGGTAAGTACGACGTGATCGCCATCGACGCCTATAGGCAGCCCTACATCCCGTTTCACCTCACCACACGTGAGTTCTTCAGCGAAGTGAGCAATCACCTCACGCCTGGAGGGGTGGCAGTGGTCAACGCAGGGCGCACCACCAGTGACTACCGACTTGTCGACGCGATAGCGAGCACTATGTCCGCGGTCTACCCCAGCGTGTTTCTCATCGATGTCCCCGAGTTCACGAACACTCTCGTGTACGGGTCGACGCAGCCGACCACGCTGGCCGACGTCGAGCACAACCTTGGCTTGATCAACGAGCCGCTGGCGAAGGAGGTGGCTGCGAGCGCGATAGGCGAGGGCAACCTGCGCGTGTCCCAGTACCACAGCCAGGTTTTCACCGACGACCTTGCGCCGGTCGAGAGGCTTATCGACGAGATCATCTTCAGCTACGTGACTGGAGGCTGACTTATTCGACCGGCGGATGCATGGGAGTCCGTACCTGCTCGCCGGCCAGCGGGCGGTCTTGGTCGAGGCACAAAAGGCGCACGCGTCCTGTGGCCACGATGCGTTGTTCGTCGTCGAAAATCGTGGCTTCCCAGACCTGCGTCGTGCGGCCTCGCGTGATCGGTTTCGAAACCGCGTGGAGCTTCTCGCCTTCGCGCACCGCGCGCACGAAGCTCGTGCTGTTCTCAAGACCGACGACGGATTGGCCGCGAGGCAACGCGAACAGCGCCGCTCCGACCGAAGCCAGGGTCTCGATCAGCCCGCAGTGAACGCCACCGTGAACCACGCCGTATGGCTGAAGGTGTTGAGGCCCGACCGTAAGCTCACCCCTCACCTCGTCCGCCGTCGCTCGCGTGATGGTGATGGCCATCGCCTGCGGCCAGCCTCCCTTGAGCTCGTTCATCCGCGCCGCGAAGTCTTCGCTCACGAAAAGATCGTCGCACACGCCCATGCCGGTTAACGCCCCGCTCGCCGACCCTCGCCCCGGAGGTGCGAGGGGGAAATAAGA
This sequence comes from Candidatus Dormiibacterota bacterium, assembly GCA_036844615.1. Classification (GTDB taxonomy): domain Bacteria; phylum Chloroflexota; class Dormibacteria; order Dormibacterales; family Dormibacteraceae; genus Palsa-872. The sequence goes on along the minus strand of DAIUFK010000111.1, from coordinate 204 downwards.
CGAGGGTCGGAAACTTTTCCGACCCCCGTTGTCGACGTTCGCAATGCTTCCGCCTCCGACTCCAGGAGCCGGTTCCGGAAATGAAAGCCCTAGAGGCTCACGTCCTCCCGAGCTCCCGGCTGGCAAACGAGGCGGCTGGCACCACGATTCGGTTTATCCAAGCTTCCGCCTCACCTCCTTTGCCCCTTGGGCATGAACTTCGCA
>DAIUFK010000110.1:0-4467 GCA_036844615.1 Candidatus Dormiibacterota bacterium | reverse complement strand
GGCCACCGCCTCCCTCAGCGCGCATGGGTGATGGTCCTGGAGCCGGACGATGACGAGACCGAGGCGGCGCTGGTGGCACCCGGTCGGCCGGACCGGCTGGACGCGGCCTTGAGCGGGATCGTTCGGTCCCGGTTGCCCGACGCGCTCACGCTGGTCAGGTCCTCCTCCGCAGTCTTCCTTGTGCCCGACGAGATCGCAGCCGACCTTGCGGCGATCGAAAAGCTCGCGGCGCAGATACTCGCCGGGGCCGCGGCGGTCATGAAGCCGGGCTCGGCTTCCGTCGGTATCGGAAACCTGGCGAGCTCTGTAGGCGAGCTGGCTCGCTCACACCTCGAAGCGCGCCAGGCGCTGCGTCTGACCCGCCGCGCTGGCGGGCGTGGCAGAGTCGCCTCCTACCGTTCGCTTGGAGCGTTTCGCCTGCTGCTCGAGGTGCAGAGCCCGGAGGCGCTGCGGCGGTTCGTCGACGAGCTGCTCGGCACCCTGTTGAAGTACGCGCAGTCCCGCGACACCCCATTGCTCGAAACGCTGGAGGCGCTGTCGGCGGCGCGTTGGGTGCGGCGGGCGGCAGCGCGGAACCTCGGCATCCACATCAACTCGATGAGCTACCGCGTGGAGCGGATCCAGGCCCTGACAGGGCTGCAGCTGGACGACCCGGAAACGAGGGTGGCTATCTCCATCGCGCTCCGCGCTCGCACGATGCTAGGCATCTGACGCCTCATCACGGCATGTAGGTCGCCGGGATGGGCAGCCTCGGACGACCAGCGCGGGATCCCTCGAGGCTGCCGACAACCGCCAGGATGACCGCCGCCACCAGCACTGCGTCAAAGCCGCTCATGGGAATGGTCGTCCCGGCCGCGCTCGACACGATTCGCTCCAACACTGGCAGGACACCCACTGCCAGGGCAAGGAAGATCCCGCCGACGAAGGTGAGGCGGTAGATGTGAGCCCGCCAATCGCAAGAGCTGTGCCAAAGTTGGAGGCAGTCTAAGCCGCTTGCGCTCCTATTCGAAACCAGCTACGCAGGGTTGGCCGGGGTCCCCCCGGCCATAACTTTGTTTTTCTCCACTCCCATTCGTCGCGTGGAGAAAACAATTCGTAATTAATCCCATCCCGGGAGGAAGAGCAGGCGCGCGCGCAGCGCCCGCCGATGAGGGGGAACCGACTGGTTCCCCCTCATAACGAGGACGTCGTTAGACGTCCGAGTAGAGCATGAACTCCCAGGGATGTGGTCGAAGCGCCACCTGGTCGACCTCGCGCTTGCGCTTGTAGTCGATCCAGGTCTCGATCACGTCCGATGTGAACACGCCGCCCTCGAGTAGGAAAGCGTGATCCTTTTCCAGTGCGTTGAGCGACTCGGCGAGCGAGCCGGGCACTGACTTGATCTTGGCCTTGGCCGCGCCTTCGAGCTCGTAGATGTCCTTGTCCACCGGCTCGGGCGGCACGATGCTGTTCTTGATTCCGTCCAGGCCCGCCATCAGACAGGCAGAGAACGCGAGGTAGGGGTTGGCTGCTGGGTCGGGCGAGCGGAACTCGACGCGCTTGGTCTTTGGGTTGGTCGAGTACATCGGGATGCGAACGCAGGCCGACCGGTTCCGCTTCGAGTAGACGAGGTTGATCGGCGCCTCGTAACCGGGCACCAGGCGGCGATACGAGTTGGTCGTCGGCGCGCAGATCGCGAGCAGCGCCGGCGCGTGCTTGAGCAGGCCGCCGATGTAGTGCACCGCGGTCTGGCTCAGCCCGGCGTAGCCTTTGGCGTCCGCGAACAGGTTCTGCCCGTCCTTCCACAGGCTCTGGTGTATGTGCATGCCTGAGCCGTTGTCCTGGAAGAGGGGCTTGGGCATGAAGGTCGCCACGTAACCGTGCTGGGCGGCGATGTTTTTGATGACGTACTTGAACACCATCATCTTGTCGCCCATCTTCGTCAGCGTGTCGAAGCGCATGTCGATCTCGGCCTGCCCGGCGGTGCCGACCTCGTGGTGCTGGACCTCGACCTGGATGCCTGCCTCGATCAGCTTGAGCATGATCTCCGACCGCAGGTCCTGAAGCTTGTCTGTCGGCGGCACCGGGAAGTAGCCTTCCTTGTGGCGCGGGCGGAACGACAGGTTGGGCTCGGAATTCTTGCCCGAGTTCCAGATGCCCTCTTCCGAGTCGATGTAGTAGTACCCGCTGTGGGCGTTCTGGTCGAAGCGCAGCGAGTTGAACAGATAGAACTCGGCCTCCGGGCCCCAGTAGCTGACGTCGGCGATGCCCGAGCGGCGAAGGTGTTCCTCAGCCTTCTTGGCGATGTAGCGCCCGTCCCGGCTGTAAGGCTCGCGTGTGATCGGGTCGATGACGTCGCAGATGAGGAACAGCGTCTTGTGTGAAAGACACGGGTCGATCGTCGCGGAGTCGGGGTCGGGGATGAGCAACATGTCGCTCTCATCGATCGCCTGGAAGCCGCGAATGCTCGAGCCGTCGAATCCGAGGCCTTCCTTGAAGCTGTCCACTTCGAGCTCGCCGAGCGGGAGGCTGAAGTGCTGCCAGGTGCCCGGCAGGTCGATAAAACGCACGTCGACCACTTCGACGCCTTCAGCCTTGGCTCGTTCGAGCACCTCACGTGGGCTGGTCTTGCTGCCGGATCTCGTTTCGATTGCCATCTACACCCTCCTGAACCCTGGATTTGACGAGCTCATGGCCCATCGTAGGAACCGCTCGCGCGCGAGATCACGGTTCGCTCCCACGAATCGGAGGCGGCCTTTCACGTGTGAACCACACCAACCGAGATATCCACAGGCGGGCTCCTCTCGTGTGATCAACACAAGGGGCGCTGGGTCGGTTCGTCGTCCCCACACGTTTCGACAGGCTGCCGACCTCCCCTAGCTTGGATCCCGAGCCGTCATGCAGGCGGCAAGCATTAGGAGGTGAGGTCCTTGTCGGGGTTTAGTATCGATCTCAGGGCGCAGGGCGGCCGCATGGGTGCCGCCACGCTGGTTTGGAAGGCGCTCGGGAAGCGCAAGCCGGTGCTCGCGATCGCCGCGGGCTTTGCAGCCATCGCGGCGGTGGTGCCAGTCCTGGTGCTGGCCGACGATCCGACCGCAACGCAGGCGGCCGGCGTCGCAGCCGACACCGTCTGGGTGATCGTGGCCGCCTGCTTTGTCATGTTCATGCAGGCAGGTTTCGCGATGCTCGAGGTCGGGTTCAGCCGCATGAAGAATGTAGGGACGGTCGTCGCCAAAGTGGTGACGAACCTCAGCGTGAGCTCGATCAGCTACTGGGCGGTTGGCTTTGGCTTCGCCTTCGGGGCGGGAGGCCTGTTCGCGGTCATCGGCGGCAGCGGATTCTTCCCGACATTCAGCCCTGGCTCGACCATGGACCTGCCGGCCATCTCTTTCAGCACGGTGCCTGCTTCGGCCAAGTGGTTCTTCGAATTCGTCTTCTGCGCGGTCTCTCTCGCGATCGTCTGGGGCACGATGCTGGAGCGCACCAAGTTCATCGTCTACATCCTCTTCGGTATTCCGTTTGCAGCGTTCATCTACCCGCTGATCAGCCATCAGCTTTTCGGTGGCGGCTTCCTGATGGCGACGCTGGGCAGCCAGGACTTCGCAGGCTCTACCGTCGTGCACCTCACCGGTGCGACCGCAGGTCTGGCCGGGCTTCTGCTCCTTGGTCCCCGCATCGGCAAATTTGAGAAGGGCAGGTCTAACGCGATTCCCGGTCACAACATGCCGCTTGCACAGCTCGGTGTTCTCATCCTCTGGTTCGGTTGGTTCGGATTCAACCCTGGTTCCACGCTCAACGCGACGAACCTTCACTTCGCTGACGTCGTGGTGGTCACCAACCTTGCCGCGGCGGCCGGCGCTGTGGCCGCTCTCGCGACGATCTACCTGATCACGAAGACGATGGACGTGGGCATGATCGGCAACGGCGCCATCGCAGCGCTTGTTGCCATCACCGCGCCCTCCGGCTACGTCGAGCCGTGGGCCGGCGTCGTCATCGGCGCGGTCGCCGGAGTCATCGTCGTCGTCGGTGTCCTGGCTCTCGACAGGGTCCTCGACGACCCGGTCGGCGCGCTGCCTGCGCACGGACTCGCGGGCATCTGGGGCACGCTCAGCTGCGGACTCTTCACAGTCCCAGCTCTCGCCAAATTCAACGGCGTCGGGCAGGGTGGCCTCTTCTACACAGGCAGCTTCCACCAGCTCGGGGCGCAGGCGATCGCGGTCGCAGCATCGTTCGTGACAGTCTTCGTTCTCAGCTACGGCCTGTTCTGGATCATCAAGAAGACGGTCGGGCTTCGTGTCTCCGCTCGGGAGGAGATGGACGGACTGGACATCAGCGAGCACGGCATGTGGGGCTACCCAGAATCGTTCATGCCGGTTCCTGGAGGAATCTACCGCCCTGCCGATATGCCTACGGTTAACCCGCACCGTTCATCAGAACCGGTGCCAGGGCACACGGAGGTGGCACGAGCATGAAGATGGTTATGGCGAT
>DAIUFK010000109.1:0-5136 GCA_036844615.1 Candidatus Dormiibacterota bacterium | reverse complement strand
CGGCGGGCCTGTTCGAGAAACGGAGCCTGCGGTGAGCGCCTGCACTGTGCCGGCAGGGTGATTATACCCCAGCCGGCTGGAACCGAACCATGGGCCTCGTGGACCCCTCTCCGACCCTCCCTAGCCCGATCTCACCCGCTCGGGGCGGGGCGCCTCGGAATTCCGCCTTGCACGCGACTGGTCGACCTCCGTCAGGTGGCGCTTTCGAAGGCGCAGATGCTTCGGCGTGACCTCGAGCAGCTCGTCGTCGGACAGGAAGTCCAGGCTCTGCTCCAGGCTCAGCCTGGAGGCAGGGGTCAGCCGCACCGAGATGTCGGACGTGGACGACCTGATGTTGGACTGTTTCTTCTCACGGCAGACGTTGACCCTGATGTCGCCGGGCCGCTTCTGGATGCCGACGATCATCCCCTCGTAAACCGCCTCACCCGCCTCGATGAAGGTGGTGCCGCGCTCCTGGGCGCCCGCCAGCCCAAAGGCGAGGGTGGAGCCTGGCGACGAGGCTGTGAGGGCTCCGTTGCGCTGCTCGCGAAAGTCGCCTGCCCACGGCCTGTAGCCGATACCGATCGAGCCCATGAGGCCGGTGCCGGCGGTCAGCGTCAGGAAGCTGTTTCGAAAACCTATGAGGCCTCGCGTGGGGATGAGGTACTCGAGCCTGACCCCGCCCTTGGAGTCATAGGTGATCTCGATCATCTCGCCGCGTCGCTTGCCCAGTGCTTCGGTCACCGCGCCAAGGTGCTCCTCGCGAACGTCGACCGTAAGCCGCTCGATGGGCTCCATCCGCTGTCCGTTGATCTTCTTCACGATGGCCTCCGGCCGCGAGACCTCGAACTCATAGCCCTCTCTGCGCATGGTCTCGATCAGCACAGCGAGGTGCAGCTCGCCCCGGCCGCTGACCAGGAACCTCTCCGCGGCGTCTGTGTCCTCCACGTGCAGCCCGAGGTTGACGTCGAGCTCCTTGTAGAGGCGCGCGCGAAGCTGCCGGGTGGTCGAGAACTTGCCCTCGCGACCCGTGAAGGGCGACGTGTTGACCCCGAATGTCATCCGGACGGTCGGCTCATCGATCTCGATGCGGGGCAATGGGTCCGGCGACTCGGGGTCGGCGAGGGTGTCGCCGATGGCGACCTCGTCGAGTCCGGTGAGCACAACGATGTCGCCTGCGGTCGCCATCGGCACCGCGACTCGGTCGAGGCCCCTGTAAACGAGCACCTGCACCACCCTGGCCCGTCGAGGCTCGCCTGATGTGAGCACCGCCACCGCATCGCCCGGAGCAATGCTGCCTCGGGAGATTCGCCCGATCGCCATCGGTCCCGTGTAGTCGTCGTACGCCCGATTGGCAACCAGCATCTGGAACCCTCCCGGCTCGATGACCGGGGGCGGGATGTGATCGATGATTGTCTTGAACAGTGGCTCGAGGTCATCACCGAGGTTGTCCACCTCGAGGCCTGCCCGGCCCTCCTTGGCTACCGCGTACACGACTGGCGCCTCGAGCTGGTCGGCATCCTCGGCAAGCTCGAGGAAAAGGTCGTGGACCTTGTCGAGAGCGGCCTTCGGGTCGGCGTTCTTGCGATCGACCTTGTTGATGACGACGATGATTCGCAGTCCCACCTCGAACGCTTTGCGCAGCACGAAACGCGTCTGCGGCATAGGCCCTTCGGCTGCGTCGACGAGGAGCAGACAGCCGTCAGCCATGTTCAGCACCCGCTCGACCTCGCCGCCGAAATCGGCGTGCCCCGGGGTGTCGATGATGTTGATGGTCACCTCGCCGTGGCGGACCGAGGTGTTCTTGGCGAGGATCGTGATGCCCTTCTCGCGCTCGAGGTCGTTCGAGTCCATGATCAGGGTGCCGACCTCCTGGTTGTCTCTGAAGGTGTGGCTCTGCTTCAACAGGGCGTCGACCAGCGTCGTCTTCCCATGGTCGACGTGAGCGATGATCGCCACGTTGCGAATGTCGCGCCGGATATTTGCGAGAGTCATAGGGCAGTACTGATCACAAGATTGGAGGGTGCGGACGCGATGCCCGCAGCACGACTATACGAACACGGGCAGCTCACACGCCTGATCAGCATGGGCTTTGAGCCATAACACTGGAAGTAACATCCGCCACGAGATGAGCCTTCCCAAAGCAGTGGGCCGCTCAATCCTCGCGGGGCTCGTGGCGGCGTGGCTGGTGATCGGGTCAGCTGGCGCCGGCCATGCCGACGAGGGCTGGGTCATCACGTCTTTCCACTCTGATATCGCCATCGCCGCCGACTCCACGATCACCGTCACCGAGGACATCCAGGTCGACTTCGGTGCGTTGAGCAAGCACGGCATCTTCAGGACCATCCCGCTCCGGTACAGGTACAACGACACGCAGGATCGCTTTTACGAGCTCGCAGTTCGATCGGTGACGAATGGCACCAGCGAAGTCCCATACGACGACTCGATCAGCAGCGACAACGAGGTCATCAAGATCGGGGATCCAAACGTACTCGTCACCGGGAGGCAGCGGTACGTCATCACCTACGCCGTCGTCGGCGCAATGAACACGTTCGGCGACCGTGACGAGCTGTTCTGGAACGTCGATGGCGCACTCTGGCCGGTGTCCAAGCAGGAGGTGAGCGCCACTGTCACTTTTCCGCAGGGATCGTTCCAGAGGAGCGCGTGCTACGAGGGGCAGACCGGATCGACAGATCCGTGCGAGAAAAACGACGGCACTGGCTCGGTCACATTTACCTCCACGCGCCAGCTGGGTCCTGGCGAAGAGATGTCGGTTGCTGTCGCGTTGAACAAAGGCGCGGTCACCGTGCCCCCACCCATGCTGGAATCTCGCCAGCGCCAGTTTCCGCAGGACGCTTTCGAAGTCACGCCCTTCACAGTCGGCCTGTCCGCTCTGCTGGCAGTGCTCGGCGTCGGCCTGGTGGGCTGGAACTGGTGGGCTCACGGCCGCGACCGCGCCTTCCTGACGCAGCACTATCTTGCGAACGCTCCCTCGGCAGCGCCCGATGCTTCAACCGAGCCTCAACAAACGCTGCCGGTGTTCGCGCACGAGACGCTGGTGGTGGAGTTCGGGCCGCCGCAAAACATGCGACCCGCGGAGCTCGGGCTCATCCTCGACGAGAGCGCCGACACCAAGGACGTGACCGCAACGATCGTCGACCTTGCCGTGCGGGGCTACCTCGCGATCGCGGCGAGCCCGCACCAGGTTGAATGGACGCTCACGTGGAAGGCAGGCGGCGACGCAGCCAAGCTGCTGCCGTACGAGAAGACGATCCTCGACGGCTTGTTTGCGGGGCGCACCAGGGTGACCCTCTCCGACCTCAAGGGCAAGTTTGCGCCGACCTTGCGGGTGGCGGAGAAAGAGATGTACTCCGACGCGGTCTCGCGCCGGCTGTTCACCAGCAACCCGAATCAGGCCCGCACCGCCTGGGGACTCCTCGGCTGCTCGCTGGTGTTCGTCGGTTTTGCCGCGACAGTGGGGTTGGGCCTGGCTTTTGGTTGGGGCTTTGTGGGCCTTGCGGTCGTGATCGTCGGGATAGTGCTCACCGCCTCGTTCCCGTTCATGCCACAGCGCACCGCCGCCGGGCGCGACCTGATGCAACACACGCTCGGGTTCCGCCTTTACATGAACACGGCTGAGAAGTACCGCCAGCAGTTTGCCGAGAAGGCTGAGATCTTCACCCAGTTGCTGCCCTACGCAATCGTGTTCGGTTGCGTCAGCCAGTGGGCAAAGGCGTTTGAAGGAATCGATACGAGCGCGACGAGCTCGTGGTACGTGGGCAACGCGCCTTTCCAGGCAGCCCTGCTCTCGAGCAGCCTGGAATCGATGAACGCCAACATCTCGAGCGCGATCACTTACGTCCCGCCAAGCGCGGGCAGCTCGAGCGGATTTGGCGGGGGCGGCTTCTCGGGTGGCGGCGGCGGCGGCGGCGGGGGCGGGAGCTGGTAGAGGTCTAGGCCTCAGCCTTTGCCGTTCGGAGTGGTTCGCCGACCTCGTTCAGGAATCCCAAGAGCTCGCGGTACGACTGCAGGAACGAGGTCTCGTGATACGAGATCCCGCGCTCCGCGCAGAACTGCTTCACGATCGGCTGCGCGCGCTTCACGTTGATGCGCGGCATGCCTGGGAACAGATGGTGCTCGATCTGATAGTTGAGCGCGCCGTACCAGAAATCCGTGAGCGGATGGCCGTAAATGTTGCGAGCCGTCAGCACCTGTATGCGCACGAAGTCGAGCCGCGTTGAGCTGTCGGTCTGCGGCATGCCCTTGTGGTTGGGTGCGAAAACGGAAGCGAGATAAGCTCCCCCAACTCCCTTGTGGATGAGCACGACCATCAGCGCCGACCACGGCCCGAGGAAGAACAACATCGCGCCGAGGTACAGCGCAGCGTGAGCCAGCAGGAGCCCGAACTCAAGGCGCCGGTACCTGGAGTCCTCTTTGATGAGATAGGTGGCGCCGACCACATGCATGCTCCAGGCCAGGAATGTCGTCAATGGGAAGAAGAAGTACACCTGGTACATCGCAAGGAGCCGGCCCGGTCCGCGCCGTGCCATTGCCTGTTCGTGTGTGTAGACGATGGCACCGACATCGATGTCCGGGTCGAGGTCGACGTCGTTCGGGTTGCCATGGTGGCGGTTGTGCTTTTGCACCCACCAGCCGTAGCTCATCCCAAGCAGCGCGTCCGCGGTGACAAGGCCGACCATCGCGTTCTTCCAGTTCGATGTGAACATCTGGCGGTGGCCCGAATCGTGCAGCTGGAATCCAAGCTGGCCCGAGATGATGCCCAGGAAGACAGCGGTCAGGGCCTGGGCCCACCAAGGCTTGACGATGAACAGGACCGTGAGACAGCCGAAGAAGAGAACGAGGTTGGTCGTGATGCTGAAGGCATAGAAAACAGGTCGCTTCTCCATCAGCCCCGCATCCTGGATGCGACGCTTGAGAACCGCGTAATCGTTCTGCACGATTTCTGGGGTGGCGCCATCCGGGCGCGAGACTTCAGTAATCAGAGCTGACAAACCTAAAGTTTTCCTATCTCGCAATGTGCGGTCGAGTCCGTAACAGAAGCCATAACAGTGTCAGGCTTTGTTGAGTGACAACCCCACGAGCCTGGTGCCGAGAGCGGGAGTCGAACCCGCACGTCCTTGCGGACATCGGTTTTTG
>DAIUFK010000108.1:2744-5209 GCA_036844615.1 Candidatus Dormiibacterota bacterium | reverse complement strand
GGCGGTCGAAGACGATCCGCAGTGGAACGCCCTGGCGAACGCGCACCAGGTCGGGTGAGTAGCCGCCCCTTACGGTCACCTTGACTTCCTGAACGTTTCCGACCAGGTCCGTCGAGTGCGCCTTCTTGGGCCCAAAGAAGAACCAACCCAGCAAACCGGTCAGTGCCAGCCCGCCGGCGACAACGGCGATGTCCGCCGGGTTCAGGGCCGCACCCCCCTGGTCCTTGCGGTCGCGCCGCTCGTCCGGGTCGTCACTCTCACCGCCCCTTGATGAGGCGCTCGACCGCCTCGTTGAGCTCGCGAACCTTCTTTGAGCCATCGCCGGCCTGGATGGCCTCGACCACGCAGTGTTCGGTGTGGTCCTGGAGCAACAGCAGGGCGACCGCGTCCAGCGCCGCCTTCACCGCACCCACCTGCGTGAGCACGTCGATGCAGTAGCGGTCCTCATCCACCATCTTCTGGACGCCGCGAACCTGACCCTCGATCCGCCTGAGACGACCCTGCACCCGAGCCTTGTGCGACTTGTAGCCTGGCATCGCATAAGGATACCCCTCTGGGGTATGCGTTTGTTTCATGGCGCGGCTAACCTTGCAGGGCCTTGCGAGTCTTCTCGAACTCCTCGTGGGTGATTTCTCCGCCCGCTAGCCGGCGCCGGAGAAGGTCGATGGCCAGATCGTTGCTCTTAGGCCCGGTGAAGGCCCGAATCGCATAGACCGCCAAGACGACTATTCCGCCCCAGAACACCACCATCATTCCCGCCATCCAGAGCCAATTCCCGCCGTCGAAGTAACCCCACATCATTTCAATCAACCTCCTTTTGTTGTGTCATGAGCGTAGGAGGTGGCTCTCCGAGCACCCAGTGCTTAAAGCCCCGGGCGTCCCGGGCCGGGAGACCCTATGGGGGTATCGAGTAGCGGCATGGACGCCGACCGCGATGACGCCAGTCGGGAAGTCAACGATGGCCACACGCGCTAGGTGAATAATCGAGATTGCGCCAGACCTCCGGCCGACGCCTGAAAGGAGACAGACCATGAAATGGGTTACACGCAAGAACGCAAACGTCGATCGGATTGCATGTCCCTGGCTGATCAAGAAATTCGTCGACCCCGAGCCGGAGTTTCTCTACGTGCCTGCAGAGGAGGTCATGGCAGTCGCCGAGCGGGAAGGCGCCACTCCCTACGACGTCAAGGGGGTCGAACTAGGGCACGTCGATGGGCGCTGCAGCTTCGATTCGATCATCGTCAAATACGAACTCAAGGATCCAGCGCTCGACCGCCTCGCAAAGATCGTTCACGGCGCTGATGTCTCGGCCGACCGCGACATCTGCCCGGAGGCCACCGGTCTGTACGCGGTAGCTCACGGCTTCGCACTGATCCACGGCGATGACGACCACCGGAAGATCGAGCTCGAGACGCCGATGTATGACGCTCTCTACGCATGGTGCCAGAAGGAGGTCGCGGGCTCCTAGTGGGCTTGGAGCTGCGGGGCGAAGTCAAGGTTCCTCCCCACATGGGGCAAGGTGGATTCGACCACGGAGACGTGTATCAGCCCAACGGGTTGGTCTTTGTTGCGCACACCGCCAACGGGACGATCGAGGTGATCGACGGGGAGGCGCTTCAGCACGTCGCCACCATCCCCGAATGTCGCGAAGGTAGCGGTGTCATCTGTCCCACAGGCGCAGACTTGGTAATTGCTGCGGCGCGAGGTGCTGGTGAGGTTCTCTTCATCGATCCAGCGGAGCTCGCAGTCGTGGGCCGGGTCAGCGTCGGCGGCCGACCCAATGGCCTAGCCTGGGATTCCCGCCGGGGTCGAGTACTGGTAGCCGACGTGGCCGGGAACTCCTTTTCGCTTGTGGATGCTGCCGGCCAACGGATCGTCGGCGCGGCAGCGCTCCCTGGCCGACCCAGATGGACGATCTACGACGCAGAACACGACCAGTTCCTGGTCAACATCCGCGACCCAGCTGCCGTGGCCGTCGTCGATCCTGAAGCTGCAACGGTCCGAGCTATTTGGTCTGTGTCATGTCGAGGTCCTCACGGCCTCGATCTCGATCGCGCCGGGGGCCGCGCCTTCGTGGCATGTGATGGAGGCGAGCTGGTCTGCCTCAGTTCGGTCGACGGTACGGAAGTAGCCAAGGTGGCGATTGCCGGCGTCCCGGATGCGATCTGGTTCAATCCGGCGGCTTCGAGCCTATACGCAGCCATCGCTGAACCGGGCGTACTGCAAGTCGTCGATACGAACCGGATGGCAATTGCTGAGGCGATCAAGACTGAACCGGGAGCTCAGACCACAGCGTTGGACCTCCGGCGACAAGCGTTCTACGTCTTTAAGCCGATCACTTGCTCGGTGACTGCCTTTCGTATCGTCTAATCCGCCCCGGGCGTTGTCAGATTGGTCTGCGGTGCAGTTGGTCCGAGGTCTGTGTAGCGCCCGTCTGCGCGTACCAACCCAGGTGCGGCATTCCC
>DAIUFK010000108.1:0-2644 GCA_036844615.1 Candidatus Dormiibacterota bacterium | reverse complement strand
CCTACTTCCCGATCAGTACCTCGGTGGCCTTGATGATCACGGTGACCTTGTCGCCGGCCTTGAGCTTCAGCCGCTTGAGTGATCCATCGGTGATCGCTGCAATCACCTTGCCTGCTTTGACCTTGACCTCGACCTCGGCCATGACGGTTCCTGACTTGACGCGAACGATTTGACCCTTGAGCTGATTGCGAGCGCTTAGTTGCACTTTTGACTCCTCATGACTGACGGATGGACAGCAGCTGAAGGTCCGGTAGGTTCGTCAAGTGAGATCACGCCGGGTAGACCCCCACCTCGGTGGCCTTGAAGGAAAGCCAGACTTCCCCGCCTTCTTCCAGTCCTAACTCTCTGAGGGCGGCCGGCGTCACCTCCGCCACCACGGGGACTTCGCCGTCGACCCGAACGCGCACTCGACCGCCCATCAACTCTATGCCGGTTATGCGGCCTCGCCAAACATTGCGGGGGCTGCCTTCGGGACGCTGCCGGTGAAGGGCGACTGCGCGCGGGTGGATGACAGCGAAGACTTCGCCCGACTCCGCGCCCGCCGCAGCTATCACCGTTCCGCCTGGCAAACGTACAGACCCTTGATCGGCCTGCCCCCTCAGCAGGTTCACGCCAACGAGGTCGGCGACGTATTGCGATCTCGGGTGTTCAGTCACCTCGGCCGGGCTGCCCGTTTGTACCAGGCGGCCGTTCTCCATCACCACGAGGCGATCTGCGAGAGCCGCTGCTTCCAACGGGTCGTGCGTGACGACGAGTCGGAGCCCAGGAAAGGACGCCAGGTGGTGCTTGAGGTCGCGCCGAACCTCGGCCCGAGTTGTCATATCGAGTGCTGCCAGGGGTTCATCGAGCAGAAGAAGGCGAGGGTCGGGCGCGAGCGCGCGCGCCAAAGCCACCCGCTGGCGCTGACCTCCCGACAGCGCATCCGGCTTGGCCCTCGCATAGCTGCTCAGCCCCACGCGGTCCAGCCATGCGGCAGCCTTTTCGGCAGCCTCTTTAGGCCGCGTCCCGCGTGAGCGCAGTCCGAACGCGACGTTGTCCAGAACGCTCAGGTGCGGGAAGAGGAGATAGTCCTGAAAGACGACGCCGATCGGGCGCTGCTCGGTTGGGACGTAATCGCCGGTTGCCGCGTCCTCGAGAACCTGTCCGTCCAGCTGGATGCGCCCCGAGGCGATTGGAACCAGGCCGGCGATGGCTCGAAGCAACGTGGTCTTCCCCGCCCCGTTTGGGCCCAGCAGAGCCACCACCTCGCCCTCACCAATCGTGAGGTTCATGTCGAGGGCGAGCGCGCCGAGCGTCAGGTGCACTGTGGCATCCAGGCTCACGCCGAGCCGAGCCAGCGGTGCCGTAGCGCAACCAGTACAAGGAGAGAGATGAGGAGCAGGACCAGGCTCAGGATGTATGAAGCCTCTTGGTTCGTCTCTAAAAGAAGGTAGACGGCTAGCGGCATCGTTTGGGTGACGCCAGGAAAGTTACCTGCGAAGGTGATCGTGGCACCGAACTCCCCGAGCGCGCGGGCCCAGCACAGCACGGCACCCGCAAATAGGGAGGGTCCGATCAGCGGCAGCGTGACTCGTGTGAACACTGTCCAGCGCTTGGCACCCAGCGTGCGTGCGGCATCCTCGTAGCGGCGATCCATCGAGCGCAGACCCGCCTCGACCGTGATGACCAGGAAGGGCATGGCCACGAATGTCTCGGCCATCACAACGCCCGCGGTAGTGAATGGGAGCGTGATGCCGAAGGTGCTGTCGAGCCAGGATCCCACCAGCCCTCGTCTGCCGAAGGCGAGCAGAAGGGCAATGCCGCCCACGACCGGCGGGAGCACCATGGGCAGGGTGGTCAGTGCACGAAGCAGGTTCCGGCCAGGAAATTCAACCCGCGCGAAAACCCATGCCAGCGGCACACCAAGAAGCAGGCCGATTGCGGTGGCGGAAAGCGACGCGATGAGCGACAGCTTGAGAGCCTCGATCGTCTCGGGTGCGGTGAGCGATTTGACCGCATCGCCCCAGGGAGACCGAACGATGAGGCCGAGCAGCGGAAGGATGAAGAACGCGGCCCCGATCGCCGCCAGAACTGCAACGACGATCGGGACGCGCTCTCTCCGCACGGGAGATCAGGAAGCTGGGAGGAAGCCGAAGGACTGCAACGTGGCCTGGCCATCGGCGGAAAGAACGTATGCGATGAAAGCGTTGGCGATGTCGGCGTTCTTGGTGCCCTTGACCGCGACTATCGGATAGGTCGCGATCACGTTGACCGAGTCCGGGATCGGCACCCCTGCCACCTTGTTGCCCGCCGCTGTGACATCGGTCACATAGACAATCCCCGCATCTGCCTCACCGAGCTGAATCTTGCTGACCACCGACTTGACGTCGGTCTCGAGGCTCTTGGGCGTCACCTTCACATTCGCGTTTGCCAGTATCTGGAGCGCGTACTTGCCAGCCGGCACGGTAGGCGCTTCGGTGATGTAGATGACGCCGGGTTTAGAGAGGTCGGCCAGGCCAGTGATGCCCTTGGGATTCCCGGCTGCGACAACGATCTCAAGCTTGTTGTGGGCGAAGACCTGCGGGGTGCCTGCGGTGAAGCCGTCCGTCTTGAGCTTGTCCATGTTTGTCGTATCGGCGGAGGCGAGGACATCAGCTGAAGCACC
>DAIUFK010000107.1:0-5211 GCA_036844615.1 Candidatus Dormiibacterota bacterium | reverse complement strand
ACGATGGGGACTCGATCCCCGCCAGCCGGCGCTGCTCCGGACGCAGGATGATCCGTCCCTGGCCGTCCGGCTCGAAAGCCTCCGAGAGCGAGTAGAGGGTCCGCGCCAGCGCCCGATGGTCGGCGCTCGGCAATGGGCTGAGCAGATCCTGGGCGAGGGCTGCCCACAGGTCCGGCGGGTAGATCGCCAGGACCTTGTCCTGTCCCAGCGAAACGAAGCTCCCCTCCGGCAGCTGTTTGCGGAAGGCGGCCGGAATCGCCAGCCTTCCCTTGTCGTCCACTCTCACCCTGTAGGCTCCGGTGAACACTCATCGGGCCTCCCAGAACTGCCGTAGCTCTCGCTGCTGCCGCGCGCAAAGCCCGCAGCCGCAACCGTGAAGCTCCATCGGCATCGGGTTGCCCAGCTTGTCGAAGCGGTGGTTCATAGCCGTTGCGTTCTGCCACAGGTTTCTAGCGAAGCCTGCCGCGACGGCCGCCGCGCCCCTCTCCGGCGCCCTGGACCGAAATGTCCCGTACAGCATTCAGGCCGCCCCGCGGCTCAGAATGCTCGTCATGGTCAGCGTCATCGCGGCTGCGGGGAGAAGTGGCGTAGAGGAGATGTATTGCGTGCCGTACTTGGACGTAGGGTGCGACGTATGCTTCCATGTTGCTTGATTCACCACTTCTCCCCACTGATCACCGCGATTCGCCGCGAACCGTATCAAGGTGATCTGAGGCTGTCAATACCTTTACCACAACATGTAGCGTGCCAAGGAAGCCTGCGCTGCCTCTAAGCCCAACATCTTGTGGCGCCACCCTCGGTGGCCTCAACATACGGGGCTAAAATGTGATAGCCCCGAACATTAGTTTGGATAGTTAGAAATGCGCCTGAGCTGCGTCGCTAACCGTTCTTTACCCACTTCTCTTTAGTAGCCCAAGCCTTTTCGCGCGGTTTTCCGCCCAGGAAAACACCCACAGGCTGGCCGGGATCATCACCGCGCCCATGCCGAGAAGGATGCCGATGGTCGGCAGCTGGGACTGGAGGCCGGCCCCGTCGAGCAGGCTGCTCCTGATGCCTTCGAGCGCATAGGTGAGCGGGGAAGCCGCGCCTGCGATCTGCATAGGGAGTGGCAGGACGCTCAACGGGTAGTACACGCCTGACACCAGCAGCAGGAAACCCTGCACCGCGACCGACATCTGCTCGCCCTTTTGCGGCGAGAGCAGTGGCAGGACCGAGGTGAGGATGCTGAGACCGATGAGCGGCACCGTCGAAGCGGCGAGCACGGCGAGGGCGGCGGGGATGTCGGCATGCGAGAAGTCGAGGCTGAACATCGCGGCCGCGATGAGAAGGACGACAAAGGTGCGCGCGAGGCCGTAGCCGATGGCGAAGAGGCAGATGCCGAACAGGTGGGTGATGCGCCTGATTGGAGCCATGAACGTGTACTCGATGGTGCCTTCCCACCGCTCCCAGCTGATCGCGTAGGCGGCCTCCATGAAGACGAGCGACAGGTAGCCCCACAGCAAGGCGCCCACCAGGAGGTAGAGCTGAGCCTTGCGGAGGTCGAACGTTCCGCCCTCGACGCCCAGCGTGCCAAGGCCCGACGCGAGGAAGCCGATCGACAGGACGCTGACCAGGCTGTAGAAGAGCCAGACAAGCTCCCACACCCAGTAGCGCTTGACGACGTGCAGCTGCCGCTCGGCAAAACCGAACAGCGCATTCATCTCCACGTGACGAGTGCCCACGCTCATGCGGTCTCTGCCTCCTCATCGCTGGTGAAGGCCTTGCCGGTGAGGCGCATGAAGACGTCCTCGAGGCTTGCCGGCCCATCCTCATTGCCATAGAGCCTGCCCAGCTCCGCCGGAGTGCCATCGGCGAGGACGCGGCCCTCGTCCATCATCAAGACTCGATCGCATAGGGCGGCGGCCTCGTCCATGTCGTGCGTGCATAGCAGGACGGTGACCTCTCGCTCGACTCGCAGCATCTTCAGCAGCTCCTGGACCTCCTTCTTGGAGCGTGGGTCGAGGCCCGTTGTCGGCTCGTCCATGAGCAGCAGCGAAGGCGCGGTGAGGAAGCTTCGCGCGATGGCGACCTTTTGCTGCTGGCCTCGAGACAGCTGCTTCATCGGTTGGTCGACGGTGTCCAATGGAAGGCCGAGACGCCCCAGGAGCTCCATCACCCGCTTTCGCGTGCCCCGCTCCCCACCGCCATACAGCCGGGCGGCGTACAGCATGTTCTCCCAGGGGCTCAGCTCCTTGAAGAACGCGGCCTCGACCGAGACGCGGTTCACGTGGCGGCGTACCGACAGGGGCTGTGACACCACGTCCCAGCCGAAAACCATCGCCTTGCCCGCATCCGGCGTGAGCAGCGTGCCCAGGATCCTGATCAGCGTCGACTTGCCGCTCCCGTTGGGCCCGAGGATCCCCGTGACGCCTCCGGCCTGGACGACGAGGTCGAGCTCGTGCAGCGCGACCTTGTCCTTCCATTCGCGCCGCCACCAGGGCGCGCCGGCTTCGCGCTCGCGGCGCCGAAACGCTTTGCTGACGCCCTGCAGCTGGATGGCTGCTGCGCTCATTGATCAATCTCCTGTGAAATCCGCTGGAAAACAAAAAGGACCGTGCGGTGCCCTAACTGCCGCACGGTCCCATTTGGTCTGAGGTTCTGCTTTGTTCTAGATGATCCTTACCGGAACAGACTCAATGTGCGGTCTCGAAAAGGCACACTCCGCCATCGGCGGCGAAGCTCCTCTCGGTCAGCAACATCTGTCGGCTCCTACAAAGCATGGACACACCCGGGTGGGTGTGAGGACTGGGCTAGATTAAAGCCGCCCGTCGTGCAAGTCAAGACGCCGTTGGGTCGACCTGGCTCAGCACGAACGCCGTGACGAACGCCTCCTCGCGCCACGACTCGTAGCGTCCCGATGGGCCCGAGTGGCCGGCTCCCATCTGCGTCTGCAGCAGCAGCGGCCGGGTGTCCTGTTGAGGGGGGACGTCCCCCCTTGAGGCGCCGGGCCTGGCGGAGCCAGTTCCCGACGCACCCCCCTGCCTCGACTCGCGGAGCTTCGCGACCCATTTGGCAGGCTCCCAGTAGGAGACTCGCGGGTCGTTGAGGCCCGCGGTCACCAGCATGGCCGGATAGTCCGCCTGCCTGACGTTGTCGTACGGCGAGTAGCTCTTCATGTACTCGTAGAACTCGACGTCGTCGGGGTTGCCCCACTCCTCGAATTCGTTGACGGTGAGAGGCAGCGTCTCGTCGAGCATCGTCGTCACCACATCCACGAAAGGCACCTGGGCGACCGCGCAAGAGAAAAGATCGGGCCGCGCGTTGAGAACCGCTCCGATCAAGAGGCCGCCGGCGCTGCGGCCACGGATCGCCAGCCCGGCCGGGCTCGTGTAGCCCTCGTCGATCAGGTGGGTCGCGCACGCAACAAAGTCGGTGAACGTGTTGGTCTTGTTGAGGAACTTGCCGTCCTCGTACCAGCTCCTGCCCATCTCTCCCCCACCTCGCACGTGGGCGATCGCATAGACGAAGCCCCGCTCGAGCAGGCTGAGACGGACCGGATCGAACATCGGGTCGTTCGAGATCTCGTAAGCGCCGTAGCCGTAGAGGAGCGCCGGGTGGTTTCCGTTCTTCTCCACATCGCGCTTGCGGACCAGCGAGATCGGCACTTTGACGCCATCCGCCGCCGTCGCCCACAAGCGCTCGGTCACGTAGTCGGTGCGGTCGTACCCGCCGCGCACCGGCTGCTCTTTCACCACCGTCCGCTGCCGCGTGCGCATGTCGTAATCGACGGCCGAGAAAGGCGCCGTCAGCGACGTGTAGAAGTAGCGCATCACTTCGCTGTCGTACACGGGGCTCGAACCTGGGAACGCTGTGTAGGCGGCCTCGGGCTGATCGACAACGTGGATCGCGCCGGTGCCGGTGTCGAGGACCTCGAGCTGCTGCAACGCGTCCGCGCGCTCACCGAGGACCACATGGTTCTTGTGGACGTCGACGAAGTTGAGCCGGACCGTTTCTCGTTCGGGCACCACCTCGACCCATGACTTCCGGCCGGTCCCCGAGACTGGCGCGGCCATCAGTCGGAAGTTGCGAGCGCCGTCATTCGTGAGGATCAGGAATCGATCCTCCTGGTGATCGACCGAGTATTCGACGTCCTGCCGGCGCGGCTCGATCAACGTCGGCTGAGCCTCGGGCGTGTCGGCGTCGACGAAGCTGCACTCTGCTGTCACCTGGCTGGAGCTGCTGAAGATGATGTAGCGCTCGCTCTTGGTCGACTCGACACTCAGCTCGAATCGCTCGTCGTCCTCCTGCAGGACGAGCACGTCGTCGGTAGCTGGTGCGCCGAGCCGGTGGCGCCACACCTGGTAGGGACGCATCGCGGCGTCCGCCTTCACGTAGAAGAAAGTCTTGTTGTCCGTCGCCCAGGCAGCGCCGTAGTAGACATCATGCAGCACGTCCTCCAGCTCGGCGCCTGCCGGCAGGTCGCGGAAGCGAAGCTCGAAGAGCTCGGCGCCGGTGTAGTCGGCCGCGTACGCGAGCAGGTTCTGGTCTGGGCTGGCCTCGACGAACCCGAGGTCGAAATAGTCGTGGCCGCGCGCGAGCTCGTTGCCGTCGAGGAGCACCTCTTCGGGTGCTTCCATGGTGCCGGGCCGGCGGCAGTAGATCTCGTAGTCGAGGCCCTCGACGGTTCGGGTGTAGTTCCAGAAGCCCTTGAAGAAGGAGGGCGCCGACGTGTCGGTCTCCTGGACCCGCCCCACGATCTCTTTGTAGAGCCGTTCCCGCAGGGCTTCGGTCGGCGCCATGACCGCGTCGGTGTATGAGTTCTCGGCCTTCAGGTAGGCGATCACCTCGGGATTGGCCTTCTCCCGCATCCAGTAATAGGGGTCGACCCGCCGGTCGCCGTGCTTCTCGAGCACCTTTGGCCGCCGGGCCGGCTGGGGTGGTGTGGGCGCCGTCGTTACCTTGGCCATTCAGCCTTCATGCTGGCAGGGTCGGGCCGGGCCCCGTTACCTTGGCCCGACCACCGCGAATGCAGCGGGCGTGCTCAAGGCGGGAGCGTGGAGCCGGTCGGCCCAGGTTCGGGATTCCGGACCGGGCCGGACAGACACCTACACGGCGGAGTTTCTCACCGCCAGCGCAGGCCAGGTGGTGCTCGATGCCAACGGGGCAACGTCGTGCGAGGCGATGGCCAAGTCAGGCTGTCCTGACCAGCACTTCACGATCACTGTCGTCGTC
>DAIUFK010000106.1:0-5228 GCA_036844615.1 Candidatus Dormiibacterota bacterium | reverse complement strand
GAGAGTTTGAGCCGCGCGGCGAAAAGGTATCCTCCCCGCTCCGCGGGGAGGTGGCCCGAAGGGCCGGAGGGGAGGCCGCGAGAGGCACCGCCGATCGAGCCCTTGTCGAACTAGAGCTGACCCGCCAACTAACGGTCGACCCCGCCCCCGTCGCCGACCCCATGCGCCGCCTGGTCGAAGCAGGGGGCAAGCGCCTCCGCCCCCGCCTGGTCCAGCTCACCGCCCGCATCGGCCCCAGAAACGAGCCCCTGCGTGCGGCCGCCCTCGCCGCGGCCATCGAGCTCCTCCACAACGCCACCCTCATCCACGACGACTACGTCGACGAGAGCACCCATCGTCGCGGCCGCCCCACCGTCGCGGCCGCCGAAGGCGCTCAGCGCGCGATCGCAGTCGGCGACTTCTACTTCGCCAAGGCGACGCGCCTCATCGCGGAGATCGGCAACGGCGACGTGACCTCGACGGTCGCCGAAGCCCTGGAGGCGATCTGTGCGTCGCAGATCGACGACGTCGCCTTGCGCGGCGCCTTCCCAGGCGACCACGACTCCTACCTCAAGGTGGTGCGGGGCAAGACAGCGGCCCTCTTCGCCGCCTCTTGCGCGTCAGGCGCCCAGCTCTCCGAGGCCAAGCCCGAAGAGATCGAGTCGCTGAGGCGCTACGGCGATCTCCTCGGCATCGCCTTCCAGATGGCGGACGACATGGTCGACTTCAGCCCGAGCTCGGGCAAGCCAGTGGGCCTCGACATCCGCCAGCGCGTCGTCTCCCTGCCCCTTATCTACGCAGCGGAGGACAGGGAGGTCGGACCGGAGGTGCGGCGCCTCCTGGCAGGAACGCTTGGCGACGCGGAGGTGACCAGGGTCACCGAGCTGGTGAGGTCGAGCAACGCGTTGCAGCGAGTCGGCGATGAGGCCCGGGGCCTGGTCGAAGCCGCCCTTCAAGAGCTGGAAGCGGTCGAGCTCGACGGCCTGCGCCCAACCCTGATCGGCCTGGCCCGCTCAGCCGTCGACCGCGAGTCCTAAGAGCACTCCCCCGACAAGACCCCGACCGTCCCCATCGCCAGCCCGTCGTACTCGACGTGCACCCATCCTGCAGCCACTGCCATCGCGCGCAGCTCGCCTGGTGTGCGATACGAGTCGACGGTGTCGCTGAGATAGCGATAGGCGGAAGGCTGGCCGGAGATCACACCGCCGATCGCGGGTAGAAGCGTCTTCAAATACATGCGGTACGCAGTGCCGACAGGGCCGTCCGGCGGCCGAACGAACTCCAGCACCACCGCCCTGCGCTTCACCACGCGCAACATCTCCCGCAGCCCGCGCACCGGATCAGCGAGATTGCGCAGGCCGAACGCCATGGTGGATACGTCAAAGCTCCCATCGTCGAAGGGCAGGTTGAGCGCGTCCCCCTCGACGAACTCGATTCCTGGATGGTCGCGGCGCGCCACCTCCAGCATCGCGACGCTGAAGTCGAGGCCGACGACCCTGCCTTTCGAGCCTGCCCGGCGAGCCAGCTCGGCCGTCAGCTTTCCCGAGCCGCAGGCAACGTCAAGTGCCGACCCGCCGGCGGTGAGGCCCGTCGTCCGCGCCGCGCGCTTGCGCCAGCCCGCGTCGGTCCCGCCCGACAGGACGGTATTGACGAGGTCGTAGCGGCGAGCGATGTGGTTGAACATCGCGCGCACAGCCTGGGGGTCACGCTCGGCGATCGCTAAACCCTCTGCCAGATCGAAGCGATGCCCTGTCCCACGCCTATGCACATCGTTGCCAGGCCGTACTCGACGTCGCGCTTCGCCATCTCTCTAACGAGCGTACCCACCAACCGAGCGCCGCTGGAGCCGAGAGGATGGCCGAGAGCGATCGCCCCGCCGTTCACGTTCACCTTCTCCTCGTCGAGACCGAGCAACCGCATGCACGCCAGGGACTGAGACGCGAAAGCTTCATTGAGCTCCACGAGACCGATGTCCGAAGCCTGCAGGCCCGCCTTCTCCAGCGCTTTCATCGATGCAGGCACCGGGCCGATTCCCATGTAATCGGGATGGACGCCTGCAGGTGCGGCAGCGACAAGACGCGCCAAGGGCCTCAAGCCTCGCCGCTTCGCCTCGGCATCCGACATGAGGACGAGCGCTGTCGCGCCGTCGTTCAGCGGTGATGAGTTGCCCGCTGTCACTGAGCCTTTCTCGGCGAAGGCGGGGCGCAATTTGGCGAGCGCCTCGAGCGATGAGTCGGGACGTGGGCCCTCATCCTCGGTGAGGCGCAGCAGCTCACCCTTGCGCTGCGCGACCTCGACGGGAACGATTTCCTCAGCCAGCCGGCCTGACTTCTGCGCCGCGATCGCACGTTGATGGCTGCGCAGCGCGAAGGCGTCCTGGTCCTCACGCGAGATCTCGTACTTCTGGGCCACTCGCTCGGCCGTCTCCCCCATCTGGAGAGTTCCATACATCTCGGCCATCTTCGGATTGATCAGCCGCCACCCGATCGCCGTGTCGTACATCGTCTGCTGGCCCCGGGGAAAAGCGCTGTCGGGTTTGGGCATCACCCACGGCGCGCGGGTCATGCTCTCGACGCCGCCGGCAACGATCACGTCGGCGCCGCCGGACTGGATCTCACGCGCCGCGGTGATCGTCGCCTGCATGCCTGAGCCGCAGAGCCGGTTCACGGTCTGACCTGGCACCTCGACGGGAAAGCCGGCGAGCAGCAGCGCCATGCGCGCCACGTTGCGGTTGTCCTCGCCTGCCTGGTTGGCGCAACCGAGGATTACGTCGGCAACCTCGGCAGGCTTCACACCCGCGCGCTCGCAGGCCTCCTTGAGGGCAATGGCGGCGAGATCGTCAGGCCGCACATCCTTGAGCTGCCCCCCGTAGCGCCCCATCGGCGTGCGCGCGGTGGCAACGATTACCGCGTCACGCAGCTCGGGCACTGCTACTTCTTCTGTGCTCGGCGAGCCATAAAAGCCTGCACGCCGTCGGCGAACTCCTGGCTCCCGGCCTGGGCCTCCTGCAGATAGGACTCGAATTCGAGGGCTTCCTCGTAGCTCGATTCCAGCGCGTGGTTGACTGCACGCTTCGCGGCGGCCAATGCCCCGCGCGGCTGCGATGCAAGCTGCGTCGCGAGCTCGCGCACTTCCTCCTCGAAGCGCTCCTGGGGAACGACGCGGTTGATGATCCCCAATCGATGCGCATCAGCGGCAGCGAAAGGCTTGCCCGTGAAGAACATCTCGTACGCGACGCCAGTGCCCGCGAGGCGTGGCAGCAGCCAGCTCACCCCGCCATCGGGCGCAAGGCCGATGTTGATGAAGGCCTCGAGCAGGTAAGCCTCGGGCACCGCGATGCGGATGTCGCAAGCGAGCGCGTAGCTCGCGCCGATACCAACGGCGGGCCCATTCATGGCCGCGATCACAGGCTTCGGCATCGTGCGAAGGCGAGTGAGCATCGGCATGTACTCGTTACGAAGCACGTTGCCCACGTCTTCCGGCGTTCGCATCTGGCCGTCGCCGACCATCTCGGTGACATCCGCGCCAGAGCAAAACGCGCGTCCTGAACCGGTCAGCACCACGACGCGTACGGCTTCGTCTTTCTCGGCCTGCTTGATCGCGTCGCCGAGCTGCTTGCGAGTGAGCGTCCCGATCGCATTCATCTTCTCGGGGCGGTTGATGCGGATCCACCCGATGCCGGCCTCGACCTCGACCTTCACGTGTTGTTCGACTTCAGTTGCCATTAGAGATGCCTCCAGTGGGCCGGCCGAGAGATTCGGTGGCCAGGTGGTCCAGCTGCTAGGCGCGGCCGAGTAGCAGAGCGCGCGCACCCGTGGGTGCGTAAGCGAGCAACGGAGGACGCAACGACGCAGATGGGCCGCATGGTCGCCGAAGCTCCGGCTGGCATCGCTGGTGGCATCTCTACTACTTCCCCCTGAATACGCCGCGTCGTTTCTCGAGGAAGGCGTGCATGCCCTCCTTCTGATCCTCGGTCGAGAACAGGAAATAGAAGCTCTTGCGCTCGGCGGCAAGACCCTCGGCGAGCGGAGTCTCAAATGCTTTCAACACGGCCTCCTTAGCCATCCGCGCGGCCAGAGGGGGCTTCTCGGCGGCCTGCCGGGCGAAGCGCTGGGCGACCCCGACGGTCATCTCAGCGGGTACCACCTTGTTGACCAGCCCCAGCTCATACGCGCGGCGCGCCGTGATGGGCGCCCCGATGAGCATCACCTCCATCGCCGCGTGCTTGCCCGCGGTGCGAGGCCACCTCTGAGTGCCCCCGGCGCCGGGGATGATCCCCAGGTTGATCTCGGGCTGCCCGAGCTTGGCGGAATCGCCGGCGATGATGAGGTCGCACATCAGCGCGAGCTCGCATCCCCCGCCCAACGCGTAGCCGTTGACCGCTGCAATCAGCGGCTTGCTGAAGGCGGCGATGCCTGCCCAGCGGCCGGTCTGGTCGCGCTGCAGCTGGTCGACAGCCGTGCGGTCCGCCATGTCGGCGATGTCCGCCCCTGCGGCGAAGACTCGCGGACCGCCGGTGAGCACGACTGCCCTCACCTTCCCGTCCGCGTCGAGCTCGCCGAGCGCCTCGTTGACCTCGCGGATGAGATCGGGGCTGAGGGCGTTGAGGACCTTGGGCCGGTTGAGGGTGATCGTGGCGATGGGGGCGTCGACCTCCACCAGGATGTTTTCGTACCCCATCGCCGTATCATCCGCCATGTGGGGATGGGCTCGCCTAGCAGCGTTCTGAGGGACTCCTACGGCCGTATTGCCGACGATCTCAGGATCTCGATCACCGACCGCTGCAACTTCCGCTGCATCTACTGCATGCCCGCGGAGGGCCTGAAGTGGCTGAAGCGCGACGACCTCCTCCGCTTCGAAGAGATCACGCGCCTTGCCCGCATCTTCGTGCAGCGCTACGGCGTGAGGACGATCCGCATCACGGGCGGCGAACCGCTCGTGCGAATCAAGGTCGAGGAGCTGGTCGGCATGATCAACGATCTCGACCCAACTCTCGACATCACCATGACGACGAACGGCGTGCTGCTGCGCGACAAGGCGCAGATGCTGAAGGACGCCGGCCTGAAGCGCATCAACATCTCGCTCGACACTCTGAGCATGGAGCGCTTCCACGAGATGGCGCGAAGCGACCAGTTCAAGCGGACGATGGACGGCATCGACGCCGCGCGCGAAGTCGGGCTGTGGCCCATCAAGCTGAACATGGTCGTGATGAAGGGCCACAACGACGACGAGGTGGTCGACTTCGCGCG
>DAIUFK010000105.1:0-5273 GCA_036844615.1 Candidatus Dormiibacterota bacterium | reverse complement strand
TCGAGGAACGACATGCCGCGGCCGATGTACTTCTTGGCGATCGACACCACCAACCTCAGGTTGGCCTCGGTCAGTCGCTGCTTGGCCTCGTAGGCGCGCTCGTACCTCTCGGTCAGCCGATACCGGGCGATCCTGTACGACTCAACGGCTTCAGCTCGCAGCCTCGGCTTGGCGGACCCGTTGGTCGCCTGCCTTCGACGCTCGGCCGCTGCCGCGTCGAGCAGGTTCTGCAGCTTGCCAAGGTCGGCAAGACCCAGGAGCTCCTGCGCGATGTGCGCCTGCTGGCCCTTGCGC
Organism: Candidatus Dormiibacterota bacterium; assembly: GCA_036844615.1. Taxonomy (GTDB): domain Bacteria; phylum Chloroflexota; class Dormibacteria; order Dormibacterales; family Dormibacteraceae; genus Palsa-872. The sequence continues at coordinate 4,979 of DAIUFK010000105.1, read as the reverse complement.
TTGACCGTCGCCAGCCTCTCGATGACGTCAGGGAGCATCTCCTCGACCGAGCGCTGCCGGCTGTCGATCTCCTCGACCACGTTCAACGCCTTGAGGGCATCGTGAAGCGGCTTCGCCTCGATCGCCTGCGCGAGCTCGACCTCGTCGTTGGCGGTGAGCAGGCTGACGCGCCCGATCTCCTTGAGGTACATGCGCACCGGGTCGTCGAGGGAGACCGAGTCCATCATCTCGATGTCGAGGAGCATCTCGTCGTCGATCTGCTCGACCTCTTCGAAGTCCTTCTCGCCGTCGGTGACCTCGATCCCGATCTCCTTGAACGCGGCGAAGATGCGGAAGATCTGGTCAGGCTCGGCGTCGATCTCCGGGAAGCCCTGGAGGATGTCGTCGGGTGTGAGGTAGCCCTGCTCCTTGCCCTTGACGATGAGCTGCTCGGCCGTCGCCATCAGCTCGTCTTCGAACTTGTGCTCCGGTTTGGCCTCCGCCTTGCCGGCCCTGCCCCCCGTCTTGGTCGGCGCTTTAGCTACTCGCGCGATGATGCCATTCTCCTTTCCAAATCCCCGATGGCGTGGGCAAGCTCCCTCGCTTCCGCCTCAAGCCTCGACACCCCTTCCGTGTTCCGCCCTCTCTCCGCCTCGGAAAGCTCGCGGATTATTGCACTGTGACGGCTCTTCATGCCGTCGAGCCGGATCCTCTCGGCCAGCTCCACCGCTACCTCGTCGTCCACACTCGGCGGCGGCGCCGCCCATGCCCTCCTGATCAGGTCCTGTTCCTCCGCGGGATAGCCCGCCAGCTCGCTTTCAAGCCCGGACGCGCCCCCCCGCTCATAAGTCTCCAACATCCGAACATAAATACCGCGGTCCACTTCGTCCAACTCGTCTGGCGTGATCTTTGTTCGCACGCGATCGAACGCGATCGGGCGGACGGCAAGCAACTGGACCAAGTAATTGGCTACCGTGACTTTCTTCCCCGCTACGCGGGTGTTCAAACCGTTCTTGCCGGGTCTTCCAGCTCCCGCCCCGCTCCCTGACCCTCTCCCCGTAGGGGCGAGGGACGCCTGCAACAAGTGGGGTTGGACGCCAATCCAGCCTGCCGCCCGCTCCCTGTAGCTTTCCCTTACCGCGGGGTCGGGGATGCGCTCGAGCACCTCGCGGGCGCGCGACGCTGCCTGCTCGAGGTGGTTCGGATTGCCAGGGTTGAGGCCTGTCAGAGCGTCCTTGATCCAGTACTCCCAGCCCGAGGGAGCACCCGAAGCGAGATCCTCCCAGCTCTTGGCCGCGTCGGCGCCTGCCGCCCTCAGGAACTCGTCAGGGTCCTTGGCGCCGGTGATGGTGGCCACCCTCGTGCGCATCTGGTGGTTCGACGCCAGCTCCACCGCCTTGAACGCAGCGCTCCGCCCGGCCCGGTCCGAGTCGAAGACCAGGAGCAGCTCGTCGGTGAAGCGCTTGAGGAGGCGGACCTGGTCGTCGGTGAGGGCGGTGCCGGAGCTGGCGACCGCGTTCTGGACGCCGAAATGGTGCGCGGTGATGACGTCGAACTGGCCCTCCATCAGGACCGCGTGGCCGAGGCGGGCCATCTCGTCCTTGGCCAGGTCGAGGCCGAAGATCACCCTTCCTTTTATGTAGGCAGGCGTCTCGGGCGAGTTGATGTACTTGCGCGGCTCGTCCGACCGGACCGTCCTGGCGGTGAACGCGAGCGGCTGGCCGCGCTCGTCGCGGATCGGGATGACCAGGCGTTGCGCGAAGAAGTCACTGCCGTCGCGTCGCATGAGGCCCGCCTCCTGCGCGTCGGCCAGCGAGCGCTTCTTGGAGCGGAGATACTCGGCAAAGCCGAGGCCCGCGGGAGCGTAGCCCAGCTGGAAGCGGCGCGCCGTCTCCTCCCCCACCTCACGGCCTGCGAGCAGGCGCCTCCCGACCTCGCCCGCGGGCGTCGACCACAGCACGTATTCGTAGTACTGGGCGGCGAGCTTGAGCATCGCCAGCAGCCGCTTGCGCGAGTCCGAGCGCTCCTTCTGCTCGGGGCTCAACTTCTTGAGCTCGACGCCGGCGCGCTCGGCGAGCATCTGGAGGGCGCCGCGTTTGTCTGTCTTTTCGATCAGCTCCACGAAGGTGAAGACGTCGCCAGAGCGCTCGCAGCCGAAGCAGTACCACGACTGCATCTGCGGGTTGACCTTGAAGCTGGGGCTGTCCTCCTGGTGGAAGGGGCAGAGGCCCCAGAGGTCCTTGTTGCGCTTGGTCAGGCGGACGTGCTCCTGGACGACCTTGACGAGGTCGACCTTGGCTTTGACCTCGGCGAATGCATCGTCAGTCGCTGGAGGGGACATGCCTTCTATTGTCGGGCGCCCCCTCCGGCGCTGCGCGCCACCTCCCCGGCAAGCGGGGAGGATATTGGCCCAGTTGCTCGAGGCGCCCCCTCCGGCGCTGCGCGCCACCTCCCCGGCAAGCGGGGAGGATATTGGCCTAGTTGCTTGAGGCGCCGTCTCCGATTGCCGCCTGCGCCGCCGCCAGGCGGGCGACCGGGACCCGGAACGGGCTGCACGACACGTAGTCGAGGCCCAGCCGGTGGCAGAGGTGGATCGACTCGGGGTCGCCACCGTGCTCGCCGCAGATGCCGACCTCCAGCTTCGGTCGTGTCTTGCGTCCCTCCGACACCGCGATCGCCATCAGCCGCCCAACGCCGTCCTCGTCGATCGTCTCGAAGGGGTTGCGAGGCAGGATCTTGCGCTCGAGGTACTTGACTATGAAATGGCGCTCGGCATCGTCGCGCGAGTAGCCGAACGTCATCTGCGTGAGGTCGTTGGTACCGAACGAGAAGAACTCCGCCTCGGTCGCGATGGCTCCCGCATTCAGCGCCGCACGCGGGATCTCGATCATGGTGCCGAACTTGTGAGGGACCCGCACCCCCTTCTCCTTCTGCACCTTGTCGACCACCGCCTTGAGCTCGGTGTGCACGGCGTGCAGCTCGGCGAGCGTGCCCACCAGCGGGATCATGATCTCGGGCCGTGCGTCGACCTTCTTTTTGCGGAGGTCGCAGGCAGCTTCCATGATCGCCCGTACCTGCATGCGCGTGATTTCCGGGAAAAGGATCGAAAGCCTCACTCCGCGCAGGCCCAGCATCGGGTTGGCCTCGTGCAGCTCTTCTACCCTCGCGAGGATCTTCTCCAGCCTCTTCAGCCGGCTGGGCGTCTTGCCAGTCGCACTCAGCGTGGCGGTCTCGCGGATGAGGTCGTCCATGTTCGGCAGGAACTCGTGCAGCGGCGGATCGATGAGCCTGATGACGACTGGGAGGCCTGCCATCTCGCTCAGGATCCCGCGGAAGTCGCCGCGCTGGATCGGGAGCAGCTTGGCCAGCTGCACCTCGCGGTCCTCAGTGGTGGTCGCCATGATCATCGCCTGCACGATCGGCAGACGCTCCTGCTCCATGAACATGTGCTCTGTGCGGCACAGCCCCACGCCCTGCGCTCCGTTCTCGCGCGCCTTGCTGGCGTCGCGAGGATAGTCGGCGTTGGCCCAGACCTCGAGGCGGCGGAACCCGTCGGCCCAGCCAAGGATGGCGTTGGCGGCACGGTGCTTGTTGAGCGGCTTGGCCTCGATGGTGGGCACAGCGCCGAGGTAGACGTCGCCGGTGATGCCGTCGATGGTGATCACTTCGCCTTCCTTCACCGTCTTGCCGGCGACAGTGAACGAGCGCGTCCGCAGGTTGACGATGACCTGGCTCGCGCCGACGATGCAAGGGCGGCCCATGCCACGCGCGACGAGGGCGGCGTGGCTCGCGGTGCCTCCGGTCTGCGTGAGGATGCCCTTGGCCTCGACCATGCCGTGCACGTCGTTGGGATTCGTCTCGACACGGACCAGGATCACCGCCTTGCCCTTCTTGCCCCAATCCGCCGCGGTGTCGGCGTCGAAGACCGCCTGCCCGGTGGCGGCTCCCGGAGAGGCGGGCACGCCCCGCGTCAGCGGCTGAGCCTTGCCCGCAGGATCGACGCGCGGGAAGAGCAGCTGCTCGAGCTGGCGCGGCTCGACGCGGGCCACGGCTTCCTTTCTGTTGATCAACCGCTCCGCGACCATGTCGACAGCGATGTTCACTGCAGCCTCACCAGTGCGCTTGGCCGAGCGCGTCTGCAGCATGTAGAGCTTGCCGCGTTCGACCGTGAACTCGAGGTCCTGCACGTCGCGGTAGTGCTTCTCGAGCTTGCCCGCGTAGCCGACGAACTCGGCGTAGACCTTCGGCAGGCGGCGCTTCAGCGCCTTGATCGGCTCGGTGTCGCGCACACCCGCGACCACGTCCTCGCCCTGCGCGTTGGCGAGATAGTCGCCGTACAGCTCCTTCTTCCCTGTGATGGGGTTGCGGGTGAAAGCGACGCCCGTGCCCGACGTGCGGCCCATGTTGCCGAAGACCATCATCTGCACGTTGACTGCAGTGCCCAGGTCGTCTGGGATGCGCTCCATGCGCCTGTAGGTCTTGGCGCGCTCGGTGTTCCATGATCGGAAGACAGCCTCGATCGCAGCGCGCAGCTGATCCACCGGGTCGGTGGGAAAGGCGTGGTGGGTCGCGTCCTTATATATGGCGAGAAACTTCGCCACCACCTCGCGCAGCTGCTCGACCGACAGCTCGGGGTCGGTTTTCACTCGCGCGCGCTTTTTGGCCTCTCGCAGCGCGTGCTCGAAGCGGTCGCCGTCGATCCCCATCACCGTCTTGCCGAACATCTGAATGAAGCGACGCCTGGAGTCGAGGGCAAAGCGTTCGTTCTTCGTGAGGCGAGCGAGGCCGCGCGCGGTCTCCTCGTTGAGGCCGAGGTTCAGGACGGTGTCCATCATGCCGGGCATGGAGAACTTGGCACCCGAGCGGACGCTCACGAGGAGCGGGCTCTTCGGGTCGCCGAAGCGCTTGCCTGCGCGCTTTTCGAGCAGCGCCAGCGCCTTCGTCACCTGGTCCCAGAGGCCGTCAGGGAGCTTGCGGCCGCGAGCGTAGTACTCGCGGCA
>DAIUFK010000104.1:0-5312 GCA_036844615.1 Candidatus Dormiibacterota bacterium | reverse complement strand
GCTGATGGTCGACGAGCTGTCGCTCGGTCTCGCCCCCAAGGTCGTCGACCGCCTGGTCGACGTGATCCAGCAGATCAACCGCGAGGGCACGGCGCTTCTCCTGGTCGAGCAGGACGTGCTGGTGGCGCTGGACGTCGCGAATCGCGCCTACGTGCTCGAGAACGGACGGGTCGCGCTGAGCGGAGCCGCGGCCGACGTGAAGGACGACCCTGGCGTGCGCCGGGCCTACCTTGGACTATGACAAAGACCGTGCCTTGATGACGATGGGCGCTCCGCCACCCTCGGACCTAAGGCCGGAAGATGAGTGAGTAGCCCCTCCCCGGTTTGTTAACGATGTCGACTGGGATCTCGAGGTCGGTGAGGATCTTGCGCAGGCGCCGTATGTAGTTGCGCACCTCCTCGGGAAACAGAGCAGGGTCCGCCCAGGCTTGCCCGAGGATCTGAGTCGTAGTGAAGTATCGATGCGGGTGGTTCAAGAGGAACTGGAGGAGCTGGAACTCCCGCTTGGTCAGGGTGACGTCGTTGCCCTTATGCCGGATCATCCGCCCGGTCGGATCGAGCCACAGTCCCTGGAGATCCCAGATCCGCTTGTACCAGAGGTCCAGGCGCTTTTGGTAACCCTGCATCTGCTCGTCGATGATCCGCAGGTCGACCTCTGCAGCCTTCTGGGCCACCGGCCGAAGGGCGGCGAGGTCCCGCCTGATGCGTTCGAGCAGTCCCCTCTTGAACTCGAGGAGGTCGGCGTAGATGCTCATCCAGTGTCGAGCGTCCTCCCAATGGGAGGTCTTGAGGTCCTCGCCCTCGAGGGGGCGGGGAACGCGTGCCTTCGACGGAACTGCCACTTCAGGCAGATTCTATGCAGCTATTGTTCCTTCAGCAACGCAATAAAGAACAATCTGCGGTCGGAATTATTGCTGAACTTCTTATGTAGGGCCCTGTACAAAGGTATCTATGGATAAGACCGCACCCAGGCGCGCAAGGCCTGACGTTGCCGCGGCTGAGCGCGGCGGGGACTGGAGCAAGCGTATGGATGGCGAAGGCATTCCTGACGATGCCACGATGGCGCAGGCCCTCTACTGGAAGCAGACTTACACCGAGATCCTCGCCATGGAGGAGAAGGTGCTCTCTCGCATCCACCAGCTGATGACGACTCAGTCGGACACAGCGCGGCGCGAGGTGGAGCTCACCAATGTCCCCGTCGTCGTCGCGCAGGCCGAGCGCTTCAGGCAGCGCCTTGGCTACTGGGACGACCGCGTCCAGCACCTCAAGTCAAACGGCAACGGCAAGCTCTAGGCGTTTTCCCGCCTACTCGCCGAGCTTGCAGATGAAGCGGATCACCGCCTCGATGCCGCGATGGTAGTGATCGACGGCCAGGTGTTCGTTGGGTGAGTGGACGGCGTCATCGGCCTGCGGGATCCCGGTGACCATGAGCGGAGCGCCGAGCTCCTTCTGAAAGTCCACCGACACCGGAATCGAGCCACCGATTCGAACCAGCGCAGTCTCCCTGCCGAACGCTTCCGAGTAGGCGGCCCTCAGGGCGTGAGCCGCGGGGTGGTCGACCTCGCACAAGACAGGTGGCGCCGCGCCCAGCACCTCGATCTTGATCTCAACTCCGGGCGTCGTGAGCGTCTTGACGTATTTCTCGATCGAGGCGAGGATCGCCTTCCAGTCCTGGTCAGGCACCAGGCGCATGCTGACCTTGGCTGACGCGCGTGCGGGAATTACCGTCTTCTCTCCCTCGCCGGTGAACCCTCCGATGATGCCGTTGGCGTCCAGCGTCGGGCGGCTGCCGGTGCGCTCTAGCGCGAGGAAGCCCGGTTCGCCCTCCAGGGCAGGCGCCCCTGACATCTTCCGCATCATGTCCGCGTAGGCGCGGTCCTTACCTTTCCAGTCAGCAAGCTCCTCAGCGCTCGGCGGCCGCACAGCGTCATAAAAACCCGGGATCGTGATGTGTCCATCTCGATCCTTGAGCTCGCCGATGACGCGTGCCAGCGTGTTGATCGGGTTGGGCGCCACACCGCCGAACATCCCTGAGTGCAGGTCGACCGCGGGCCCACTGGCATGGAGCTCGAGGTAGAGCAGGCCGCGCAGGGCTGTCGCCAAGGCTGGGTTGTCCGCCTCGTCGAAGCCGCCGTCCCAGATCAGGACCGAGTCGGTCTTCAGCTTTGAGCCGTTCGCGCGGAGGTATTGTGCGAGTGACTCGCCACCTACCTCCTCCTCGCCCTCGATCAGGAAGCGGATGTTGATGGGCGGACCTCCTGCCGCGAAGAGATGCTCGACTGCCTTGAGCGTCGTCATGTGGTTGCCCTTGTTGTCGGCGCTACCTCGCGCATAGAGGTGGCCGTTGCGGACCTCCGGCTCGAAGGGTGGCGACTTCCATTCGTCGAGGGGGTCCGGCGGCTGGACGTCGTAGTGGCCGTAGATGGTGAGGTGAGCCTTGCCCGGTTGGCCGTTCCAGTCCGCCACCACTACAGGGTTGCCACCCTTGACGACGTCCACGATCACGGCCTTCATTCCCAGTGCCGTCATACGGTCCTTCAGCCAGCGAGCGTTGCGCAGGCAGTCCTCGCGGCGCTCGGGCAGCGTGCTGACCGACGGAATGCGCAGCTCTTCGATGAGATCGGCAAGGTCAGCGTCTTGGGCCTTTGCGGCCCTGGCCAGGGCTGCATCCATGAGCACATTGGTAGTCGCCATGACCTACGAAAGACCTCGCGACCGCTCGATCTGCTTGGCGTGGTCGTGTCCGTGATTCGCGTAGATGGTCAACCAGTCCTCCACGGAGTAGCTGCCACTTTCGGAGTGCGTCCCGGAACGCCGCCAGTCCTCTTCGCTGAGGCGCTCCAGGATCTGGGCGGTCGATTCGCGTGCCCAGCGCATTGCCTCGAGCGAAGGTTCAATCGGCCTGTCGGTGGTCAGCTTCTTGGCGAACTCGACCTCGTCATAGCCATTGATCACCGGGTTGTCCTCCGCAATAAGGCGGCGGAGCCGGATGGCGGAGGTCATCTCGCTGTCAGCGAGATGGTGGGCGATCATCCGGGGAGTCCACTCGTCGCTCGCGGAGCGATCGAGCTCTTCGGCGCGCAAGCCTTTGAACGCGTCCACCACCGCTCGATGCCCTTCACGGTACCGCCCGATCAGCGCCTTCCTCTCGTGAGCGTCCACTACTGTCCCTCCTGATCTATTCGCCGGAAGCCTTTGGGCCGGCAACGGGAATCGACCCCGTAACCGTCCGAGTAGAGAATGGTTCGGGAGGATCGTACGGGTTCGAGGGCGTCGATCGGATTGGGCTGCAAACAAAGGGTGGAACTAAAGTTCTTCAGGCAACGTCTTATCTGGTGTGGAGGCGGCGTTGAGCAGCGACCTTGGCCGATCACCGGCACGCGATTTCGATGTGCTCGTGACTCCGTGGATCGAGCCGGCCTACCGGCTCGCGGTCACGATGCTCCGCGATCCGGAGGCAGGCCGGGACGCCGTGCAGGACGCCGCGGTAAAGGCGTGGCGGGCGCTCGATCGCCTTCGCGACACCTCGGAGGCCCGCTCGTGGTTCCTGTCCATCGTTGCCAACGAATGTCGCTCGACCATGCGGCGCCGCTGGCTGCACACCTTTCCGTTCGGCGCCAAGGATGCTGTTAGCGAGGGACCAGAGACATCCGCCGTGCAGTCGATGGACATCGACAGGGCGATGAGAAGGCTGTCGCCTGACGATCGGGCGATTCTCCATCTCCACTTTTTCTTGACCTACCCCTCGATGAGGTCGGGCGCGTGCTCGGCATCAGCGCCGGCGCCGCAAAGACTCGCGTTTACCGAGCTGCGGGCCGGCTGCGACCAGGACTGATTCAGGAGGATCTGCAATGACCCTGCGCGACGACATCCGCGAACACTTCGCCAACGAGGCCGCCCGCTTCCCTTCTCCCCACGGGCTGGAGTCAGCGGTGGCAGCACATGCCGCGGCGCAAGCAGATGGACCACGCCGGATATCCTGGGCCCCGGCTGTGGTGGCCGCGCTGCTCGGGATCGCGATCATCGCCGGACTGCTCGCCGCCGGCAGCCTGCGGCACTCGCGAACGAACACGACAGTGCCGGCGGGTTCCGTGCCGGTGGCGCCCCCTAGCGTCGTTACAGGATCGGGCCGGTGGATGCGCGTCAGTGACATGTCGACACCCAGGGTGAATTTCACAGCAACCCTTCTGAAGTCGGGCAAGGTTCTCATCGTCGGCGGGCAGTTTGAATGGGTCGTACCCGGCAACACCACCGACAGCGTCGAGATGTACGACCCGACCAGCCAAAAGTTCACGAATGCTGCTTCGCTCGGGAGCCCCCGAGCCGGCCAGACGGCAACGCTACTTTCAGACGGCAGGGTCCTCGTGGCGGGCGGATACACATCCTTGGGAATCCAGGCGCTTACAAGCACGGAGATCTACAACCCGGCCAATGACACGTGGTCGCCCGGTGCTCCTATGAGCCTTGGCCGCGCCCAGGCTGCAGCGGTCCCGCTAAAGAACGGCACTGTCTTGGTCGTCGGGGGTGGGCAAACCGGCGTGATGGGCACCGGCACGCAGCCGGCCGGCACCCTGGCCGAGATCTACGACCCTGCTAAAGACGCCTGGACGCCCGCGGGCAACCTGGCATACGGACGAGCTGTGCACCCGACCGCCACGCTGCTCGCCGACGGAAGAGTGCTGGTCGTTGGCGGCAGGGCGCTCTTCAACACTCCCGAGAATGCAGTCGAGCGTAGTGAGATCTTCGACCCTTCAAACAACCGATGGTCGGCAGTTCCAGCGAACAATCGCACCGGCGCGCGCCAGGACCACTCGGCCACATTGCTCGCCAACGGTGACGTGCTTATCGCGGGCGGCTCGCCGGTTCCGGACGCAGCCCTGAGCTACTCCGACCTTTTCTCTCCCAAGACCAACTCCTGGATATCGGTATCAAACATGCGCAGCTCGCGCTGCGGCCAGGCAGCCGTGCTTCTGCCGACGGGCAATGCGATGGTCATCGGCGGCGGCTGCGGTTGGAGCAACCAGACATCCAGCGTTGAGGAATTCAACTGGTCGACAAAGACCTGGACGGAGGTCGCCCCCCTTTCAATTCAACGAGGACGGATCCAGGCCGTCGTGCTCGCAGACGGTTCGGTGCTTGCGCTCGGTGGATTGGCCGCGGGGAACAACACGAGCGCGATGGCCGAGCTGTTCAGTCCGGCGCCAGAGTAAATTTGGACGGCGCCTGCCGAGTATCCGGCGTTGACGTCGACGCCTGTTGGAGCCGGCGACAGGAATCGAACCCGTAACCTGCTGTTTACAAAACAGCTGCTC
>DAIUFK010000103.1:2827-5370 GCA_036844615.1 Candidatus Dormiibacterota bacterium | reverse complement strand
CCCGAGTACTGGATCGGCAGGCTGGTCATCGCGTTCACGCGGGCCAGCGTCTTCAGGTCCGGACCTTCGAGGGTGCCGTCGCGCTCGATGCTGGTGAAAACGACGCCGGCGAGGGGGAGGACGTCCCATCGGGCGAGCAGGATGCCAACCTGCAGGGGCTCGCTCTCGGTCCAGCCGTGAACTGACGGCAGGCCACCGCGCACATCGAGCGCGGCAAGAATCCGTCCACTGTGATTGCGCGCGCAGCGCTCGAGCAACCGGGGCTCGCGCACCGCGGCGGTTCCCATGACCACTGCATGCGCGCCCGCCTCGAGCAACCTATCGACCTGGGCCTCGGTGCGAATACCTCCCGCGACCTGGACCTTGATATCGGTGCGCCTGGCGATCGATTGGATCAGCGAATGGTTCTCACCCTCTCCGCGAGCGGCGTCGAGGTCGACTACATGTATCCGCTGGGCGCCAGCGCCGGCGAAGCTGTCAACCACATCCATCGGGTCGTCCGAATAAACCGTCGGGTTTGCGTAGTCGCCGCGCACCAGCCGGACGCATTTGCCGCCGAGGACGTCGATCGCGGGGATGACGAGCACTTTCCTAATGGTGCCCGACGCCGAGCCTCAGGTCCTGTTCGGGCTCCTCAGCGGTAGTTGGTGAACTGCAGCGGGACCGGGATGTCTTCAGCCTCGCGCAGCGTCTTCATCACCAGCTGGAGCATGTCTTTGTCCTTGCCCGAGACGCGCAGCTGGTCGCCCTGGATGCGTACCTGGACTTTGGGTGCGGCGGTCTGGATCTTCTTGCGGAGGTCCTTCGCGATCTCGTCGGTGATGCCTGCGTTCAGCAAAACCTCGATCTGCCCACGGCCCTTGCCGACGGTCTTCGGCGCTTCGGCCTTGAACAGCTTTGGCGAAAGCTGCCGTCGCGCCGCCTTTTCGCGGAGCACCTGCAGCGCGGCCTTGGCCCGCTCCTCGCTGGCCGACTCGATGAGGATCTTCTTGTCGGTGTGGTCGTAAATGGTCGCCGTGTCCTTGAAGTCGAAACGCGTGCCGACCTCTCTTCGTGCCTGGTCCAAAGCGTTGGTCAGCTCAGCCGAGTCGAACTCGGAGACGACGTCAAACGAGAACTCAGCCACTTCGACCTACGACGTCTGAACAATCGCGTTCACGCCGATCACGACTGCAGCGATGGCAAGGGCCAGGCCGATCAGTGAGGTCAAGGCCAGCAGGGCGCCGATACCCGCGGTCCCTTCGTCAAGGGGTTCCGGCAGCGGCTTGTCGTAGGGATCAGTGCCGTAGTCGAGGTCGTAGACATTGGCCTCGCGGCCACGCTCGACGAGCTGGTCCAGGACCTGCTTGCCTCCAGGCGGGAGGGGCTTGGCGCTGACCGCCGCCACGGCGTCCTTGAGGTTGTCACGAGTGCGCCCAAGCTCGGCCACGACCAGGTCGAGGGTCTCCGTTGCGGCTGCTGTCGGGTGCTCCCGGCGAAGGTCGGCGATGATGCCGTACAAGCTCACGTGGCGATTCATAACAGAAACGGGCCGCACCGCGGGAAGCGATGCTTCTCGGCCGCCCCCAGCGCCCGTACACTAGGACCGAAATGAGTGTGGAAACGAAGTCGAAGACAGGGGCAAAAAAGCCAGCGGTCCATCCGAACACCTGGGTCTACTTCGACGGGGAGTTCGGCCGCTACCAGGACATCAAGCTCGGGCTGATGACGCACGCCCTCCACTACGGCACTGGCGTCTTCGAGGGCATCAGGGCCTACTGGAACACCAAGCAGGAGCAGCTTCACCTCCTCCAGGCCCCCGCTCACTTCGACCGCCTGAGGCGCTCCGCCAACATCATGCGATTCACCCTGCCCCACTCGACCGAGGAGCTCGTGAACCTCACAGTCGAGGTGCTGCGTCGCAACGAGTTCAAGTCCGACGTCTACATCCGGCCCCTTCTCTTCACCGCCGGCGAGGAGATCGGCGTCCGCCTCCACAACATCGAGCAGAGCTTCCTCATCTACGCCATTCCATTTGGCAACTACGTCGAGATCGAGGGCGGCCTGCGCTGCATGGTCAGCAGCTGGCGACGCGTGCCGGACCAGGCTCTCCCCGCGCGGGCCAAGGTCACCGGCGCGTACGCCCAGTCGGCGCTGGCCAAATCCGAGGCGAACGAGGCAGGCTACGACGAGGCGATAGTGCTCACGGTTGACGGACACGTCTCGGAGGGCTCGGCCGAGAACCTCTTCATGGTCAAAGACGGCACCTTCGTCACCCCTCCGGTCACCGACGACATCCTCGAGGGTGTGACGCGGACTCTCCTCATCGGCTTGATCAAGGACGAGCTCGGCCTGCCCGTGATCGAGCGGAGCATCGACAGGACCGAGCTGTACACGTGCGACGAGCTGCTGCTCTGCGGCACCGGCGCCCAGGTCGCGCCCGTGATCGAGGTCGACAGGCGCAAGGTGGGCGACGGAAAGGTAGGAGAGTTCACGCAGGAATTGCAGAGCATCTACTTCGGGGCAGTACGGGGCGAGACGCCGAAGTACAAGGACTGGACGAT
>DAIUFK010000103.1:0-2727 GCA_036844615.1 Candidatus Dormiibacterota bacterium | reverse complement strand
GCATCTACTTCGGGGCAGTACGGGGCGAGACGCCGAAGTACAAGGACTGGACGATTCCTGTCTATTAAGAGGGTCGCCATCAGGCCGGATTTACTCCGGCCGTCACCCGAGCGTGCACTTCCAAACTCCTCCAGGCCTCGTCCAACACGGAGGGGGCTCCACGGGGGAGGCCTGCCTCCCCCGTGCTAAAGATCATCGTTGCCCCGAACACTTTCAAGGGCAGCATTTCAGCCACGCAAGCAGCCAAGGCGATCACGCTCGGGGTGCGCGAGGTGTTCCCTGATGCGGAGGTCGTCGAGATCCCGGTCGCCGACGGAGGCGAAGGGACTGTCGAGGCGCTTGTGAGCGCGCATGCCGGAACCTATGGGTGGGTCAACGTCGAGGGTCCACTCGGCGACCCGGTCCTGGCGTCTTACGGCCTGATCGAAGGCGGCACGACGGCAGTGGTCGAGCTCGCGTCTTCCAGCGGCTTCGTCCTCGTGACGCCGGCGGCGCGTGATGCTCGCAAGACTTCGACCTTCGGATTCGGCCAGCTGCTCGACGCGGCCAGGAAAGCCGGTGCCGGCACGATCATCGCCGGCATCGGCGGCTCGGCGACGAATGACGGGGGCGCGGGGATGGCACAGGCCCTCGGTTACAAGCTCCTCGATCGGGATGGAACGGACCTGCCACGCGGAGGTGCGGCTCTGCTGCGCCTCGAGCGCATCGATGGGTCCAGGCTCGATCCGGGCTGGCGTTCCGTCAAGGTGATGGTCGCCTGTGATGTGACCAACCCCCTGACAGGTCCTGAAGGCGCGAGCCACGTGTACGGGCCGCAGAAGGGAGCAGACCCGATCACAGTCACGCTCCTCGACAAGGCGCTGGGCCATCTTGCCGACGTGATCAAAAGGGATCTGGGCAAGGAGGTGGCAGACATCCCGGGCGCGGGGGCCGCGGGAGGTACCGGCGCGGGCCTCATGGCCTTCCTTGACGCGAAGCTGGCGCCCGGCGCCCCTCTTGTGATCGAGGCGAGCGGCTTCGACCGCGCGCTCAAGGGGGCTCAGCTGGTGATCACCGGCGAGGGACGGGTCGATGGCCAGACCGCCTACGGCAAGGCCCCAGGCGAGATCGCGCGGAGGGCTCACGCCGCGGGCATCCCGGCTCTCCTCATCGCGGGAACCAAAGGCCCTGGGTGGGAGACGCTGAGCGGAAAAGGGGTTACCGCTGTTGAGGTGCTGGCGCAAGAAGGGCAGAATCTGCAGGATCTCATGCAAACACCAGGACCTGCACTGACCCGCGCGGCGGCCCGCGCCGTTAAAGATCTGTTGGGGCACAAGTGACCGACGATCCCGAAATCACAGCCAAGATTGGCATCGAGCCGACCGACGTCGAGCTGGTCAAGGCTTATCGCAACGGTGACGTGCACGCGTTCGAGGAGCTCCACCGGCGCTACGTCGCGTCGATCTATCGACTGGTGCGCCGCAAGCTGGGAGATGCGCTGCTCGCGGAGGACATCGCCCAGGAGACCTTCATGAAGGCGCTCCGGCAGATGGATCGTGTCGACGATTCGTTCAACTTCGGCGGCTGGGTGCACACAGTCGCGCGAAACCTTTGCTTCGACGAGCTTCGGCGCCGGCAGCGCGATCTGCGGGCCGATAGCGGCGATGACGATGACATCGACCTGCTTGCAGGCCTGCCCTCAACCGCCAAGAGCTTCGATCCGGTGCTTGTCCAGGAGTCCAACGAGGTGCGCCGGCAGGTCTGGGCTGTCTCCCAGCGGCTGCCCGAGAAGTACCGCCTGGTGCTGACCCTGCGCGAGCTGCAAGATCTCAGCTATCGCCAGATCGCCAGGTCGCTCAAGATGTCGGAGAGCGCGGTCGAGACCCTGCTGTATCGCGCCCGCCTGCGCTTCAAGGAGGAATTCATATCGTCCGAAGGCGAGGGAGAGCTCACCCATGACGAGGCGGTTCCGCTCCTCGCCCCGTACCTGGCGGGCAAGCTGCGCAGGCCCCAGGCTGAGGCTGTCCGCATGCATCTGGCGGTGTGCGTCAAGTGCGGGAGGAAGGTCGGCCGGAGGGCCGTGCGCAGGAGTGCAGTCACTTGAGGGTTAGTAAAGTAGTGAAAACATGGCCAAGGTAGTCGTTCGGTTCTTTGACGATGAGACCCTCGAGGGGGTCGCGCGCGACCTCGATTTCGACGAGCCCGACTTCCTGGTCGAGGTCGACGATGCCACAGGTCTCGACAACAACGAGACGGCATGGATCCCGCTCACCGCTGTGAAGTGGGTCGAGCTGCCTCGCGACCCGGAGCTGGCGTCTGAGACGCCGGCCCGAAAGGTGGCGATCAGGTTCCTCGACGGGGAGGTGCTGAGGGGGCACCTCGACGGTACTCTCGAGCGGCACCGGTACGGGGTGGTCCTCCACCTGCATGCCGAGCAGGCCACCAGCCCGGTCAGGAAGCTTGGGATCCCGTTCTCCGCCGTCAAGGCGCTGTTCTTCATCAGGGAGTTCGACGCCCGTGGCGAAGAGGCTGGATCCGCTTCCGACGCCTATCTCGCCAGGCGCACGATGGCCCCTCTGCTCGACACCCTCGAGGAGATGGACATGCTCACGCGCCTGCACAGGGACGGCCTGCTTTCAGACGACGAGTACGCCTCGAAGCGCACCTTGGTGCTGGAAAGGCTGTAAGGGCGCCCCCTCCGGCCCTTCGGGCCACCTCCCCGCGAAGCGGGGAGGATATCCCCTCCGG
>DAIUFK010000102.1:0-5387 GCA_036844615.1 Candidatus Dormiibacterota bacterium | reverse complement strand
GGCAGGCCTCCTCGCAGTAGCCGCAGAAGATGCAGCGCAGCATGTTGATCTCGTACGTCTTGGCATACCGCTCGCCAGGCGACACCCGCTTCTCCTCGCTGTTCTCGGCGGCGATGACGAGGATGCAGCCCACCGGGCACGCTGCAGCGCACAGCTCGCAACCGATGCAGCGCTCGAGCCCGTTGTCATACCGGCGCAGGTAATGACGCCCGCGGTAGCGCTCCGAGCGCGGCGTCTTCTCCTCCGGGTATTCGACGGTGACGACAGGCTGGAAGAACTCGGAGAGCGTGGTTTTGAGCCCACCGGCAAGCGCCGCCACGTCGCCAAGGACGCTCGACTTGGGCCCCTCGGGCTTGGCCGGCACGCCTTCACCCGGCAGCCTCAACGGCGTCGGGTCCGCGCCGTCCTCGTTCTTCCTGTCTTCCGTCATGCCTACCCCTGCACCGCCACCAGCACGATCCCGGTAACGATGACGTTCACGATTGCCAGCGGCAGAAGAACCTTCCAGCCCAGCCTCATGAGCATGTCGTAACGGAGGCGCGGGAAGGTGCCGCGGAGCCAAATGTAAAGGAAGAGGAACAGCACGATCTTGAGGACGAAAGCGAGCAACGGCGGCACGAACCAGAGGTTCCAGCCACCGAAGAAGAGAAGTGTCGCCAGCGCCGAGACCGTGATCATGTTCACGTACTCGGCGAGGTAGTACATGACGAACTTCAAGCCCGAGTATTCGGTAAGGAACCCGCCGATCAGCTCCTGCTCAGCCTCCGGCAGGTCGAACGGCGCCCGGTTGGTCTCGGCCACCGCCGCGGTGAGGTAGATGAGGAAACCGACGGGGGTGAGGAGAATGAGTGGAAGTGGCCCGGTGTAAGGCCCCCAGTGGACTGTGTACTCGACGATGTCGCGCAAGCTCAGCGAGCCCACGATCATGAAGGTCGGCACCAGCGACAGGCCGAGAGCCATCTCGTAGCTGATGAGCTGAGCCGCGGCGCGCAAACCACCGAGCAACGAGTACTTGTTGTTGGAGGCGTAGCCGCCCAGCACTATCGCGTAGACGTTGAGCGAGCTCAGCGCGAAGATCAGCAGAACGCCGATGTTGATGTCGGCGATCCAGTACTGGACGTTGTACCAGATGCCTATCGGGATCACCGCCCACGAAAGGAAGGCGGCAGCCACGGCGATGGTCGGCGCGATTACGTAGATCACCTTGTCGGTCTTGGCGGGGACGAAGCTCTCTTTGAATGCGAGCTTCACCCCGTCGGCCGCGAGCTGCAGCAGCCCAAAAGGACCGACGCGGTTCGGACCTGGCCGCCTCTGGATCCTGCCGAGCGCCACGCGCTCGAACCAAACCGTGTAGGCGGTCGCCGTCAATACCGTGAACAGCACTATCGCGATCGCGACGGTGACGACGACCCAGTGGCCTATCGGGTCGTTGTAGATCTGGTTCACGGGTGGGCAGGCCCGACGAGCACTCGCGCCGGCTCAGGGTCGGGGCTGGGCGGCTGCGCAAGCGCAGCGAGCGCGGGGATCTCGCGAGCGACCTCGCGCTGGATCGGGAAGATCCCTGCGTAGGCGAGGTTGAGACCAAGCGCGACACCGAGCTCGCAAAGCACCTCCCACGACTCCTTCAGGGGAGCTTCCGCCGCCACCGCAGGCCGCAGGAACTGGACTCGGCCCTCCAGGTTCGTGTAGCTGCCCTGGCGCTCGGCGAAAGAGGTCGCCGGAAGGACGACTGCTGCGTCCTGGTTCTCGGGCCGCGGCAGGTGATCCCAGGCGGCGACAAATTTGACGCTGGCAGGAACACCTGCAGTCGGCGGCGGGCCCCAGCTGAGCAGCGCCTCGACACCCTCCAACGAATCCCAGCCGGCGACGCCGAGCTCGAGGGCGCCCCGCTCGTTGGTGCCGCGGTAGAGGGGCATGAGCTTGGCCCCGACCTTACCCGCCAGCTCAGCGCACGCGGCCACCAGGTCGGCGGCGTCCTCGCTGCCGCGTCCGTCGCCATAAAGGATCGCGACAGGGCCGCCGAGCTCGCGCAGCGCCTCAAGGAGGGTCTCGTGGTCGGCGAGCTTTCGCACCTCGGCCGCGGCCTCTCCGGCCTTGTTACGGATGTGGACAGTGCGGTGGTGGCGGTCGAGGTCGACCCCATCGGGGTGGATGACGATGAGCTTCGCGCCGCGTTTGGAGACCGCCTTCTTGACGCGCAGGTTGACGATCGGCGAGTCGTTCTCGATATCCGACGCGACGATGACGATCACTCGCGCGTCATCGATGTCCTTGATCATCAGCTGGTTGCCAGACGGCGCCGGCAGCGCGGTGCGGCCGTGCATCTTGACCTTGGCCCCGCGAAGCGGCCCCTCGAGCAGGCGGCGGAACAGGAAGCCCTCCTCATTGGTCAGGTCCTGCGGCAATGAGATGCCGAGTTTCGAACCCTTGCCCTTGATGCCGTCGGCCACGGCGGTGAGGGCCTCGGCCCACGTCGCCTTGACGCCGCGGATGTGGGGGAGGCGGAGGCGCGCGGGGTCGTTGACGTCCGTGTAGTCGAACCTGCCGCGATCGCAGATCCAGCCCTCGTCGATGTCGTCGTTCTCCCGCGAGGTGATGCGCACCAGCTGGCCGCGGCGTTGCCACATCGTCACGTTGCAACCCACGGCGCACTTCGAGCAGATGCTCTCCGTGTGCTGCATGTCCCACGGTCGGGACTCGAAGCGCCAGACGCGCGACGTCAGGGCGCCGACGGGACACAGGTCGATGATGTTGCCGCTGAAATTCGAGGTGAGTGGGCGATCGAACTGGCTCGCGATCACCGAGTGCACGCCTCGCTGGGCGACAGTCAGCTCCTGCTCCCACGCCACCTCGTCGTAGTAGCGAGTGCAGCGGTAGCAGAGCACGCATCGCTCGCGGTCGAGGGCGATGTTCTCGGACAGCGGTATCGGTTTCTTGAAGTGGAGGCGCGGTCCGTCGATCCGGCTCGTCGGATAGCCATGCCGGAAGGTGAAGTCCTGCAGCGGGCACTCGCCACCCTTGTCGCAGACGGGGCAGTCGAGGGGATGGTTGACGAGCTCGAACTCGAGGACGTCCGCGCGCGCCTGGACCGCCATGCCGGTCTGCGTCTTGACGACCATGCCCTCAGCGACTGGGCGAATGCACGCTGCCTGCGCGACAGGAGGACCTGGCGCGATCTCGACGAGGCACATCCGGCACGCGCCAACAGGCTCCAGCTTGTGGTGGTAGCAGAAGACCGGGATCTCGATCCCGAGCAGCTTTGCCGCCTCGACGACAAGCGTGCCGTCCGGCACCGTCATGGCATGGCCGTCGATGGTCAGGTTGACCATCTTGCGCGCAGGCGCGTCCAGGTTGGGACTTGCTGAACGCACGTCAGACATGAACCAACGCCTTCTCCACCGAGCATGTCTGGTGGAGGCAGTGCTCCTCGTACTCGTTGCGGAAGTGCGCCATCGTCGATTGGATGACCCAGCCTGCCGCATCGCCCAGCCCGCACAGGCAGCGCCCGCCCTGGAGGCCCTGCTGGACGCGGTCGAGGAGGGCAAGTTCGATCCCGGAACCTTCGTTGGCGAGGATTCGCTCGTAGGTGCGGACTGCCCAGTTGCTGCCGACTCTGCACGGCGTGCACTTTCCGCAAGACTCGTGCGCGTAGAAGCGGAGCAGTCGGGCAGCAGCCTTGACCACGCAGTGCGAGTCGTCCATGACGATGATCCCGCCCGAACCGCCCATCGTCCCCAGCGCTTTGAGGCCGTCAAGGTCGGTGGAGGTGTCGAGCATGGAGCCGGGGAGGACCTTCGCCGACGAGCCGCCGGGCCAGAACACCTTGATCTTCCTACCGGGAAAAGCGCCGCCGGCCAGCTCCTCGATGATGTGGCGGTAGGTGACGCCGATCTCGATCTCGTAGTTGCCGGGCTTCTGGACGTCGCCGCTCACAGTCACGATGCGCGTGCCCTTCGCCTTCTCGGTGCCGCGCTTGGCGTATTCAGGGCCGCCGTGACGAATGATCCAGGGGACGGTCGACAGCGTTTCCACGTTGTTGACTGCGGTCGGCTGGCCCCAGGCTCCCTTGATCGCGGGGAAAGGGGGGCGGGAACGAGGCTGGGCGCGTTTTCCCTCGAGGGATTCGAGCAGCGCCGTCTCTTCACCGCAGATGTACGCTCCGTGACCTCGGTAGAGGCGCACGTCGAGGGGATAGTCGGAGCCGAAGGGGTGCTCGCCCAGGTAGCCCTTCGCGGTGGCCTCGGCGATCGCGTCCCGGAGCATCTCGAAAGGCAGGTCGTATTCGCCGCGGATGTAGATCCACGCCTGGTGTCCGCCGATGGCGAAGCTGGCGATCGCCGCGCCCTCGACCAGCGCATGCGGCGAGTTCTCCATCAGGTAGCGGTCCTTGGCGCTACCGGGCTCCGATTCGTCGGCGTTGACGACTATGTACTTGGGTCCTGGGTGGTCCTTGGGCACGAAAGACCACTTGGTAGCGGTGGGGAAATCGGCGCCGCCGCGGCCGCGCAGCCCTGACGCTTTGACCTCGTCGATCACCTGCGCGGCGGTCATCCCCGTCACTACTTTGCGCAGCGCCTCGTATCCGCCAAGGCCTTCGTAGACGGCGAGCTTTTGGAGGTTCGCGCGGCCGAACCACTCAGTCAGCACAGGCCCGCCAACTGTCCCTCTTTTCTCAGACACTCTTCTTCCTCGTCTTCGGCACCGGCTTCTTTTTCGCAGGCGGCTCCGCGGGCTCGTCGGAAGCGCGCGCGACCTTTATGTGCTTTCGCAGCAGGCGCCTGTCGTTCACCAGCGAGTCGACCTTCGCGCGCGTGAGGTCGACCTCATAGCGGTGGTCGAGCCTGCATACAGGCGCGTATTCGCAGGCGCCCAGGCACTCGACCTCTTCGTACGAGAAGAGTCCGTCCTTTGACACCTGGCCGGCCTCGCTGACCCCTATCGCGTCCTGGAGCCTGTCGACGATCTGTTCGGCCCCGCGCAGGGTGCAGCTCAGGTTGGTGCAGACGTAGAAGGTGTGCTTGCCGGTGGGCTGGAGGTGGAACAGCGTGTAGAAGGTGGCGACGCCCTCGACGTACCCGGGGTCGAGCTGCAGCGCACTCGCCACCTCGCTCATCACCTCGGGCGTGAGATGCCCGACCTCCTCCTGCGCGAGGTCGAGCGCGGGCATGACCGCCGACCGCGGCTGCGGGTACTTCGCCGGCAGCGCCTTGATCTCCTCGAGCAGGTGGCTCGACAGCGCGCTCATTGGGGGGTCCCCGTGAAATCGCGGTGGCGGGGTGCGGATTCCATGGGGTCCTTCACCTGTCGACGTCGCCAAGCACGGCGTCGGCGGTGCCGATGATCGCGATCATGTCGGCGACCATGTGGTTGAGCGCCATGCGCTCGAG
>DAIUFK010000101.1:0-5631 GCA_036844615.1 Candidatus Dormiibacterota bacterium | reverse complement strand
TCCAGCTCTTGAAGCAGCTGAACCGCGAGCTGGGCACTGCCATCATCCTGATCACTCACAACACCGCCCTGGTCGCCAGCATGTGCTCGCGCGTGATCGTCATGTACGCCGGGCGCGTGGTGGAGGAGGGGCCCGTCGAGCGCATATTTGCCAAGCCCGAGCACCCTTACACGTGGTCGCTCCTTCGTTCAGTGCCACGGGTGGACGAGGCGCGCAAGGGCCGCCTCGTGTCCATTCGCGGTATGCCGCCGGACCTTGTGCGCATGCCGCCGGGGTGCAAGTTCCATCCGCGGTGCCTGTTTAAGATCGACCGCTGCATGAAGGATGAGCCGGAGCTCGAAGAGGTTGCCCCCGGTCAGCGCGCGCGCTGTTGGGTGATGATGAGCACAGTGTCGGAGGAAACGCGCGAGGCCGCCCAGTCGAGCGAGGTGGCGTTCGACGTCGCTGCGGAGATCAAGAAGCGCATGCGCACAGACGCGCGCGCCTGATGGCGGCGGAGACCTCACCCGTTGTTCAGACGGGGGACTCGCGCGACATCGTTCGTGTTGAGGACGTCGTCAAGCACTATCCAGCCGCAAACGGCGGAGTCGTCCAGGCGGTGGCGGGTGTCAACCTCACTATCCGGCGGGGCGAGACCCTCGGGTTGGTCGGCGAGTCGGGCTGCGGGAAGTCGACCCTCGCTCGCCTGATCACTGCGCTACAGCCGGTCACCAGCGGGCGCATCACTTTTGAAGGGCAGGACCTCGGCAAGCTCGGGGCCGGCCGCCTGCGAAAGGTACGGAGGCAGATGCAGGTCATCTTCCAGGACCCCTTTGCCTCGCTCGACCCCCGCATGACGGTCGGCGACATCATCGCCGAGCCGCTTGACGCCTTCAACCTCGCCCGTGGCAAGGAGCGCCGGACGAGGGTGCAGGAGCTGTTGCGGCTGGTCGGTCTCAACCCGGGGTTTACGAATCGCTACCCGCACGAGTTCTCGGGTGGCCAGCGCCAGCGCATCGGGATCGCCAGGGCGCTGTCGGTAAGCCCTTCCTTCATCGTGTGCGACGAGCCGGTTTCGGCGCTTGACGTTTCCATTCAGGCCCAGATCATCAACCTCCTCCAGGACCTCCAGCGCGAGTTCAAGCTCACGTACCTCTTCATTGCCCACGACCTGGCCGTGGTGCGGCATCTCTCCGATCGGATCGCGGTCATGTACCTCGGCAAGGTCGTTGAGGTAGCGAACCGCGTCGATATCTACGAGCATTACCAGCACCCCTATACGAAGGCGCTCCTCAGCTCGATCCCGGTTCCGGACCCCGCAGTGGAGCGCGATCGAGAGCCGATCCTGCTCGCCGGCGAGATCCCATCCCCGGTTAATCCGCCGTCGGGCTGTCGCTTCCACACCCGCTGTCCCATCGCCCGCGCGCCAGGCATCTGCTCCGAGCAGGAGCCCGAGCTCGAGCCGCACGGCCACCGAGACCAGCTGGCCGCCTGCCACTTCGCCGGGCAGGCATAGGCCCGGCGGGCCCTCCTTCCTCCGCCAGCCTCGGTCCCTGCGCGCAAAGCGGCGACCAGGTTGGGACTTACTGAATGCCCCCAATCGACGCACCGCGGGAAACGCTAAGTGGGGACGCCAGTTGGGCCAACCCTGCTTGTTAAGACGACTGGGGCGGCTTGACCTCCAGGATCCGGTAGCCCTTCTTGGACTTGATCCGCTGAACCTGCCAGCGCTCGGCTGACAACCATGTCGCCAGCGAGTCGGCACCCAGGTTGCGCTGGACGACCAGGAAGGCGCTTGCATCCGGCGCCAGCCGCGGCAGCCAGCGAAGCAGCAGCTCGTGGAGCGGTGCCTTGCCGACCCTGACCGGCGGGTTCGAATAGATCGCCGCGAACCTGACCTCGGCGGGCACCTCGTCAGGGAGGCAGGCGAAGACATTGGGGGTCTTGGCGGCGGCGGCGTTGTCGCGGGTCAGCTGGAGCGCCCTCTCGTTGACGTCAACCGCCCAGACCTTCGCCGCCGGAGAGCGGCGCGCAAGCGCGATTGCAATTGGGCCGTAGCCGCTCCCAAGGTCCAGCAGGTCACCTTCCGGCGGTGGGAGAGGGGCCTCTTTGAGCAGCGTGAGCGTTCCGAGGTCGATCGCCCGGGAGCCGAAGACCCCCCGGTCGGCCTTGAGCTCGACCTCGAGGTCGCCCGCGCGCAGGCGCAAGGTACGCGGCTTCGATTCGGTTTCGGGCACCGGGTCGAAGTAGTGACCGCGCTTCGGGGTGGATAGGGTCTCTCGGCTTTTGGGTATACTCATCGTTTGTCGCCCAATCGGCTATTGCCGCATGGGATTTGAACCGTAATTCGGAGACGCATTTGCCCACAACCCAGCAGCTGGTCCGCACCGGACGTAAGGCGGCCAGAACGAAGTCTAAGGCGCCGGCACTGAAGGGCTCACCGCAGCGGCGGGGAGTCTGCGTGCGCGTCTACACCCAGACGCCCAAGAAGCCGAACTCCGCCCTCCGGAAGGTCGCCCGCGTGAGGCTGACCACCGGCATCGAGGTGACTGCATACATTCCCGGCATCGGACACAACCTCCAGGAGCACTCGGTGGTGCTCATCCGGGGTGGAAAGGTCAAGGACCTGCCAGGCGTGCGCTACCACATCATCCGCGGCACCCTCGACACAGCCGGCACCAAGAACCGCAAGAAGGCCCGATCGAAGTACGGCGCCAAGCGGGAAAAGAGCAAGGCAGCCTAGATGCCTCGCCGCAGCCGTCCTGTCAAGCGTGTCATCGCGCCCGATCCGGTGTACCAGTCGGAGGCGATCGCCAAGTTCGTGAACGTGGTCATGAGCAAGGGCAAGCGCTCGACTGCCGAAAAGGTCGTTTATGAGGCACTCTCCCGCGCCAGCAAGCAGGCCAAGAAGGAGCCGATCGAGGTGTTCGAGTCAGCCCTTCGCAACGCCACCCCGCTGCTCGAGGTGAAGCCCCGGCGCGTCGGCGGTGCCACCTACCAGGTCCCTGTCGAAATCAGGCCCGAGCGCCGGCTGGCGCTCGCCCGCAGGTGGATCGTGCGTTTCGCGAGGCAGCGTGGCGGGAAGAGCATGTCCGAGAAGCTTGCGTTCGAGATCCTTGACGCCTCCCAGAACACTGGCGGGGCGGTCAAGCGCAAAGAAGAAACCCACCGGATGGCGGAAAGCAACAAGGCTTTCTCCCATTTCCGGTACTAGTTAAGAGAGATGAGCTTGGCACTCAAGATGACGGAGCGTCCGGTATCGATCGAGAACACTCGGAACATCGGGATCATGGCCCACATCGATGCGGGCAAGACGACGACGACCGAGCGCATCCTTTTCTATGCGGGCCGTATCCACAAGATGGGCGAGGTGCACGAGGGCGCTTCAACCATGGACTGGATGGTCCAGGAGAAGGAGCGCGGGATCACGATCACGTCTGCCGCGACCACCGCCATGTGGCGCGACCACACGATCAACATCATAGACACACCCGGACACGTGGACTTCACTGTCGAGGTGGAGCGCAGCCTGCGCGTCCTGGACGGCGCGGTCGCCGTTTTCGACGCTGTCGCCGGCGTGGAGCCGCAATCCGAGACTGTCTGGCGCCAGGCCGACCGCTACGGCGTGCCGCGCATCGCCTTCATCAACAAGATGGACCGCATTGGAGCGGACTTCTATGGCTCGTTGAACTCCATCCGCACGCGGCTCGGAGCCAGGGCTGTGCCCATCCAGCTGCCGATTGGCGCCGAGGACGAGTTCATCGGGTACGTCGACCTGCTCACCAAGCAGGCGATCGTCTACACGGACGACCTGGGCACCACCAACACCGAATCCCTGGACATCCCCGACGGCATGGGAGAGCTGATCAAGCAGCACCGCCACGACCTCATCGAGGCGGTGGCCGATTTCGACGACGCGATCATGCACCTGTACCTTGAGGAGAAGGAGCCGACCGAGGAACAGATCATGGCAGCCCTGCGCAAGGGCACAGTTGCCGGGATTCTGGTGCCGGTGCTGTGCGGAGCCGCCCTGCGCAACCGTGGCGTTCAGCCGATCCTCGACGCGGTGATCGACTACCTGCCGTCGCCTGCTGACGTGCCTGCGGTCGAGGGCACCGACCCCAAGACCGGTGCGCTCGTGGTGCGGGAGCACGACGACAACGAGCCCTTCTCCGCCCTTGCCTTCAAGATCCAGATGGACCCACAGGGCGTCGGCAAGCTCACGTTCTTCCGCGTCTACTCAGGCCGGCTGAAGGCCGGTTCTGGCGTGCTCAACGCCTCCAACGGGCGTAAGGAGCGGATCGGCCGCATCCTGCGGATGCACGCCATCCGCCGCGAGGACGTCGACGAGGTGTTCACAGGAGACATCGCCGCCGCGGTCGGCTTGAAGTACACGACCACGGGCGACACGCTGTCAGACGAGAGCCACCCCATCCTGCTGGAGTCGATCACGTTCCCCGAGCCCGTGATCTCGGTCGCGATCGAGCCCAAGACCAAGGTCGACCAGGACAAGCTCGGCATCGGCCTGCAGCGCCTCACGGAAGAGGACCCGACGTTCAAGGTCCATACCGACGATGAGACGGGACAGACGATCATCGCCGGCATGGGCGAGCTGCACCTCGAGATCATCATCGACCGCCTCATGCGCGAGTTCAAAGTTGACGCCAACCAGGGCAAGCCGCAGGTCGCCTACAAAGAGGCGATCAAGAGGCCCGCGCACGGGGTTGGGCGCTTTATCCGCCAGTCGGGCGGCAAGGGCCAGTTCGGCCACGCCGAGGTGGACGCTCGTCCGGGCGAGACAGGGACGGGCTTCGTCTTCGAGGACAAGATCACCCAGGGACGTATCCCACGCGAGTACATTCCCGCGGTCGAGAAGGGAATCAGGGAGGCCCTCCAGTCCGGCGTGGTCGGCGGCTACCCCGTGGTTGACATCATCGTCACCCTGGTCGATGGCTCCTACCACGCCGTCGACTCGAGCGAGATGTCGTTCCACATCGCCGGCTCGATGGCCGTCAAGGACGCGATGCACAAGGCTCAGCCTTACCTGCTCGAGCCGATCATGAAGGTCGACGTTGTCATGCCCGAGGAGCACCTCGGCGACGTGATGGGCGACCTTTCCTCGCGCCGCGGTCACATTCTCGGCATGGAGGGACGCGGGACATCGCAGAACGTCAAAGCGAACGTACCCCTTGCCGAGATGTTCGGTTACGCTACCGAACTTCGGTCTATGACCTCGGGGCGGGCGACCTATTCGATGGAGTTCAGTCACTACGCAGAGATGCCCGGAAACCTGGCCGAAGCTGTCGGCCGCCGTACCACGTCGCGAAGTTAGTTAGGAGGAAACTGTGGCGAAGAAGAAGTTCGAGCGGACCAAGCCGCACCTGAACGTCGGGACCATCGGTCACATCGACCATGGCAAGACGACGCTGACGGCTGCCATCACGAAAGTCCTTTCCGAGAAGGGCCTGGCCGAGTTCAAGGCCTTTGACCAGATCGACAAGGCTCCTGAAGAGAAGGCTCGTGGCATCACAATCTCGATCACTCACGTCGAGTACGAGACCACCAAGCGCCATTACGCGCACGTCGACTGCCCGGGTCACCAGGACTACATCAAGAACATGATCACCGGCGCCGCCCAGATGGACGGCGCGA
>DAIUFK010000100.1:0-5698 GCA_036844615.1 Candidatus Dormiibacterota bacterium | reverse complement strand
CGGCGGGTTCCAGAAGGAACGCTATGCCATGGCGTTCATGGGTCCGTGGGCGCTCGACTATGCCTTCGGCAAGAAGCCGGGCGGCCAGCCGCAGATCAACTTCGATTGGGGCGCGGTTCTGACGCCGCAAGGGCCGAAGTCTCGCCAGGCGGTGATGGCCTCGACCGGACTGGTGATCGCCAAGAACTCCCGTCACAAGAGTGCGGCATTCTGGCTGGCTCGCTTCGATAGCGTCGGCATCGGCGCGGTGATGACCGGCGCCTACGGCGTCGACATGCCGGGAGCGAAGGCGCTCTGGAGCAACAAGGCCATTGTAAGCGAGTACGGCGCGCCGCTCCTGGCCACGATCAGGAAGAGCAACAAGACCGGCCGTTACCCGAAGCTGGTGCCACAGTACGACAAATTCTGGAACGTGATCAGCACCGACCTGCAGCCCTTCTGGCAGGGCCAGGCGACCGTTCAGCAGGTGACATCAAAAGCCTGCGCCGACGTCACCAGCCAGGGGCTATTGGGCAAGCCGTAGTAATTGCTCTCCGTACGGGCGGTCCCCGGCACCCCACCGGCATCACAGCCGGTGGGGTGCCTGCCCGCCCGCTCGGCACTTCGAGCGACGCGTGACACAGCCGATAGATTGGGAGGAGATAGCGCATGTCGGCGGTAGGGACAGCGCCGCGGAAGAGCGGCTGGGCGCGCTGGTGGTCGCGGTCTCGCGAGTCGCGCTGGGGAATCGGTCTGACCTCTATTTGGCTGGTCGGGTTTCTCGTCTTTGCGGCGGTCCCGCTGGCGATGTCGGTCTACATCAGCTTCACCAACTGGGCGCCGATCTCCGGACCCTTCTGGAAGGCCCACACCATCGGGCTCAAGAACTACGAGACCTTTCTCACCGACCACGTGTACTGGCACTCGGTGTTCAACACGATCTACTACGCGGTTGGCAGTGTCGCTGTGGTCAATTTGGTTGCGCTGCCCATGGCCCTGCTGCTCAACCAGAAGCTGATCGGTTTGAACTTTTTCCGGACGATCTTCTACATGCCGGCAATCCTGCCGGCGGTTGCGGTCGTTCTCGTCTTCAGGCTGATCCTGTTCCCGGGAACCGGACTCGTCAGCTGGGTACTCACGAAGGTCGGCGCTCAGTGCGACACCACCCAGGTCACCTGCAACCCAGTCGACTGGCTCAATAATCCGAGGCTGACCATGCCGGCCGTCATCCTGGTTTCGGCCTGGGGTGTCGGGCAGACACTCCTGATCTACCTGGCCGGCCTTCAGGGCATCGACAGGGGACTCTATGAAGCCGGCGCGGTCGATGGTACTACCAGCTGGTCCAAATTCCGGTACATCACACTGCCCCTCCTGACCCCTGCCATCTTCTTCAACGTCGTCACCGGGCTCATCGGGGGATTCCAGGAGTTCACCAAGCTGGTGATCTTCGCCGGTGGCGCGGCCGCCACTGGGGGTCCTCGGCAATCGCTTCTGACGACCTTCTGGTACGTCTACGTCGAAGGCTTCGACTATTTCCATATGGGACTGGCAACCGCTATGGCCTTCGGTCTGTTTGCCCTCATCCTCATCTTCACGGCGCTGAACTTCCTCGGCCAGAAGCGGTGGGTGTTCTATCAGGATGACCGTCGCTGATGAGCACCGAACTCGAGTACACCGGACGAGTCCCGGCGGCGGCACTTTCTGACGGAGTACCGAAACCGCCCCGCGGTCGCCGGGTGCTGCCTGCGCGTGGCTTCGGCTCCAAGCTGGCGGCCTACGTCGTTGTCGTGCTCATCTCGATCGTCTCGTTGTTCCCGCTGTACTGGATGGTCGAGAACTCGCTCCGCACCGCCGTGGACGCAGGGGCAAACGTCACCTTGGTGCCCAAGAGCCCGTGGCAGTGGTCCAACTACTCGACCATGTGGAACTACCTGCCGTACCCCATGAGCACCTTCCTGATCAACAGCGTCGTCCTCGCGGGGCTGGTCACGCTCGGGACGGTGATCTCCAGCGCGCTGATCGCGTATGGCTTCGCCCGCTTCCGCTTCTTCGGACGCGAAGCCTTTTTCGCCGTGATCATCAGCACCATGATGATCCCGTACGCGGTCATGATGATCCCTCAGTACGCCCTATTCATCAACTTCTTCCACTGGGGCAGTGGCGGCTCGCTCTTCGGCTACCACAACCTCTTCCAGTTCCTGCCTCAGATCGTGCCTGCATTCTTCGGCTCGCCGATCTTCATCTTTCTGCTGCGTCAGTTCATCAGAGGGATTCCATACACACTGGACGAGGCGGCCATGGTCGATGGCGCCGGGCCGCTACGGATCTTCTGGAAGATCATCCTGCCTGAGCTCCGGCCCGCGCTCGCCGCCGTGATGGTCTTGACCTTCATTGGAAAGTGGAACGACTTTCTCGGGCCGTTGATCTACCTCCAGGATCCACATAACTGGACCGTGGAGTTGGCACTCAACGCTTTCGTGGGCCGTTACGGGACCTCATATCTCAATCTGCAGATGGCGGCTTCCGTGATCGCCATTGCGCCCATCGCGTTCATCTACTTCATCGCCTCGCGACAGATCATCCAGGGCGTCACTCTGAGCGGCGTCAAGGGCTGAGCACGGCGTGTGCACTTGAACGGTTGAAATGGAGCAGGCACGAGTGCTATCCCGGATTGGCAAGTCTCAAGCCAGCTTGCTAATCATTGCAGCGGTTCTCATTGGCCTGATCGGGGCGCGTTTCGTTGCACACAGCGCCGGCACGCAGAGCCATGATGCGCGACCGCATCAAGGCGGCCAGATTTTGCGGACGCCACGAAAGCCAGCCGGCTCCTGGACGGCGGCGGCTTCTCTTCCGGTTCCCGAGGTGTCGCAAGCCGCCCTCCTCCTCGCCAATGGCGATGTGTTGATGACGGGTGGGGAGGTCGTGAAGGATGGGCGTCCAACCCGTGTGGTGCAGCGATATCACACTGCTGCTGGAACGTGGTCGACCGTGGCCGCGATGCGGCAAGAGCGCATCGGCCACACGGTGACCCTGCTCAAAGATGGCCGTGTTCTTGCCGTGGGCGGCCTGGGGAAGAAGCTGCAGCCGCTCAGCTCGGTCGAGATCTATGACCCGGTTCGCGACCGATGGGCTTCAACGGTGCCACTACCGGACGTTCGGTTTTCGCACTCCGCCACGCTTCTTCCCGACGGCCGCGTACTGGTGGTGGGCGGGATCGTCCATGGCGCGATCTCCCGCAGTGTTCTCATCTTCGATCCGCGCAAGCCGGCATGGAGGGCGGGTCCGCCGACGCTCTCTCCGCATGCGCAGCAGAATGCGCTGGCTCTTCCTGACGGGCGAATTCTGATTGCCGGCGGGTATGGCGGCAGGGCAGAAGTGTACGACCCGAGAGCCGGCAGGTGGACGGAGGTTCGAGGTCCTGCCGTACTCGCCCATCCGATTCTTGCCTTCCTGCGTAACGGGGATGTCCTGCTCGCCACGGGCGTCAATAAGGTGGGACAGACCTTCAGCTCGACCAGCCGTTTCGATCCGACGACGTACCGCTGGAGCTCGGCCGCAGCGATGGCCACCGGGCGGGACTCCCCCAGTGGTGCGGAACTGCGCGATGGCCGCGTCCTGGTCGCCGGCGGAGCGGCCAACCGGCAGGTGCTGCGATCGGCCGAGATCTACGACGGGCGGAGCAACCGATGGGCTCCCGCCGCCCCGATGCTTCATGCACGATCCGCGGCGCCGGCCCTATTGCTGCGGAACGGAAGCGTGCTGGTCTGTGGCGGCTCCTGGTATGGCACCGTCCTGAGTAGCTGCGAGCTCTACCACCCCTAGGATGCGCCTCGGGCTCCGGGCAGTTGGATCATCCTGTTATCAGGTCTTCTCGCACCTGGCTCTGTCGTTCGGCGGCAACGTACTCGCCATGCTGTTGTCGCTGCCGATCGTCCTGGTGTCGATCGTCGTGGCGTTCTTTGTTCACTCGCTGAGTGTGGTACCGCTGGGCATCGCCCTCCTGGTCGGTGCGTTGCCCAATCCGGCATGCATGGGACTCCAGACGCTCGCGCGAGAGCTCGCCCGCGGTCACACCCCGGATTTCGGCGAACAATGGCAGGGACTCCGCATGTACTGGAGGGTGAGCCTTAGGGCGTGGCTGATGGCCGCTGCAATCACCATCACCTGCGCGCTGAACATGGCGTTCTACGCAACACAGGCCGCGAACCCTGCTACGAGCTTGCACGCGGTCGCCGCGCCGCTGTTCTTCGTCTGGGCTCTCATCCTGCTCCTCTGGCTCGGAGTCCATCTGTATGTCGCTCCGCTGCTGCTCGCCCAGACGGAGGCACGCGTGCTCCTCGCCTACCGGAACGCCGCCGTGGTCATGCTGTCGAGGCCGCTCGCCAGCTTGACCGTTTCCCTCATCTGGCTGGGTTCGCTGGTATTCACATCGGCCACGGCGCTGGCGACCATCATCGGGCTGGCTCTGGCCGCGTCCATCCAGCAGAACACACTCAGGCTGTTGCTCCCCAACCTTCTACCAACGCCGGGCCAGGTGTAAGTCCCGGCTCCCCTCGATCTCGCTTCCTGGGCGATCCACACACCGACCAACGCAATGAGCACACTCACCGATCCTCTCGACCCGGACTGCGCGCCAGCGGCATCCGATCCAGCCGTGTTCGGGGGCGTCGAGGCCGGTGGAACGAAGTGGGTGTGCGCCAAGGGCACCGGCCCAGGCGATCTCACCGAGGTCGAGGTCATCCCGACGACGACGCCACCCGAGACGCTGGGTCGCGTCGTTGAGTTCTTCAAGCGCGACAGTGTCCGCGTTGCCGCCCTCGGCGTCGGCTCCTTCGGGCCCGTCGATCTGCGAGTCGGATCGGAGACGTTCGGCTGGATCACAAAGACCGCGAAACCGGGTTGGAGCAACACCAACGTCGTCGGCGCGCTTCGCGCGGAGCTCGACGTCCCCGTTGCGTTCGACACCGATGTGAACGCGGCAGCGCTTGCCGAGCAGCGCTGGGGCGCCGCTCGGGGGCTGTCGAACTTCATCTACATGACGGTGGGCACGGGCATCGGTGCCGGCATCGTCCTCAATGGCCGACCCGTCCACGGGCTCATGCATCCCGAGTTCGGCCACATCCTCATCCCGCATGACCACGCCGCCGATCCGTTCCCCGGTTCCTGCCCGTTCCATCGTGACTGCCTCGAGGGCCTGGCTTCCGGGGAAGCGCTGCGCGCCCGCTACGGCAAGCCGGCCGAACAGCTGGATCATCAGGGCGCCTGGGCGCTCGAGGCGCGCTACCTCGCGATGGGGATCATGAATGCCGTGCTCACGCTTTCGCCGGAGCGCGTTGTACTTGGCGGCGGTGTGGTCAAGAGGCCCAGCCTGCTGCCGATCGTCCGGACGCAGGTGAAGGAACTCATCAGCGGCTACATCGAGCTCGCCAGCGAGGTCGGCAACATCGACAACTTCATCGTCCCGCCGGCCCTCGGCGACCATGCCGGCGTCCTCGGTGCACTCCACCTGGCAATGGCAGCACACCCCGGATTGGCGAAGTGAAGATCTTCCATCAAAGCGCGAAGGAGGAGTCATGAGGAGCACCATCATTCGCGAGGCGGTTCGCATTGCTGCTGCTACAGCCCTTCTTGTTGGTGTCACGGCAGCCGCCTCAGCGCGACAAGCGTCTACCGCGAATCAGATCAAAGCGCGGGTGGGCGCGTACACGCTGGCGTTTAC
>DAIUFK010000099.1:0-6053 GCA_036844615.1 Candidatus Dormiibacterota bacterium | reverse complement strand
CCCTTGCCGCCTTGCGGTTTGCCAGGCGGAGGGTTGTACGCGTCGTCGTAGATCTGGCTGGTGCCGACCGTGACCGTGTAGCCGACCACGCTTTTCTCGTCCACCGGCACCTTGAAGGCCTGGTAGGTGTTGTCGATCGAGGTGTTCTGGCTCGAGGCCAGGAAGAGCTTCGGCAGGCCGTCGTCGCCGACGGTCTTCAGCCACAGGCTTGCGCCGTCTGCATTCGTGAGCTGCCGCATCGTGGTGAGGATGAACTCCTGCAGCTTGCCGATGTCCCGTTCCGCCGACAGCGCAATGCCGATGCGGTTGAGCTCCTCGAACTGACGGTGCTGACGGCGGGCCCGGTCCTCGTGCTGCCGTACCGACTGCTTCAGCGCCGCGTTCTCCATCGCCAGGTGCAGCAGGTGGCGCAGCGCGGCCGGCGAGGCGTCAGGCGGAAGCGCTATGGAAATGTCCGCGAGGCCCTGGGGGGCACTCTGCCCGGTGCCGAGCAGGATCAGCGCCGGCGAGACGATGGTGGTGGTGTCTTCCAGCCGTGTCCCTTCCAGCCCGAGCTCAGCCAACACCTCTTCCAAACCGGCATGGTCGAAGCTGCCCAGCAGATAGATGTTGAACACGGGGGCATTGGTCATTGCGATCTGGGACCGCCATCGGAGTTCTGGAGGTAGATGAGCCGCAAGCCCTCAAGAGTAAGGAGTGGGTCGATGCTTTCGATAACCTCGGTCAGGCCTGCGACGAGCGCCGCCTGGCCGCCAGTCGCAATCACCTTGGCCGAGCCGCCGAGCTCCGCCTTAATCCGCTGCACCATCCCCTCGACCTGGGCGACGAACCCCCAGACCAGCCCCGATTGGATCGAGGTCACGGTGTTGCGCCCGATCACGGAGTCCGGCGCCACGGCTTCCACCCTCCTGAGCATCGCGGTGTGCGAGACCAGAGCGTCGAGGGAGATCTCCACGCCCGGGGCTATCGCTCCGCCAAGGTAATCGCCCTGGGCATTGATGGCGTCGTACGTGACGGCGGTGCCGAAATCGATGACGACGATCGGACCGCCGTGCTTGGTGAAGGCGGCAAGAGCGTTCGCGATCCGGTCCGCCCCCACGTCCTTCGGGTTGTCATACCTCACCTTCACGCTGGTCTTGGTGCCTGGGCCCACCATCACGGGGTCGCACTTCAGGTAGCGCCTGGACACCTCGATCAGTGCGGGGTTCAGGTTTGGGACGACGCTTGCGATCACCACGCCGTCGACCACCGCCACGTCTAGGCCTCGCAGGTGGAAGAGCTGGCCGAGCTCGACTGCCAGCTCGTCTGCGGTGCGCTCGTGATGGGAGGTGATTCTCCAGTCGGCGACCAACCGTTCGCTGTCGAACAGGGCAAGCGTCACATTCGTATTGCCGACGTCAACGGCGAGCAGCATCAGGAGGACTCTAGGGGAGTTAACGCGGGAGAGGGGGCGGGTGCTCCTGGCTCCATCCAAGCAGCGCTGCCGCCTGGCGCCGAACCTCGACGGCCCGGGCCGACACCCGCCTTGGGTGGGGAGCCCCGGCAAGGTCTCGCTTCAACAGTGATGCTTCCGCGTCCCAAGGGGCCTTCATGGATCCAGCTCGCACCTGCCGCCCCACCTCCTGATGGGCCTTCCGGAAGGGTTTGCCCGATCGGACCAGCTGTTCGGCGACGTCGGTTGCGAGCAGGCCGGGATCGGCCGCCGCGGCCGCCAATCGTGCCCGGTCGAACTCGAGGTGCTGCACGAGCAGCGAGGCCGCACGCAAGGAGTCGAGGGCGTTGTCGACGGCAGCAAACAGCGCGGGCTTGTCCTCCTGGAGGTCGCGGTCGTAGGCGAGCGGCAGGCCCTTCAACACGGTCGCGAGCGCGACCAGGCTTCCGATCGCACGCCCCGAACGTCCTCTGAGAAGCTCGGCGATGTCCGGGTTTTTCTTCTGCGGCATCAAGCTCGACCCGGTCGCGATCTCGTCCGCCAGCCGGACAAAGCCGAACTCGGCGCTGGCCCACAGCACGACGTCCTCCCCGAGGCGGCTCAGATGAAGCGCGGCGCTCGTGCACGCGTAAACGAGGTCGAGTGCGAAGTCGCGATCGGCAACTGCATCGATGCTGTTGGGGGTGAGGCGCGGCAGCCCAAGCTCCCTGGCGACGACCTTGCGCAGCACTGGCAGGGTGGTGCCGGCCAGAGCGCCAGAGCCAAGCGGCATCTCGTCCGCCGCCGCGTATGCGTGGCGGAAGCGCTCGGCATCGCGCAGCAGCGGCTCGGCGTGGGCGAGGAGGTGATGACCCACCGTCACCGGCTGGGCACGCTGAAGGTGCGTGTAACCGGGCATGACCCAGCCGGCGTGCCGGTCCGCCTGTGTGCCAAGAGCTTCGACCACTGCGGCGATCTCGGCGATCAGCTCGCTGGCGGCCGCGCGGCAGTACAGACGGAGGTCCAGCGCGATCTGATCGTTGCGCGACCTGCCTGCGTGCAATGCAGCGCCGGCCGGTGTGATCTCGGTCAGCCTTCGCTCGACTGCAGAGTGGATGTCCTCGTCGGTGTCGAGAAACGCGAACGAGCGGGCGTCGAGCTCTTTGCTGACACGGCGCAGTCCCCGCTCGATGGCGGTGAGCTGTGAGGCCGGGATGATCCCGGCGGCCGCGAGCCCGCGCGCGTGCGCGATGCTGCCTGCGATGTCGAATGGATAGAGCTCGAAATCAGCGTCTAGCGAAGACGAGAAGCGCTCGAGCTCGACCAGCAGGCGGCGCTCGAAGCGACCACCCCACAATTTTTCCGGCGGCCGGGCTACTTTCCTAGGCGTTTGACTTCACCCAAAAGGCTGCCCAGGTCGCGAGCGTGCAGGCGGCCCTGGACCTGCGCCGAAGTGCGGACCCCCATCCCCCACAGCTTGATGAAGCCCGCCGCCGCGGACTGATCGAAGGCATCGCCTTTGCCATAGGTCGCCAGCGACAGCTGGTACAGCTGCATGGGGCTCTTGCGCCCGACCACGTGCGAAGAGCCTTTGAACAATTTCAGGCGCACCTCACCGGTGACATGACGCTGCGTCTCGACCACGAACGCGTAAAGCGCATCGCGCAGAGGGCTGAACCAAAGGCCGTCGTAGACCATCTGCGCCCATTGCTGCGCGACCAGGTCCTTGAACCGTGCCACCTCCTTGGGCAGCGTGATGTCTTCGAGCGCCTGGTGAGCCTGTAGCAGGAGCACCGCGGCGGGCGCCTCGTAGATCTCGCGAGACTTGATGCCGATGAGCCGGTTCTCGAGGTGGTCGATGCGGCCGACACCGTTATCGCCACCGATCTTGTTGAGCGCCGTCACCAGGTCCAGGGCTCCGATTGCCTGGCCATCCAGCGAGACCGGCAGGCCTTCTTTGAACCCGATCTCGACGTATGCCGGCTCGTCGGGGCACTGCCGCGGGTCGCGTGTCCACGAATAGACGTCGGCGGGAGGCTCCGCCCACGGATCCTCGAGCACGCCGGCTTCGATCGAGCGGCCCCACAGGTTTTCGTCGGTCGAGTAAGGGGAGCGGATGGTGGCCGGGACCTCGATCTCGTGCTTGTTCGCGTACTCGATCTCGTCGTCTCGGTTCATCCCCCACTCGCGCACTGGCGCGACGACCTCGAGCTCGGGAGCAAGCGCCGCAGTCGTGACGTCGAAGCGCACCTGGTCGTTGCCTTTGCCGGTGCAACCGTGCGCGATAGCGCCGGCCCCTTCGCGGCGCGCGACCTCGACCATCATCGCCGCGATCAAGGGCCGGCCGAGCGCAGTGGCCAGCGGGTACTCCTTCTCATATACGGCGCCGGCCTGAAGCGAGGGCCACACGAAGAGCTCGAGAAAGGGGATTCGGCCGTCGGCGACATACGCGGCTGAGGCTCCAACCTTCAGCGCCCGCGCCTGGATGCCGTCGAGGTCCTTCTTTTCTCCGAGGTCGACTGTGAACGCGATGACGTCCCAGCCCTTGTCCTTGAGCCACCGGATCGCCACCGACGTATCAAGACCGCCCGAGTAGGCGAGGACGAGCTTCTTATTCGACATGGGCCAGGAGGTCTTTGAGCGCCTTGCCCGCCCCCCGCCTTCGGAGCACGGCGATGATCGTGTCGTCGCCCGCCACGGTGCCGGCGATGCCCGGCAACGCGGCCTCGTCGATGCGCCGCGCGACAAGATTCGCCGTGCCGGGAGGCGTCCTGATCACGGCCACCGGCTCGATGAACTCGACGGACAGGACCAGCTCGCGGACCAGGGCAGCGGAGCTCCGGTAGCCGCTTACCGAGCGGACCAGCCCAAGCTCCTGGATGTCGCGCGAGATCGTTGCCTGCGTGGCACGCAGGCCGCGTCGCGCGAGGGCCTCGGCCAGCTCCTGTTGGGTGTGCACGCCGCCTCGATTAACGAGCGCGAGGATCGCCTGGTGGCGCTGTCCCTTGGTCGCGGTCACCCGACGTCGAGGACCTTGTGCATCGTCGCCTGGGCTCGATCGATCTCTTCTGCGGTGATGATCAGCGGCGGCACGAAGCGGATCGAGTTCTCGTCGACGGCGTTGATGATGAGCCCGGCCTCGAGGCACGAATTCTGGAACGCTTTGGCCTGAGGCTCGGCGAACTCGGCGGCCTGCATGAGCCCGAGCCCCCGCACCTCTTTCGCACCGAGCCCTTGAAGGACTCCGTTCAGCAGCTCGCCCATCTCCGCGGCGTGGCCGACAAGGCCGTCGCGCTCGATCACGGCAAGCACCGAGAGGGCTACTGTGCACGCCAGCGGGTTGCCGCCGAAAGTTGATCCATGGTCGCCCGGCTCGAAAACGTCCGCGCGTGGCGAGGCTAGGCAAGCGCCGATTGGGATGCCACCGCCGAGACCTTTCGCGAGCGTCATCAGATCAGGGGTGATCCCATGGTGCTGGTAGGCGAACCACTTCCCGGTGCGTCCGATCCCGGTCTGGACCTCGTCGAGGATGAGCAGCAAGCCCTTTTCGTCGCACCATTTGCGCACCCCTTCGAGGTAGCCCTTGGCTGCTGGGATGATTCCGATCTCGCCCATTACCGGCTCGAGCATCACGGCAACGGTCTTCTCCGTGGTTGCAGCTTTGATTGCGTCGAGATCGTTGTAGGGCACGTGCACAAAACCATCGGGCAGCGGCTTGAACGGGTCCGAGTATTTGTGCTGCCCACCCGCAGTGACCGTGGCCAGCGTGCGGCCGTGGAAGGAGCCCTCGGCGGTGATGATCTCGAAGGCGCCGTCGCGGTTTTTAGTGCCCCACTTGCGAGCGATCTTGATCGCGGCCTCGTTCGCTTCCGCTCCCGAGTTGCACACAAAGACACGAGAAGGAAACGAAAGGTCTACCAGGCGTCGCGCGAGCTCGACCTGCGGGCGCGTGAAGTACAGGTTGGAGGTGTGGATCAGAGTGCGCGCCTGGCCGGTCAGCGCCCTGGCGATGTCCGGATGGGAGTGACCGAGGACGTTGACAGCGATCCCGGCCACGAAGTCGAGGTACTCCTTGCCCTCCTCGTCGTAAAGAAGGCAGCCCTCGCCGCGGACGAAAGTGACAGGCAGCCGGCGGCCGGTCTGCATGAGGTACTGCTCGGCGAGCTCGGGGGTGGTAGGCATCGAGCTAGGGCGTGACCATCGTGCCGATGCCCGCCTCGGTGAAGAGCTCGAGCAAAAGCGCGTGCGGCGTACGGCCATCGACGATGTGGGCCAGCGGCACGCCGTCAAGGGCTCGGAGCGCCGCCTCCAGCTTGGGGATCATCCCGCCGGTCACCTCACCCGAGTCGATCCTGTGCCGTGCGTCGTCCCTGGAAAGCGCGGCGACAACCTTGCCGTCCACACCCAGCACGCCAGGAACATCGGTGAGGAGGATGAGCTTGTGGGCCTTGAGTGAAACAGCGAGCTCGGCGGCGACGGTGTCGGCGTTGATGTTGTAGGCGTGGCCGTCGTACCCGAGGCCGATCGAGGCGATCACCGGGATGTATCCCCGACCCAACAGCGCGGTGATCGGTTCCTTGTTGACCTGGGTGACGCGGCCGACGAAGCCCATCGCCTCGTTCAATGGCTCGGCGATGATGCA
>DAIUFK010000098.1:0-6136 GCA_036844615.1 Candidatus Dormiibacterota bacterium | reverse complement strand
AATAGTCGGTCTCGATGCGCTGTGTCAAGCCACAAACATTTGCCTGGCATGAGGATTTTTTTCTATGTTGACTCCGTCTTAATCCGCTGATAACTTTCGCGACGCCCCAAGCGGCTGAGTACGGTAAACCTGAGGATACCGAACGTCGAGTAGGTGGAAGATCCGGCGCAAGCCGGGGTGGAAACCGAAAAACGCATAGGGGACTTCAGGGTAAACAGGAAGGTCGCTTGGGGCATCTTTTTCCACAACCCCTGCACAGCCCCTCCCTCAATACGAAAAGCCGCCTTTTGTGGCTTCCTGACTGACTTTCTCCACAGCATCGGGGTCGATGTCCGAAGCCCTCCGCCTTAGCTCTTTCAGGCCCTCCTGGAGCCTCGCAACCGGCTCCGGGTCCTCGAACCGCAACCAGCGGTACGCAACCGGCTTCGACCACGGTTCGAGGTGGCCCTGCGCCTCGTACATCCGCTGGTGGCTTGCGATCACGATCTCTTCGACCTGGCGCAGGAGGCTGGGCTCGCCGGCGCTGATCTTGGCGAAATCCTGCCGCGCCATCCACCCAAGCAGGCGCTCGAGCCGCGCGCCGGCGTCTACTTGGCGGGCTCGTCTGCCGAGGCGCTGATTGGCGCGGCGGCGGGGATCTCGTAGAGGCTCGATCGCAATGTGCAGATGAAAGGAAGGTTGCGGTACAGCTCTCGATAGTCGAGCCCGTAGCCGACCACATAGTCGTTGGGGATCTGAAAGCCCACGTAGCTGACTGGCACCTTGACAAGTCGCCGCGCATGGCGGTCGAGCAACGTCACGACCTCGATTGATGCGGGATTGCGCAGCCGCAGCTCGGAAAGCACGTAGTCGAGGGTGAGACCTGTGTTCACGATGTCTTCCACCAGGAGGACATGACGGCCCTCGATCGGGTAGTCGATGTCGCGCGCGATGCGGACGCGCTCGCGGGGTTGCGCGCCGGCGTAGCGCTTGAGGTCGAGGTAATCGAGGACGAATGGAACTTTTATCTGGCGCGCGAGGTCGGCCAGAAAGAAGGTAACGCCCTTGAGCACTCCCACCAACACTATCGAGCGCCCGCGATAGTCACGGGTGATCTTCCGCGCGAGCGCGCGTACGCGAGTCTCGAGCTCGAGCGGGGAGATGACGATGGCGCCGACGTCCTGCTTGCGAAGGTTCTGGACCTCGACGGCTCCGTAGCCGGCTTTGGCCAGGAGCTGCTGATAGTCCTTGCGATAAAGCAGCCTCACGTTTACGTCGGGGTAAAGCTCGCGCAGCAGCCGCACCTTGCGGTTCTTTGGCGTCACCAACGATTGCTTCATCGTGGTGAGCTCGATGTAAAGGTCGTGTTCGGGCAGGTAGAAGTCCGGCGTGAACATCTCGGCGACCCGCTCGCCCTCCCACGCGACAGGGAACGAGACAGGCTCGTAGACCCAGCGAATCCTGTAGTAGTCGAGGAAGCGCGCGAATTCCTGCTCTGACGGATGGGCGAACTCGACGCGCGCGTGAGCCGGACCCGTGCGTCTGACCAGGCGCGAGCGCTGCCTTACGGGGCGGCGCCACTTCAGTGGGACGGAAAGTGGGGCGGACGACGCCAATTAAGCGCTGAAATTGTACTCTCGATCTTGAGCACAACCCATGAGCACACCGGCGCAGAGGATGGTCGTCGAGCAGCTACTGCCCAACGGCGTCACCGACGAGCGCGTGCTGGAGGTGATGTCGGCGATCCCGCGCGAGGAATTTCTCTCACGCAGGCTCCGTCGCCATGCGTACGAGAACCGCGCGCTCGCCATCGAGTGCGGGCAGACCATCTCGCAGCCATTGGTCGTCGCTTTGATGACGCAGGCCCTCAAGCCGCGCCCGGGAGACGTCGCCCTCGAGGTCGGCACCGGCTCGGGCTACCAGGCAGCGGTGCTCAGCCGGCTCTGCCGGAAGGTGGTGACGCTCGACCGAGAGCCTGCGCTCGCTGAACGTGCCTCCGAGACGCTGGTGCGCCTCGGCTTCGACAACGTGGAGGTGGCGGTCGCCGACGGCAGCCACGGCTGGCCAGCTTCAGCTCCCTACGACCTCATCCTTGTCGCCTGCGCCTCCCCCGAGCTGCCGTCGGCGCTGCTCGAACAGCTTGCGCCCGAGGGCCGCCTGATCATCCCGCTGGGCAGTGCCGCGGACGAGCAGCAGGACCTGCGCGTTTACGAACGTCACGAGGGAGACCTTTCGTCCCGCTCGCTCTTCCCTGTGCGGTTCGTCCCGCTACGGACTGGCTGAAGGAGAAGGGCTCGGCGTGGTCGTCGCTTTTGCGCTCCCCGTCAGCGTCTGAAGTTGCTGCAGCAGCTTGCCCACCGTGACCATCTCGGATGCGTAAGTGGTCAGGTCTCCTGATTTGAGCGCCGCATACGCCTTCGCGTAGTGCAGGTTCGCCTGGGTCACCAGGTCGGCAATCTGCGCGATCACTGCGGGGGTGATGGTCGGCGGCGG
This sequence comes from Candidatus Dormiibacterota bacterium, assembly GCA_036844615.1. Lineage (GTDB taxonomy): Bacteria > Chloroflexota > Dormibacteria > Dormibacterales > Dormibacteraceae > Palsa-872. Next base: position 3,664 of record DAIUFK010000098.1, on the reverse strand, counting down.
CGTGGTCGACGGTGGTCCTGTGCTCGTGCCGACGAGCTGATCGATCGCCTGCTGAAGCGTGTTCGTGTAGACGACCTGGGTCTGGTCCGCGAGAATCACCCGCTTCAGCTCGGGAAGGCTCGACAACTGGGTGGCGCGCAGGTAGATCGGTTCGAAGTAGAGGAACGAGTTGCCGATCGGGACCACCAGCAGATTGCCCTGCTGGACCTCTGACCCCGCCTGGTGGAAAAGGGTGAAGTCGCTCGAGATCTGGGTGTTCTCATTGATGCGGTTCGCCACCTGCTGAGGACCGAAGATGACCTTGTCCTTGGGCAGCACGTAGGACACGTACTCGCCATAGTGGGCACCGTCCATGCGAGCTGCCATCCACGACACCATGTTGTTTTTGCCTCGCGGGGTGAACGGCATGATCAGCAGGAACTCAGGATTCGTCTGGCCCGGAAGGCGGAACAGCACGTAGTAGGGCTGAACGGCCAGGGCGGTGGCCCCCGGCGAGTTCTGCGCGGTCGGGATCGCCCAGACGTCCTCACGGGCGAAGAAGACCTTGGGGTCGGTGATGTGATACGTGGCGTAGATCCCCACCTGGGTGGTGAAGAGGTCTTCAGGCACGCGCAGGTGGGCTTGAAGTCCCGCCGGCATTGCATCGATGGGCTTGAACAGTGAGGGGAAGGTTGCCTGGTAGGCCCTGATGATCGGGTCCTTGGGGTCGATCACGTAGAAGTCCGCGGTGCCTTCGTACGCGTCGACGACAACCTTCACCGAGTTGCGGACGTAGTTGACGTCGAAGCCCCCATCCGACGCGTTGCTCTGGAACGTGCTGTCCTGCGAATACGGATAGGTCGTGCCGGTGGTGTAGGCGTCGAGTATCCAGTAGAGGCGGCCGTCGACCACCACCACGTAGGGATCCTGGTCGAAGGTGAGGAACGGGGCCAGCTCCCTTGCGCGGCCGACAATCTTCCGGTTGAAGAGCAGCTGGGTCTTGTCGGTGACCTGAGGCGTGACCAGAAGGTTGAAGTCGCCAAGCCTCAGTGCCCACAGCGCGCGGTTGGCTGCGGTCATCGGCACTCCGTGGGTGCCCGTGTACGTTGTGTAGGCGTCCTGGTTTCCCTGCGGAAAGTCGAACTCTCGCGTGTTCGACGGCGCCAGGGCGTAGTTGTCAATCGTGGACAGCTCACCGAAGTAGATAGCGGGTTGGGTGACTTTCAATGGCCCGCTGGGCGGCAGGTCGCCGACGACGTAATCCGGCAGGCCTTCGCCGACGACTGCGTTGACGGGGCTGGCGGCGACGCCGTAGCCGTGCGTGTAGGTCAGATGCTGGTTGACCCAGTTCTTCGCCGCATCTGAAAGCTTGTTGTAGTCAAATTCGCGGGCGCTAATCTCCAGCGATGTATACGAAGGCGACGCGGCCGTAGTCCTGGAGACGTTGTAGCGGTCGATGTCGATGTCGTTGAAGCTGTAGTAGGTGCGAATGGTCTGCTGCTGCTCGTAGGTGTCCTTGAGGGGCGCGTAGTCCCACAGCCTGAGGTTGTCGATGGTGGCCTGGTCGTTCTGGACGTCCTGCTTGCTCACGGGCTGGTCGCCGGTGAAGTTGTTGACTGAAACGTTGGACAGCCCGTAGGCGGCTCGCGTGCCGGCGATCTCCCGCGTGATGTAGGGCAGCTCGTAGGACTGCGCGCTGGGGGTCACGAAAAACGTTTGGAGTGCCGCGGGATAGATCTGGCCGATGATCAACATCAGCACCCAGAGCCCAGCCCCGATCAGCGGCACCCTCAGTTTCCGCAACCACATGTTGGCGAAAAGGGCGCCCCCCAGCACGACGCTGGCGCCGGCCTGGAACGTGTAGAGCGGAAGGCGCGCATAAACGTCGGTGTACGCGGCACCGAACACGATGCTGGTGTTGTGGGCAAACAGGAGGTCGTAGCGGCCGAGCCACATCGACGCGGCGAGCACCAGGGCAACAACTGCGAGCATCGCTGACAGGTGGGCGATCGCCAGCGGGTTGAGGTTGAGGTCGAAGGTGTCACCGCGCCAGGCGTAGAGCGCTCCGATCAACAGCGTGGACATGAACCCGAGCCCAAGCGCCCAGTTCGCCAGCGAGTGAAGAAAAGGCAGGGTCAGGAGATAGAAGGAGTAGTCCTGGCCGAGGACGGGGTCGGTCAACCCGGTCGGCGACGCATGTTGGAACAGAGCAAGGCTCGTCCACTGCGTGTAGGCCCCGCCGGAGAGGATCAACGCGACGAGGAAGGCCGCGGCGAATGAGATGCCTGCGATGGGGCTGCGCAGGGCCGAGCGCTGGATGCCTACAGCCCTCAGCGCGGGTCCAGAGCGGACTCGCAGGGCAATGACTACGTTCGCCGCAATGTAGATAAACGAGATCGCGAAGCTGCCGATGACGAGAACCGCCTGCAGGGTGACCTGGGTCGTGAACACGTCCTGGTAACCCAGCGCGCCGAACCATTCGCGCTCGGTGAAGATCCAGATGATCGGGCTCGCGAACAGCAGCACGAGCACCGCGATTCCGAATAGCGCGGCGCCGAACCAGAATCGGCGCGGGGGGCGCGGAAACCTGATTTCACGAGCCCCTTCGAACGGACCGCCGCGTTCGAATGGATCAAATGGTCGGAACCCACCACGGCGACTCATGAGTAACGAATCAGGTTAACCGCTCCCGTTGGACGGGATGGTCGATCAGGTTTGGCTGACCTCTCCTGACAGGGCCCTGTCGTCGGCGCTGAAGTCTGCGTTCTCTTCGGCCGGCGGGTTGGCCAGATGCCATGCGACAGTCGTGCGGAGTGTCTCGAGCGGATCTGTGGTGGTCCAACCGAGCATGACCTTTGCCTTGTGCGCGCTGGCCGCGATGTGCTGTGTCATCGTGCCGGTCGGCGTCATGTCCTCGGGCAGCAGATCATCGGGGACGCGAACCAGCTGTGCGTCCGAGCCCGCGGCGTCGAGGATCATTCGGCTCCACATTGCCATCGAGAAGGTGCGGTCCTCACAGAGATTCAGCACCTCGCGCGCGGCGGTGGACGACTCGAGCGCGAGCCGCGCACCTCGCGCCAGGTCGCGGACGTAGCCACGACAAGCCAGCCACATGCCGGCGCCGACAGGGATCCGTGTCCGGCCGGCGCGCACCCGCCGGAGGATGAACTCCTCGCGGCGCTGGTAGTCGCGTTCGCCGTAGACCATCGGCAAACGCAGCGAGGTCCCGCCGCGAGCCAGGTAGGAGTCCTCGACATCGAGCTTGTCGTAATCGTCCATGCCCTCCATCTTGCCCCTGTACGGATAGCGGTTTGGTCGCACTGGCGAGCCTTCGTCGAGAGGAACCGGGTCAGTTTCGAGATCGTCGTTGAGAGCGCCGAACGCGCGATAGACGTCGACGCTCGAGATCACGACAAGACGAATCTCCGCCGGCAGCGCCGCTATTGCGGTTTCGGCATCGGCGCGGGTCAGCGCCCTGCAATCAATTGCTGCGTCGGGGCGAAACTCAGCCAGCTCGCTGCGGTGAGAAAGGAGCTCTGCTCTCTCCGTGTGAAGGTGCTGGGCCTCCGGCATCCCCTCCGGCTCGAGCATCCCGCGATGGACGACCAGCAGCTCGTGCCCTGCCGCGGCGAGGTCCTCAACGATGGCACGCCCAACGAACCGAGTCCCGCCGATGACGACAACT
>DAIUFK010000097.1:0-6220 GCA_036844615.1 Candidatus Dormiibacterota bacterium | reverse complement strand
AGTTCTCCTCGCCGCGCTCGGTAGTCGGGAAGCGGGATTGGGCGGGCGGCCTGGCAGAGCCAGGCCTACGGGCGACGCTGGGTACTATGGCTGGAGTGTCTTCGAGCCCCTCACGCCTTCGCGCGCTCGCGCTGGCGACGCTGATGTTGATTGCCGGCCTCTCGTGCAGCCCTAGCTCCCCGACGCTTACTGGTGGGGCGAAGCTTGATAAGGACCAGACGCTTCGCGTGCAGCTCGACGACCAGCCTGCGTCGCTCGACCCGGGCCAGACGCAGTACCCGTACGAGACCGCGGTGCTGCGCGCGATCTCCGAACCCCTGATGAAGCCGACGCCTGACATGACTGGAGTCGCAGCGGCAGCGGCGCAGAGCTACGACATGTCAAGCAGCGGAACCATCTACGCGTTCCACCTACGCCCGACCGCGCAGTACTGGGATGGCACTCCCGTGAGAGCGCAGGACTTCGTCTTCGCGTGGCAGCGATTGATTGATCCACGGCTCGCATCGCCCAGCGAAACCTTCTTCGCCGCCGACGTCCTGAACGGCGACAAGGTCTCTGTTCTCGACCCACAGCGTGACGCTTCGAAGCTGAACGCAGCGGTCGCCACCCTGGGTCTCAAGGCCACAGACGATCACACGTTCCAGGTGACGCTCTCGCATCGAGACCCCGCGTTTCTCTGGCTTGCGGCGATGCCGGCGGGGGCGCCGATCCGGCAGGACATCGTCAGCAGGTTGGCAGACAAGTGGGCGGCGACTCCCGATTCACTGCTCACCAACGGGCCGTTCAAGGTGACGGAGATGGTCATGAACGACCACCTGACAGTGGTTCCCAACCCTCACTACTGGGGACCACGCCCGACGCTGACGGGGATCAACTTCCTCATCATCAACGACGGAGCCGCGGCTCTTGCCAAGTACAAGAGCGGCGCTATTGACGAGATCGACATCCAGCCTGCGCAGGCGGCAGAGGTGGCGGGTGACGCGAGCCTGAGCCGCGAGCTGACCAAGACGCCGGCACTGACAGTCTTCTGGCTCGTATTTCGCGTCACCTCGGCGCCGTTGAACAACGCGAAGGTGCGGCGGGCGCTAGCGGAGGGAATCGACCGCACGGCTTTTGTGGCCCAGATCTTCCAGGGCCAGGGGCTGCCTGCCGAAACTTTCATCCCCAAAGGCATGTACGGATATGCGCCTTGGCTTGGCACTGCGCAGAAATTCGACGTGGCGCAGGCGCGCGCGACGCTGGCGGCCTCGGGCGTGAGCGCAAAGCAGCTGTCTGGCATCAAGTTCTCCTACGACAAGTCATCTGATTTTCAAGAGGCGACAGCTACCTTCGTGCGAGACCAGCTAAAGGCCAATCTAGGCATCACCGTCACGCTGCAGGCGCTCGACACCAACACCTTCAATTCTCGACTTGGGACCGGGAACTTTCAGATCGCCGGCCCGCTTGGATGGACCGCCGATTACCCGGACCCAGCCGACTGGTACCAGGTGTTTCTCATGACGAGCTCACACAACGTCGGCCTGTATCAGAACCAGCAGTACGATAACTTCGTGCGCGTCGCAGGAGCGGACCTTCAGTCAGACCGTCGTGATCAGGAGTATCAGCAAGCCGAGCGGATGCTGGTCGGCGATGCCCCGGTGGCCTTCCTGGCGCAAACCGTCAACTGGAGCTTGGTCCGCTCCTATGTGAAGGGCTCGACGCCGACATCTGTCGATGAGTGGCCTGGGGCGCTTTTTCCGGCGCAGATCTACATCGCTCCGCGCTGATCCGAGGCGAGCGCCACGAACAGGTGTTCACGGGGCTGGAGTGGGGCATACTTGACACTCGCCAATGGGGAGCAACAGAATTTGGCTCAGCCTTTGAAGAGGCTGTGGAGTAAGACCTGCTGCCGGCGCACTCTCGCCCCGGCGCCGATGCGCTTCCGGGAAGAAGGCCGCAGGACATGTCCTAGAGAGGTAAGACGCGTATGCAGTTAGGTACAGGCATTAGAGCCATCGCGCTCGCTACCGTCGCGCTGTTCGCAGTCGTCTCGTGTGGCGGCTCGACTGGCGGCACAACCCTCGCGAGCAACCAGGAGCTTCGATTCAACCTTACTCAAGAGCCGGGCACACTCGACCCCAACTTGATGCAGTGGAACTACGAAGGGGCCATTGGTATCAGAACCTTCGAGCCGCTGATGAAGCCCAATAAGGATTTGTCAGACGTCATAGGCGACGCCGCTGACAGCTTCTCGATCGACAGCACCGGCACCGTTTACACGTTCAAGCTACACGCCGGTGCGACATGGAGCGACGGCGTGCCCGTCAAGGCTGCCGACTTCGTATACGGATATCAGCGCCTCCTGGACCCCCGCGTTGCAGCGCCGTACGCCTCCTACTACTACGTGATCAAGAATGCCGCGAAGATCAACGCCATGAGCCCGAAGGACGCTGGTGTCGATGCAGCGGTCCAGACCCTCGGGGTGAAGGCGGTCGACGACAACACCTTCCAGATCACGCTTGAGGCGCCCGCGGGCTACTTCAAGTGGGTCGCGTCTCTGTGGACGGGAGCTCCCGTGCGCAAGGACATTGTCCAAAAGTATGGGAAGGACGCCAGCGGAACCGACAAGTGGGGCGTCGTCGCCCCAGGGGCCGCCCAGTCCCTGATTGGAAATGGGCAGTACAAGGTGTCCGAGGTCGTGACCAAGGACCACATCACACTAGTCCTGAACGACAAGTACTCGGGCAGCGCGCCCAAGCCGACCATCACCAAGATCACCATGTACGAGATCGAGGACGAGACAGTGGCTTACGCCAAATACAAGAGCGGCGAGCTCGACTTCGTCTCGGTTCCAGTTGCCGACACAGCGGCTGTCAGGAGCTCCAACGAGCTCGTCAAGAACCCCGAGCTGACAGTTTTCTGGGTTGACATCAATGTCAAGGCGGCACCGTTCGACAACGTCCAGGTGCGCCACGCGTTCGCCGAAGCGATCGACCGCGACTCGTTCGTCAAGAATGTGTTCCAGGGCCGCGGCCAGCCGGCCGGCACCCTCATCCCCAAGGGCATGCGCAACTACCGGCCCGACCTGGGTCAGGTGTTCGACGCGACCAAGGCCAAGGCAGATCTGACCGCCTCCGGCGTGCCCTTGTCGTCGATCAACGGCGTCAAGTTTCTCTACAACAGCAACAGCCCGACTAATAAGCTTATCGCCGAGTTCGTCCAGGCTCAGCTCAAGAGCAACCTAGGCGTAGACGTCGTTCTGGACGGCACCGACAGCAAGACAGTGTCGTCACGTCTGGGCAAGCAGCAGTACCAGTTTGGAGGTCCCTCCGGCTGGGGCGCCGACTACCCTGACTCGCAGGACTGGTTCGACATCATGATGACGGGCGCAGGAAACAACTTCAGCGCCTACACCAGCTCCACCTATGACACAGCCACAAAGAGTGGGGACGCCGAGTCCGACAACACGAAGCGCGACGCCTTCTACGAGACGGCAGAAAAAACTCTCGTCGCCGACGCCCCGCTGATCTTTCTCTACCAGCGCACCAGCTGGTGGCTCGTTAAGCCCTACGTGAAGGGCCTAACCATCACGCCCATCGACTACTACATGGGCGACTTCTACCCGGCCACCATCCAGATCGCTCAGCACAGCTAGGAACATTTGGCAGTCGTAAAGGGCGCCCCACCACGGGGCGCCCTCATCCCTCTTCGCAGGCGCTCGAGGTCGGGGCGAGGTTGGACGCTCGGCTTCTACGTCGTCCGCCGCCTGCTGTGGATGGTGCCTGTGCTGCTCTTCGTCATCTTCATCACCTTCTTCCTTGCGCACATTGCGCCGGGGAGCCCGTGGGACAAGGAAGGTAGGCAGCTCGCGCCGGCAGTCATCCAAAACCTCAACATCAAGTACGGGCTCGATAAGCCCATCTGGACCCAATTCGGCCTTTACCTGTGGAACGTGCTTCACTTCGACTTCGGCAACTCGTACCAGCACCCGGGGCAGTCGGTGAACAGCCTGATTTTTGACAGCTGGCCTTATACGTTCAAGCTGGGTGCGGTCTCTTTCGTGGTCATCCTAATGTTTGGCATATCTCTCGGAGTGCTCGCCGCACTACGCCAGAACAGCTTTATCGACTACGCAGCGGTGGGACTGGCCACGGTCGGAGCCTCGGTGCCGAGCTTCGTTGTTGGAATCGCCTTGATTCTCCTGCTGTCGAACTTCCTTTACTCATTCACGAATCAGACTTTCTTCTTGCCCACGGGTGGGTATCCCCAGGATTTCCCGCACATGATCATGCCGGTCGCTACCCTCAGCTTCCTTCCGATCGCGTTCCTGGCCCGCCTCACAAGATCCAGCACTCTTGACTCCCTCCGCCAGGACTTCGTCCGAACCGCTTGGGCGAAGGGACTCAAGGAGCGCTTTGTCGTGACCCGCCACGTGTTGAAGAACTCGCTAATCCCGGTGGTTACGACAGCTGGGCCGCTGTTCGCAGGTCTCATCACGGGCTCCGTGATCGTCGAAACCATATTTCAGGTGCCTGGCATCGGGCGCGCATACGTGACGTCGATCGAGGCTCGCGACTACCCGATGATTCTCGGCACAACTGTGCTCTATGCGGGCCTCGTCGCCCTTCTCAACCTCGTGGTCGACGTGGCGTATGTCTTCATCGACCCCCGTGTGAGGCTCGAGTAATGGCGGCCCCGGCCCTTGTCGCTCAGCAGATGGAATGGGAGGTCCCCGAGCAGATCGGCCTGTGGACCGATGCCTGGAGGCGCTTCCGGCGCAACCGGCTCGCGGTTGCCAGCCTGGCGGTTGTTGTCCTGATGCTCGTCCTGGCCATCATCGCACCGGCTCTCCAGCGCTTTGGCATCATCCCTGACCCGACCGCCCAGGACGTTGTCAACGCCTATCAAAGCCCCGCCTTCGGTCGCCATCTACTCGGTACAGACAGCCTTGGGCGAGACATTCTGTCCAAGACGTTGTTCGGATCTCAGGTTTCCCTTTCGATCGGCGTGCTGGTGCAGGTAATCGTGCTGTTCCTCGGCGGCGGGATCGGCCTGGTGGCAGGCTACTCCGGGGGTTGGATTGATAACGCTTTGATGCGGTTCACCGACATCATGTACGCGTTTCCCGACCTTCTGTTCGTTCTCATCATCGTCGCCGCCCTTGGGCCCACATACCTCAACATCCTGTTCGCCATCGGATTTGTCGCCTGGGTAGGGCTTGCGCGCCTGGTGCGCGGCCAGGTGCTCTCGATCAAGGAAAAGGAATACGTCGAGGCCGCCCACGCAGCTGGTACGAGCCCGTTCAAGATCATCCTCAAGCACCTGCTTCCGAACTCGTTGGGCCCGGTGATCGTCACCCTCACCTTTGGCATTCCGGCGGCGATCTTCACCGAGGCGGTTCTCGACTTCCTTGGCGTTGGGCTGCGGCCGCCTCAGCCGAGCTGGGGCGTCATGGTATTTGAAGGCTACGCAGCCGTCGACTCGTATCCGTACCTCGTCATCATTCCTTGCGTCGCCCTCTCGATGACCATGCTGGCTTTCAACTTCGTCGGTGACGGGCTGCGCGACGCGCTCGATCCCCGCATGCGTCGCTAGCAGAAACTTTGGCCGAACCGATCCTCAAGATAGAGGACCTGAAGACGCAGTTCTTCACCTCTCGTGGTGTCGTCCGTGCGGTTGACGGTGTCAGCCTGCACGTGGACGCCGGCGAGACCGTGGCGATCGTCGGCGAGTCGGGCTGCGGCAAGACCATGACCGCCCTGTCGATTCTGCGACTGATTCCGGAACCCGGCAAGATCGTCAGCGGCAAGATTCTCTTCAAGGGCCACGACGTCGTCGACATGGATGGCGATGAGGTCCGCAACTACCGCGGGAACGATGTCGCGATGATCTTCCAGGATCCCATGACCTCTTTGAACCCTGTCACCAAGGTTGGGGCGCAGATCAAGGAGGCGATGACCGCACACGACAGGTTCTCGACAGTCCAGGCCACTGAACGAGTGGTGCCCCTGCTCAAGCGAGTTCGGGTCCCTGCCGCCGACACCCGCATCAAGGACTACCCCCATCAGTTCTCGGGCGGCATGCGCCAGCGCGCGATGATCGCCATGGGTCTCGCCAACGAGCCTTCGCTTCTCATCGCCGATGAGCCGACCACCGCGCTGGATGTGACAGTGCAGGCCCAGGTGATCCAGCTCTTGAAGCAGCTGAACCGCGAGCTGGGCACTGCCATCATCCTGATCAC
>DAIUFK010000096.1:0-6249 GCA_036844615.1 Candidatus Dormiibacterota bacterium | reverse complement strand
CGGCCTCAGGCCGCGCCATCAGTGTCTGGCTGATCGCGCTGCTTGTCGCGCTCGTGGCGACAGTCCAGATCCGCAGCCAGGCGGAGGTCGAGAAAAGCTTCGCCGGCGCCGACACCGCTTCCCTCGCATTCCTCATTGACAACCTCCACCGTGCCAATGACTCACTGCAGGCCGAGATTGCCGACCTGACCCAGAAGCAGGCCAAGCTCCAGTCGGGCAGCGACAACGCGGCCGACCAGGTGCTCGCCGACGAGGCGAATCGCCTTCGCGCCGCCGAAGGGCTTGTGCCGGTGCACGGACCCGGGGTCGTGGTGGTCGTCAATGCAGTCGGCCTTCAGGCCATCGACCTTCAGGACCTCCTCAACAACCTGGCGGTCGGTGGAGCCGAGGCAATCGCGGTCAACGACAGGCGCGTGGTGGTCGGTGTGCCTATCGAGCAGACGTCGGGGGGCGTCACCATCGGCGGCGCGACTGTGCCACCGCCGTGGACCATCTCAGTAATTGGCGACGCCAATCGCCTGGCACAGGCTGCCGATTTGATGACGCAGCAGATGCGCACGGACCGCAGGGTGCGTCAGGCGACCTATCGGGTCGAGGCCGACGTGGTGATCCGAGCTGTCGTCAGCGCCCGGCCTTTCGTTTACGGCGTTGGCCCCTGACCGGTTGCGCGGGGCCCGCGCGCTTCAGCTGCGCCGACAACTGATCGAGACGTTTAAGTACGAAAGAGGACTGAAGTCCTCTCTCGTGGGCTCTCACCTGGGGTCTCCCCGCAACGTTGGGAGGCGCATTGAAGGTGGCACGCCTGGGTGACGGCCGAGTAACCCCGGCCTACCGGCGACGCGTCGCTCTGGTTTTAGAAGAGTCGGCGCGCTTCAACTGCGCTGACAGCTGATCGAGACGTTTGTTGATCCTGTCGATGTCGGTGTGGCTGGGGATGCGTAGCCGCCGCAGCGCGCGCTCGATTGCCTCGTCGATGACGCCTTCGAGGTCGCCCCTGCGCTTTTCCATCTGGTTGACCAGGTCGGAGGGAACGTTGAGCGTCTTGCGGACGTAATCGAGCAGAGCCTGGCCGCGCTCTTGAATGGCGTTCCCGTCGATGCCATGCACCGGGCTTCGTTTCTCTTCCGAAAGGACGATCTGCGACAGCGTGACCTGCGTCAGATCCTGGCCTGTCTCGCGGTCGACAACCTTGATCTCGTGCCCTTCACGCACCAGGCTCGCGATGCCCTCGAGCGTGACGTAGCTGCTCGTGCGCGTGTCATAAAGCTTGCGGTTCGCATACTTCTTGATAAGGTGTCGCTCGGGGCCAGCTGTCAAGGTGGGCCCATTCTAATGCGGTGCGTTATGCGAACCGTCTAAGCATGTTTGATGGAGGTGGGTCATGGCCGCCAGGAAGCGCGCATCGACTCGATCGAAGCTCCTGAAAAGAGCAGTCAAGGCCGGCAGGTCTGCGCTGCGCGAAGCACAGAGGCGGGTGCCGCCGGACGTGCGCAAGCAGATCCAGCGGGCGGTGGAGGAGGGCCAGAAGACAATGCACACCGCGATCAAGCAGGTGCAGGCTCGGCTTGATCGCACAGCTCGCCAGGCGGATCTCGAAAAGGTGATCAAGCGCCTGGAGGCTTTGACCAAGCAGGTGCGCAACCTGGCAGCCGGTACGGTCGCGTCAAAAACAACCGCGCGGCCGGCTCGGCGCAAGCCCGCTACCCGCAAGCCGGCAGCACGTAAGCCGGCAGCACGTAAGCCGGCAGCACGCAAGCCGGCCGGCAAGGCGGCGCCCAGGCGAGTGTCGACCCGGCGCTCTCCTCGGATGACAACCCGGCCGTCGACAGTGCCTCCACCGCAGCCGGACCCGAATCCCGAACGCCCAGACATGGGCGAGTCTTTCGGCTAGAAAACCCCGTACACCTTGACTCCGCCCAAGAGGACGCCTCTTGGGCGGAGCTGATCCCACGTCGTTGTCGTCAGGCTGATGGGATCTCCCTCGTAGATCTGTAGGTCGGCGATCATTCCAGGCTCCAGCGTCCCCTTGAAGGTCTCCTCGAAGCTGGCGAACGCCCCGCCCGCCGTGTACGCGCGCAGAGCCGCCAGCAAGCTGATCCCGTTGACCTGGTCCTCGACCGCGGCGCGGATGCCGGGCCACGGGTTGGGGTCTGGTGTGACCGGAAGGTCCGAGCTGAACGCGAGCGCAACCCCTGCCTTCAAGAGCGGGCCATGGGCGGCCAGGTGGGTGCGATCGCTTGCCGGGAAGAAGAGCGCCGAGGCGACGCGGCCGAGACGCGCCGCGGCGGGCTGCATCACCGCAACCATCCCCAGCCTGCCCAGCCTGACCTGCAGGTCGGGCGGGCAGATCGTGCAGTGCTCCACCCGGTGGCGGAGCCCGGCGGCCCCGGCCGCCTCCACCGCGTCGCACATGGCTGCGATTGCGCCGTCGCCGATCGCGTGGGCCGCAACCTGCAGGCCGGCTTCGGTCGCGCGTGCGACAAGATCGCGGAGCTCGTCAGGTGTCGTGCGCCACACGCCGCCTCCCGAGCGCATGGCGACGCGCTCCGCGCCGCCATCGACGAACACCTTGATCGGCCCCGCGCGCAGGATCGGACCGCCAAAACCCGCGCGAACTCCAATCGCGGAAGCAGCATCCAGCAGCTCCCAGGAGAGAAATTCGTTGACGCGGATCTTGAGGAGGCCGCCCTCGACCAGCCGAAGGTAGGCGCGAAGGTCGTCGGCGAATCCGCGATTGACCGCCGCGCCCACCGATGTGATGCCCCTCGAGAGGAAAAGGCGCTGCGCGCTGAGGATGCCCTCCTCGCGGCGGTCGAGGGGAGGCGGAGGTTGCACATCGGCGACCAGCCTCATCGCGCTTTCGAGGAGCGAGCCGTTGGGGAGGCCGTTGCGGTCGCGAACTATGCGTCCGCCCTGCGGGTCCTGTCCCGGCCCCATGAGGCCTGCCGCCTCGAGGGCCGCGGTGTTGGCGACTCGCGAGTGGCCGCCGCGCTCGTCGATGTAGCACGGCCGGTCGCCCGTCGCCTGGTCGAGCTCGCTCCGATGCGGCGCCCTGAGCTCGGCGAGCTCGTCGACGCGATAGCCCATACCGTGCTGCCACTCGCCCTTCTTGAGGTGTCGGCCATGCGCTCGTAGGCGAGCCACTATCTCCAGCACGCTCCGAGCACCGCCCAGGTCCGCGCCGAAGCGCGTGAGCCCGTAGTACACGACGTGCGCGTGCGCGTCGTTGAAGCCGGGCAACACCGCCGATCCCTTGAGGTCGACCACGCGGGTCCGTGGGCCTTTCAGCCCAGCCAGCTCAGCTCCGCCGACCGCCATCACCTTGCCGCCCGCAACCGCAAGGTGGCTCTGCGGTTTCAGGCCTGCGCCGCCGAGCGTCCGAATGATTCCGCGGGCCAGTATGAGATCGGCTTTCACGCGCGGTTAAGTGTCCCGCTTCGGAGGATCGGCCGAAAGTCGCCGGATCGGCGCCCGAGATCAAGGCGCCGGCGAGCAACGCAGCGCGCATGTCGACAGACCTGTAAGCGAGTAGCGCAGCCGGCAACGCGGATATCGGGCGCCTAGCCGGATGAACCCGAAGGGGGCCACGGGCACCGCGCAGCGCTGCCCCTGGCATTTCGGTCGAGTCTCCGGAGCGGGACACTTACATTAAGGGCGTGGGAGCCATCGACCTTCGCTCGGACACCGTCACCCAGCCGACGCCCGAGATGCGCCGGGCGATGACGACGGCTCCTCTCGGCGACGACGTGCTGGGTGATGACCCGACGGTGAAAAAGCTCGAGGCGGTCGCCGCGGCACGCCTCGGCAAGGAGGCTTCCGTCTTCCTTCCCAGCGGCACCATGGGCAACCTGGTCGGTGTTGCCGTGAACGCGCGGCAGGGCGAAGAGGTGATCGCCGACGCCGAGTCTCACGTCTATCTATATGAGGCGGCCGGCGCGGCCGCCATCGCAGGTGTGCAGATCCAGCCGATCACGACCGCGGCCGGCGTCATGTCATCCGAGCAGATCGAAGCCGCGATCCGCCCGCGCGACGACTTTCACTTCGCGCTGAGCGCGGCGGTGTTCCTGGAGAACACGCACAACCGCCATGGCGGCGTGGTGTGGCCTCTCGATGCGCTGCGCGAGGCGGCGACAACCGCGCACGCTCAGGGGATCCGCGTGCACCTGGACGGAGCGCGCATCTTCAACGCCGCGGTGGCCCTCGGCGTGGACGTCGCCGATATCGCCGAGCCCGCAGACACAGTGACCTTCTGTCTGTCGAAGGGCCTCGGCTGTCCCGCCGGCAGCCTTTTTTGCGGGACGTCGGAAACCGTTGAGCATGCGCGTAGGTGGCGCAAGCGGCTTGGCGGCGCGATGCGCCAGACAGGAGTGCTTGCTGCGGCCGGACTGATCGCGCTTGACACGATGGTCGACAGGCTTGCCGAGGACCACGCCAATGCGCGGACGCTCGCCGAAGGGCTCGCCGAGCTGCCTGGGGTTACATGCGACCTGTCAAGAGTCCAGACCAACCTCATCTATTTCGACTTGGCCAAGCCGACGGCTGCCGAGTTCCAGGAAGGCTGCCGCACGCGCGGCCTGCTAGGTGAGGCGGTTGACCGGCAGCGCGCGCGCTTCGTCACCCACGTCGGGATCACAGCAGCCGACGTGCAGGAGGCGCTCAGGATATGCGAGGAGGTGCTGTCTGCCTGATCTGAGGCTGTCCGATGACGGCAACTACTACTGGGACGGTGAGCGGTGGGTGACCACGCTGTCGCCGGAGGGCAGGTCGCGGTGGAACGGATCGATTTGGGTTCCTGTCGCGGCCGCTCCTCCCCTTGCCGGCCCAATTCAGCCCCGACCGAGCTCGCGTGTTCCAACCAATTGGACCAAACCGCTGTCGTACTCGGTGGCCGGGTGGTATCTCGTGCGAGCGATCTATGTGGTCGCCCTCCCATTTGTAATCGCGGGACCGATGGCCGACTACATGAACCAGCTCGTCCAGCGGCAGGCCCAGCTCGATCCCAATGCCGCTCCGCCACCGGCGGACATGCTGACCCTCATCAACAATTTCATGATCGTCGGATTTGCGATAGGCGCGGCGATCGGTGTCGCGATCTCGGTGGTGGCGATCATCGGCGCGCTGCAGCGATGGACCTGGGTTTTTTACGCGGTGCTGGTCCTGCTCGCGTTCGAGACCATGTCATTTCCGTTCACTTTGATAAGCGCTTTCGCCAACTCGGTGGTGAGCCCTATCAAGCTGCCGGTTGGCATGACAGCGGCCTCGGTCGCGTTCGGTGCGGCTGGTGCCACTCTGTTTATCTGGATGCTCGTGGCAATCTTCCGGCGCGGACCGTGGGCAATGACGAGGGCGCCGTTCAGCTGAGGAGCTGGACCAGGAGCTCCGGGGCGATATTCCCCCCGCTCACGACTGCCACGGTGGGCGGGCCAGGTTCGAGCTGTTCAAGCGCCGCGTAGGCGAGCGCCCCCGCTCCTTCCGCCACCACCTTCGCCGCGACCGCGAGCTCGGGGATCGCAGTGCGCAGGCGTGGCTCAGGCACCGTCAGCCACCGATCGACGCACTCCTTCAGGAGCTCGAACATCCTGGCGTCGAACGGCGCGGTGGTGCCATCGGCGATCGTCTCAGGCTTGATCGCGACAGGGCCGCCTGCCTCGAGGCTGCGCGTCCAGAGCGCATAGCCATCCGACTGCACGCCGATGACCTCGACTCCGGGGCGCAGGCCCTTGAGCGCTGAGGCGACGCCACCGATCAAGCCGCCGCCACCGACAGGCACCAGGACGCGCGCAAGGTCCGGCACGTCCTCCAGCAGCTCGAGGCCGAGCCCGCCGTGGCCAGCCATAACCTCGGGTTCCGCGAACGGGTGGATGAACGATTCCGGCTCGGATCGCCACCCCTCGTTTGCGAGCCACTCGAGCATCGCATCGCGCGGCATGAGGATCGGGGTGGCGCCCCACCGCTTGACTCCCTCGATCTTCGTAATCGGCGCCGTCTCGTACATCACCACCCGACACGAGACGCCAAGCGTTTTAGCCACGTAGGCGCAGGCCTGGGCCGCGTTGCCCGCGCTGACAGTGATCAACCCCCTCCGCAGCTGCTGCGCCGGCAGCTGCAGGGCGGCGGCGAAGAAGCCTCGCACCTTGAAGCTCCCTGTCGGCTGAAGGCATTCCAGCTTCAGGAGCGCCCCGTCCACCGGAACCATGGGCGTCCGCAGCACGTGTTTTCGCGCCCGCTCCGCCGCCGCCCGAATGCGCT
>DAIUFK010000095.1:0-6435 GCA_036844615.1 Candidatus Dormiibacterota bacterium | reverse complement strand
GTTCCGGCCTTCTCGCGAAGGACAGGGGTCATGCCCCGGGCGTGCTAACTCAGTCACTACGACTGGCCTACTGAGTATACGAGTGTCTAGGCTTCGACCTTCTTGACGCCCTTTGGGCCCGGGCACTTCGGGTAGTCGGAGCATGACTTGAACATGCCGTACCTGCCTCGCCGCTCCATCAAGGGCTTGCCGCAGATCGGGCACGGCTCGTCCAGCATCTTGGGGCCCTCCTTCGGCTTGCCGTCCTTGCCGATGTTGGCCCTGTACTTGCACTCCGGATATCGCGAGCATGCGACAAACGGACCGAATCGCCCTGTGCGCTCGACGACATTGCCCTCGCCGCACATCGGGCACTTTTCGCCCGTCAGCTTCTCAGCCTGCGCCGCGTCCTTCTTTATGTACTTGCAGTCGGGGTAGCCGGAGCAGCCGACGAACTCGCCGTATCGGCCGGTTCGCAGCTGCAGAGGCTTGCCGCACTGTGGGCATGGTTCCTCGAGCAGCTTCGGCTCGGGCAGCTCGCCGTTCGGCGTCAGCGCCCGCCGGAACTTGCACTTCGGATAGCGCGAGCAGCCGAGGAATGGACCGAATCGGCTTGCCTTGAGGACGAGATGGCCTTCCTTGCACAACGGGCACACCTCGTCGGTGTCCGCCGGCATCGCCTCCTCGGCTTCAGTGAGCATCTTCTGCAGCGGTCCGTAGAAATCGCTCACCACGGGCACCCACTCCTCCTTGCCGTGCTCGACTTCGTCGAGACGCTTTTCGAGGGTCGCCGTGTAGTCGTCGTCGGAGATGGCCTTGAAGTGGCCGACCATTATCGTGTTCACCGCCTCGCCGATGCGGGTCGGGTGTAGGCGCCGCTCTTTGATCTCCACGTAACCGTGGTCCTTTATGGTCTCGACGATCGGCGCGTAGGTCGAAGGCCTTCCGATCCCACGCTGCTCCAGCTCCTTGATCAGCGTCGCTTCGGAGTAGCGGGGCGGCGGCTGCGTGAAGTGCTGCTCGGGCTTGAGGCCGTGGTAGTCGAGGTCCTCGCCTTCCGCAAGCTGCGGCAGATCCGGCTCTTCCTTCTCGTCGCGCTCCCAGACCTTGTAGAAACCATCGAACGCGAGGATGGATCCAGTCACGCGGAACATGTACTCGCCGCCCTCGATCTCGACCTGCGTCTGGTCGTACACCGCGGGGGCCATACGGCTCGCGACGAAGCGGCGCCAGATGAGCTCGTAGAGCTTCAGCTGATCAGCGCTGAGGTACTGGCGCACGGACTCGGGGGTCCGGTTGACGTCGGTCGGCCTGACTGCCTCGTGCGCATCCTGCGCACCCGGGCTCACCTTGCCGGTGCGCGGGCCTCCTATGTACTTCTCGCCGTGCTTGTCCTTGATCCAGCCCTTCACCTTTGCCTCTGCTTCAGGCGAGATGCGAGTCGAGTCGGTGCGCATGTATGTGATGAGACCGGTGGATCCCTCGTCGCCGAGCTCAATGCCTTCGTAAAGGTCCTGCGCCACGCGCATGGTCCGCCGCGGTGCAAACCGCAGCCGGCTGGACGCGTCCTGCTGCAAGGTCGAGGTGATGTAGGGCAGGTAGGAGCTCTTGGTCCTGCGCTTCTTCTCGACCCCGATGACCTTGTAGCTGGCGCCCTCGAGCTTGCGCACGATCTCCTGGGCCTCGGCCTCGCTGCGGACGACGAGCTTGGTGTCCGCCTTGGTTGTCTCGGATTCACCGTTGGCCTCGGTCGTGGGGTCGGCCGCCTCGCCCTTCAGTCGGTTGAGCCTGGCGAGGAAGTGCTGGTCCGCTGCCTGCTTGGCGAGCTCGACGTCGATCGTCCAGGACTCGACCGGGACGAACTTGCGGATCTCTTCCTCGCGATCGACCACGAGCCTCAGGGCCACCGACGACACACGGCCTGCACCGATCCCCTTCTGCACCTTGCTCCAGAGGAACGGGCTCAGGCGGTAGCCGACCAGCCTGTCGACCACGCGACGCGCTTGCTGGGCGTTGACCAGGCGCATGTCGATCTCGCGCGGGGACTCAAGGGCCCGGCGAACGGCCTCGGCCGTGATCTCGTGGAACTCGATGCGCTTGGGCGAGCGGAGTTTGAGCACCTCAGCCAGGTGCCAGGCGATCGCCTCACCTTCACGGTCCGGGTCGGAGGCGAGGATCACTTCCCTATCGTTCTTGGAGGCGGTCCGCAGTTCGCCGATGGTCTTCTTACGGCTCTCGACCACCTCGTAGTGCGGCTTGAAGCCGGCTTCGACGTCTATCGCAAGCTCGCTTTTCGGCAGGTCGCGGACGTGTCCCATCGAGGCAAGAACGTCGAAACGGTCTCCTAAAAACCGCTTCAAAGTCCTCGCCTTAGCGGGCGATTCGACGATGATCAATCCTTCCGGCACTTCGCTCCTCTATATACCCAGGCGGCCATGTTTCTTCCCTGACCGGCTTCTGGGCGGGCAATCCTACGCTCGTTCTTTGCCCTTTCGCAATGCCCGAATGTAGCCGGCGGCCTGACGGCGCACAGCGCCGTCCAGCTCGAGCGCGGTGAGCCTGGCGAGCACCTCGGCGACCGGAAGGTGCAACTTTCGGGCGATGTCGGCGGCGCTCAGGGCCAGTACATCCGACAGGTGCGCCGCGATGCCGTCCCGCTCCGGCCGGAGCTCGAAACCCAGCCGGCTCGGAGCCCTCAGCGGATCGTCGAGGACCTCGCCGCCCAGGCCCAGGGCCGCCAGGACGTCCCTCCCGTTCTGAACTAGCCCCGCCCCGTCTCTAAGCAAACCGTGTGTACCCACCGACAACGGGGAGAAAACGCTGCCGGGCACCGCCATTACCTCTTTATGTAGATGGAGCGCCGCCTCGGCGGTGATGAGGGCGCCCGAGCCCTCGGCCGCCTCAACGACCACCACCAGGTCGGAAAGGGCGGCCATGGTCCAGTTGCGGGCTGGGAAGTTCTGGCGGCGAGGGACCGTCCCGTCTGGGAACTGGCTGACGAGCGCGCCGCCCGCGGCGATGATGTCGGCGGCGAGCAGGCTGTGGGCAGCCGGGTAGACGATGTCCACGCCGGTGCCCATCACCGCGATGGTGATACCCCCGCCTGACAGCGCGCCCCTGTGGGCCGCCGCGTCGATCCCCAGGGCAAGGCCGCTGACGACGATCACCCCTGCACGCGCGAGGTCGGCCCCGAGCTGCTCGGCCACCGCCTCTCCATAGGGCGAAGGACGGCGCGAGCCGACGATGGCCACGCGCGGCCCTGCCGGAGGGGGCCAGCGACCGCGAGCTCTCAGGTCTGGGACTTCAGGCAGCGACATCGTTCAGCCGGTAGCCGAGCGCTTCGAGGATGTGGCGCTCGGCGATGGCGTCAGCAGATTCAAGGTCGGCTGACGTGCGCGCCACGCGCCAAGCGCGGTGAAAGCCACGCGCGGTGAGGCCGCGCTGCTCCGCCCAGCGCTCCAGGGTCTGCCGCGAACCCGCATCGAGGCTTGCCAGCTGGCGCAATCGCGCAGGCTTCAGCTGGGCGTTGAGGCAGCCCTGCCGAGCCAGCTGGCGGCGTCTGGCCGCAATGACTCGTTCTCTGACGGGCGCCGAGGCTTCGCCCTTCGGCTCGGACGCAAGAGTTTCAAGTGGGACGCGCCTCACACCGACCTTGAGGTCGATCCGGTCCAGGAGTGGACCAGACAAACGGCGCTGGTAGGCGTCGACCATGGCCGGCGTACAGCGGCAGGCGCGACGTGCGTCGCCGGCCCAACCGCAGGGGCATGGGTTGGTGGCCGCGACAAGTGTGAAGTGAGCAGGGTAAGCGACCGACCCGGCCGACCTGGTGATGGTCACCCGACCCGTCTCGAGCGGTTGACGGAGCGCCTGAAGCACAGGCGCCTGGAACTCCGCAAGCTCGTCGAGAAAGAGGACTCCGTGATGCGCGCGCGAGATCTCGCCGGGCTGCGCGAGGCCGGAGCCTCCACCGATCAAGCCTGCCATCGACACGCCGTGATGCGGCGCGCGAAAGGGTCGAGTCCAATCCAGAGGCCGGCTGGCAGAGAGGTCGCCGAGCAGGCTTCGGACCTGCGCGACCTCCATCGCCTCCTCCAGCTCCAACGGCGGGAGGATCCCGGGCAGGCACCGCGCAAGCATCGTCTTGCCGGCGCCAGGCGGGCCGCTCAATAAAAGGTGGTGGCCGCCGGCCGCCGCCACCTCGATGGCTCGCCGCGCCTCCTCCTGACCATGAACCTCGGCCAGGTCGTGCTCTGTGGCGTCAGCGTCACCGACCAGCAAAGGCTCGGTTGGTGGCTGGGGCTTGATCGGGTCTTCGCCGGTGACGTGTGACACGACTCCTGCCAGGCTCGTGCACGGAATTACCTCGAGGCCCTCCACGAGCGCCGCCTCCGCCGCATCGGTGGCTGGAACAAAGACGCGCTCGTATCCGCGACGGCGCAGCCAGCGCGCCGCCACGAGCACACCATCGACGTGGCTCACGGTGCCGTCCAGGGCAAGCTCGCCGAGGAATGCGGAACGGGGTGGCGGCTTCTTACGCATCACGGCGAGCGCGACAGCGACTGCGATGGCAAGGTCGAGGCCGCTGCCCTGCTTTCGCAATTCCGCCGGCGCGAGATTGACAGTCAGCCGCCGGTGCGGAAACTCCAACCCGCTGTTGCGAATTGCCGATCGAACCCGCTCTCGCGCCTCCTTGACCGATGTCGCGGCCAAGCCAACAAGGAAGAAGGCAGGGTCGCCACGACCATCATCTGCTTGCACCTCCACGCGGCATGCGTCGAGACCGACCAGGACGCAGGAGTCGACCGATGCGAGCACTCGATGACGCTATCGAGACGAACCAGTCAACGCAGCCCTGGTTGTTAAGAGAAATTCTCACTGGCGTGATGCTACGAAGGCGAGTACAGTCCGACCCAGCATCCGTCCGAGAGGCGGGAGCTGGTCGCGGTGGCCATAGGTCCGCCTTGTCACCGGGGCGCTATGGGGCGAACTTGAGAAAGGAGTCGTACATGAAGCGCCTTTGGCAACGAAGCACGCGTCTGGCCGTGATGACGCTGGGATTTGCGGGGCTGATCGTAGCGGTCAACGCAGTCCCGGGCGCGGCGACACCATCAAATCCTGCCGGTAGTTTCAGAAGCTCGGTCGTTGCGCGAGGGACCGACATGTCCGCAGGAACCATTCCCATTAAACAGGGGTTGGACATTGTCGTCGCGCGGAACGAAATCGACCCCGGTGGCACCTCGGGCTGGCACTCGCATCCAGGGGGCGCGATCGTCGTCATCATGCAAGGCGAGGTCACCTTCTTTAGCTGGGTGGGTAACCACTGCGACGCCACCAGGTACACGGCGGGGCAGGCGTTCGTCGAGGCCGCGAGCGGCGTTGGGAATGCCAAGAACACCGGCTCAATCCTGACGATCGTCTACGCGACATTCCCCGGAGTGCCTGTCGGCGTCATCGGCGCACAAAGGATCGACGTTTCCCCGGCTCCGGGAACCTGTCCCGGGCTCTGACGGCTGACCTCAGCGGGCGGCGACCTCCGAGTGGGGAAGCCGCCCGCTAACAGGCGTACTCGCTCTAGCTAAGGCGGCACCGCGACGAGCTCGCGCTGATCATTCCAAACTAGACTCCAGCCTTCTTCGTGGACCATCCGGTGATGGCGCCGGCACAGCAGCACCAAATTTTTCATGACGTGTTTGCCGCCATCGGCCCAGTGCTGGATGTGGTGGGCATCAGTCCATCCCGGTGGTCGGTCGCAGCCGCGGAAGCGGCAGCCACGGTCCCTGGCCACCAGCGCCTTGCGCTGCGACCCGCTTATCGAACGCGTGGTAGGTCCAGCCTTGGGTTGATTCGATTCGGCGCCGCGAAAGATCGGCGTGATGGCGGCATCGCAGGCGAGCCGCCGAGCAGTCTCAGCCGGGATTGTCTGCGCCCACTCGAGCTCGGCCGCCGGCGAACCCGGCTGCTTGGCCAGCGTGGCCGCCTCGACGATGACTGAGAGGTGCGGCCGCTGGCCGCCAACCTCGGGCAGGTCGCCCTGGTCAAGCTGCCGGCGCGCCAGCTCGACCGCGGCATCAGCTCGCCGCTGCTTGGGCGTGCGCCTGTCGTCAGGCGCCGGTGGTCCGCTGACCGCATTGAGCGCGGCTTGCAGGGTAGCCCCACCTTCAGGGTCGAGCCGCCCATTCAGATAAAAGACACCGCCGAGCGTCTGGCTCAGGTGAAGGAAACGCAGCTCGGTCGCCTCGTTGGCATCCTCGAGGACGCCGTCGGGGTCAATGCAGTGCCGAAGCTTCATGCAGGCGATTCGGAGTCGATAGGGATCCAGCTCTTTGGCGGCGGTGACGAGGATCGACTCCGCGTCTGACTCCATCTTGTCGCCGAGCTTCTCAGCCGTCCTGGCGATCATGGATGCGTGTGTGTAGCTGATGTCACCATCGGCGAAGGCCTTGGTGGTCTCTGGCA
>DAIUFK010000094.1:0-6817 GCA_036844615.1 Candidatus Dormiibacterota bacterium | reverse complement strand
ACATCTGGTCGACCATCTGCTTCTGCAGCCCCTGCATCAGCTCCTCGAACTTCTGCCGCGCCTCGTCGTCGACGAACTCGTAGTCGCGCAAACCCTTGACGCGACTCCCAAGGTCGTCGGGCAGCCGATCGAGCTGCTCGTTGCGCTGGCGGGCGATTCGCTCCATGAGCTTTTTAGCCTCGGGCGTAGCCGACTCGCCGAGCCTGCGCTCGATCCCCTTCTTCTCCGTGTCGATCACGTCCTGGACCTTTTCGCGCAGCTGCTCTACGGTCGAGTCGAGGTTGTAGCGACCCAGCTCGCGCTCGCGCGCCTCCCTCAACTGTTTCAGGAGCTGCTCGAGGCCCTGCATGTTGGGCGATCCCCAGCGAAGGAGCCGCTGCAGCGCGGCATTCAGATCGCCGTAGTTCATAAGGTCATCGGAGAGCGCGTCGAGCACGTCCCCCGCGTCGAGGTCGTCCAGCCGTTGGGAACCGTCCCAACGCGAGTACCGGAACTTCACGGGATCACGCTAGCAGGCCTCCAACCGCCAAGCGCCTTTTCAATGCTCCGGGCGGCGCTGAGGGCGACGTCGTCGCACCAGTTGCGGGCCACCAGCTGCACGCCGATCGGCAGGCCCTCGGTCGAGGTTCCGGCGCGGACGACCGCACACGGATTGCCTCCGAGGCTGTAGGGGATCGTGTAGCTGAACTGGTTCTCGAGCCGGGATTTGGCCCCGTACTCAGGAGCCGGGCTGGCGGCGACGGGGCTGAGGATCAGGTCGTACTCGGCCATGAAGCCGAGCAGAGTGCTCCTGAAAGCGTCCCAGCGGCGAAACAGGCCTTCGGTCGTGGTGTGCTTTCGTCCCCAGTATCCGAGTGTCACCTCGCGCGCCTCGTCGAGCCCCGGCGGCCTGGCGGCGGTGACCTTGCAGCCCGCTTTCTGGAGGGCGTTGGCGGCGGCTCGGACGGCGGCGGTGGTCGCCCTGGTCGGCTTGGTGATGCCGTCGTCGGCATACCAGGCGACCTTCAGGCCTTTGAGCACTCCAAGGCGCTTGGCGAGGGGCATCGGGATCACACCCGAGTCGATTCCGTCGGGCCCGCTGATGATCGGCAGCAGCAGCCACAGGTCCTCGACATAGCGCGCCATCGGCCCCACCTGGCTGCGGGGATCTGTAAGGCCGCCCACCAGCGCGTAGCCCCCGGTGCTCGGCACGCGGCCCGCCGTCGGCTTGAGGGCGGCAATGCCGCAGTAGTGCGCGGGCAGCCTGATGCTGCCGCCGGAATCGCTGCCGATGCCCATCGGCGACCCGCCCGCCGCGATGATGGCTGCCTCGCCGCTGCTGCTCCCGCCGGGCGATCGCTGGAGGTCGTATGGGTTGCGGGTGCCCCCGTGCACCGAGTTCGCGCTGTCGTCGCCGATCCCCCCCGGCGGGCAGTTCGTCTTGCCGATCATGATGGCGCCGGCGGCGCGCATCCGCGCCACCACCGTCGCGTCCTGCGTGGGGACGTTGGTCTTGAGCTTCCTCAACCCGGCGGTGGTGACGACGCCGGCGGTGTCGAAGATGTCCTTGACTGTGAAGGGGACGCCATGAAGGGGCCCCAGCTTGGCGCCGCGACTTAGGTGGCGATCTGCGGCGCGGGCCTGGATCAGAGCCTTGTGGCCTTCGGTTCGAACCACAGCGTTCAGGTGAGGATTCATCGCGCCGATCTGCTCGATGTGCGCGCTCACTATCTCTTCGGACGAGATCCGGCCGGTCCTTATCGCCTTGGCCATCCACGTGGCCGAGGCGCCGATTACGTTTCTCCTACGGCGCCTTCTCTTGGCCACCTCAGACGATGTCGCCAGGTTTGATGTCGAGCACCTGCACCCCCGAGCCGACCAGCTTCTGAAGGTCGGAAGGCCGGCCTGCCAGCGCTGGGAAGGTGCCGAAGTGCATGGGCACCACCGTCTTCACGCCAAGGAGGGACACCGCCTTCGCCGCGCGCTCGGGGCCCATCGTGTAAAAGTCGCCTATGGGGAGAAACGCAACATCGAACTTGCCAAGCTCTGCGATGAGGGCCATATCGCCGAAGACGTCGGTGTCGCCGGCGAAGTAGACGGTGAACCCGTTCTCGAACTCGATGACAAGGCCTTGCGCGTTCCCGCCGTAGACGATGCTGTCGCCGTCGGTGATGCCGCATGAGTGCTCGGCGTGAACCAGCGTCACCTTGATGCCGTCGACCGCGATGGTGCCGCCGGTGTTACCTCCGATCAGGGTCGATGCGTCAACTCCCTTCGAGCCAAGCCAGCTGGTGATCTCGAAGTTGCTGACGATCTTCGGCTTGTGCGCCTTGGCGATCTCGAGCGCGTCATGGATGTGGTCGAAATGGCCGTGCGTGATGAGCATGAGGTCGCACTTCTCTACCTTCTTCAGGGCCTCTGGCGTCACAGGGTTGTTCATGACCCAGGGGTCGATGATGATCTCCTTCCATTTGGCGCTCCGGACCTTCCAGGTCCCGTGGCTCAGCCAGGTGAAACTGACCTCAGCGTTCAGCGCCATGCGCGGTGTCCTCCTTCTCGGAACGCGAGGTCGGTGCGACCTCATGACGGAAAAGCCGATTTTCCCATAGCGCCAACACGAACACTCCAATTGCGGCAACGGTCCACAGGTTTGGGAAGAAAAGATCGCACGGCTGGCGGAAGAACCCGAGGAGGCAGACGCCGAGGAGACCGAGCGTCAAAGTTCGCCGCCGCTCGATCGCGCGCACCATGAGGATGAGGATGAGCGGGAGCAGGGGCAACCACTGGTACGGCCACACCTCATTGGGGACCAGCGCGCCGAGGGCAAATCCAACGGCCATTCCGTAGGCGGGGTTCCAGCCGCTGCGCCACGCGGCCCAGGCTGCGCCGGCCGCGAACAGGAGGGCGCTGAGATACGACAGGACGAGCGCGAAGGTGCCCAGGTGAAGGGGCGATTGGACCAGGACGTAGCCGCTCCCGGTCGGCTGGAGAAACGGTTCACCGCCGATCGTCCGCATGAACAGGGTCCGCACTGAGTCATAGGCGCAGTCGGTGTTGTTCGACGCCAGCGAGGGGACCAGGACGTGCTGGTAATAGAAGACAGCGCCGCCGAACCCAAGGGGGGCGAAGGAAAGGGCAGTGACCAATACGAGGACCGCGCCGAGGGCAGCTGCATATCGAAGGCGAAAGGCCGGCCGCACGCCGATCACCATCGCCGCCGGGTAGTACTTGAGGGCGGCGGCGAGCCCGCCTGCAGCACCGCCGAGCACCGGCCTGCTGGACTCCAGCCAGATGGAGGCCATCGCCCCGAGCAGGATGATGCCGCCGCGCTGTCCGGCGCTGACGTCCGCGAAAACGGGTGGAAAGTAACCGGCAACGAGCCAGAAGACAGGCTGCGCAAGGCGATGCTTTGTGCCGAGCGTCCTGTAGAAAAGCAGCAACCCTCCAAGCAGGGCGATCGCGTCGATGACAGTCCACACCTCGACGCCAACGCTTCTTGGCAGAAGGGCGACAGGGATCGCAAGGACCGCGACAGGCGGCGGGCTGACGAACGCGGCGAGCACGCCAGGCGGAGCGATGACGTGCGTCTGGGCGAGGTAGGCAGCCGCCGCGTCATACATGTGCGAGGGGTTCGTGAGGAAGGCGTGGGCTCCCTCCCACATGCCCTCCGCGTCGGGACGGCGCGGTGTCAGGGCTGACAGCACGATGACGCGAAGCCAGAAGACTGCAGCGATCGCCCAGTAGAGCGCAGGTCGCGAAAGGATCTCGGCGGCCGCGACCCTGAGGCGCTGAATCAAGCGGATTTCAGTCGAGGGCCGTGCCTTGGCACGCGCCTACGATATGCGGTATGGCAGCACGCAGACCAAAAAGCATGACTCCGGTGCGCCGAACGACGCCCGCGGTGGAGGGCGTCGAAGCGCCCGAGCGAGTCGCGACGACGGTGTCCGAACAGAAGATCAACCAGTACCGCAAGCGCCGGTACCAGGCGCTCCACTCCGAGAACGACGCTGCCAACAAGCGGCGAGCCACAGGCAAGGCCACAGCCCGCGAGCGTATCGAGATGCTCCTCGACGAGGGCTCTTTCGTCGAACTCGACGTGTTCGCGACCCACCGCGCGCACGGCTTCGGCATGGAGGACCGCCGGATCGCAGGCGACGGCGTGGTCGCAGGCTTCGGCGAGATCGATCGCCGCCCGGTTGCCGTCTACGCCTACGACGCCACAGTATTCGGCGGCTCCCTGGGGGAGGTGACCGCAGAGAAGATCGTCAAGGTCCAGGAGCTGGCGCTTCGAAACCGGGTGCCGATCATCGGGATCAACGACTCAGGCGGCGCGCGCATCCAGGAGGGCGTCGTCGCGCTCGCCGGCTACGCCGACATCTTCTTCCGCAACGTTCGCTCGTCTGGTGTCATTCCACAGATCAGCGTGATCGCGGGCCCCTGCACCGGGGGCGCGGTCTACTCGCCGGCAATCACCGACTTCATCTTCATCGTCGCCGGCCAGGGCTACATGTTCATCACGGGCCCGGAGGTCATCCGCGTGGTCACTGGGGAGAGCGTCTCCTTCGATGAGCTCGGCGGTGGCGACGTGCACAACGCGACCTCGGGCGTCGCCCACTTCCTGCCGCGAACCGAGGAGGCGTGCGCGGCGGGTGTGCGCAAGCTCCTGTCCTACCTCCCGTCGAGCAACGGCGAGCGGCCGCCCTACCTCCCGACGACCGACGACCCCGAGCGGGCCGACCCCGAGCTGCAGACGATAGTGCCCGAGGCGCCCAACAAGCCGTATGACATGCGCCACGTCGTTTCGCGAGTGCTCGACGACCGCGAGTTCTTCGAGATCCAGGCGTTCTTCGCGCCGAACATGATCGTCGGGCTGGGCAGGCTTGGCGGCCATGTCGTCGGCATCGTGGGCAACCAGCCGAAGGTCCTGGCTGGTGCCATCGACATCAACGCCTCGGTCAAGGCGGCTCGCTTCATCCGCTTCTGCGACGCCTTTGGCATTCCTATCGTGTCGTTCGTGGACGTGCCGGGCTACCTGCCGGGGCGCGACCAGGAGCACGGCGGGATCATCCGCCACGGAGCCAAGCTTCTCTACGCATACGCCGAGGCGACAGTGCCAAAGCTGACTGTCATCACCCGGAAGGACTACGGCGGGGCTTACTGCGTGATGTCCCCGAAGCAGATGGGCGCCGACCTGAACCTCGCGTGGCCGACTGCCGAGATCGCTGTGATGGGGCCCGAGGCGGCTGTGAACATCATCTACAGGCGCGACCTGACTGCGGCTGCGGACCCAGCGGCGCGGCGCAAAGAACTGGTCGCCGAGTACACAGCGCGGTTCGCCAACCCCTACGTGGCTGCTGAGCGTGGATACATCGACGACGTGATCGAGCCGAGCCAGACGCGGCGCGAGTTGGTCCGCGGCCTGCAGCTGTGCCTGCGCAAGACTGTGGAACGCCCACCGCGCAAGCACGGGAACATCCCGCTCTAAGACACGGTCAGCACGACGTTTCCAACCTTCCTCCGGGTTTCGACGTACCTGGTTGCCTCGATCACTTCCTCCCACGGGTAACACCTGTCAATGACGGGCCGGAACTTCCCTGTCTCGATGAGCTCCTTGAGAAAGAGAACGTCCTGCTTCGTCTGTCGCGGCGGCAACTCGAACAGCACCTTCTTGTTTCCGAACCGCAAGCCCCATAGGGCCCAGAAGAGATTCGCGGCGCCGTCAGTTGGCAGGAAGCAGCCCCCGGGGTTGAGCGAGCCGCGGCTCCGCCTGAACGAATGCCTGCCTACCGCGTCGAAGATGACGTCGTATGTCTGCCCGTTCTTGGTGAAGTCCTCCTGCGTGTAGTCGATCACCCTGTCCGCTCCGAGCGATCTCACCAGCTCGAGGTTCTTCGTGCTGGTCACGGCGGTGACGTCGGCGCCGAAATACTTGGCAAGCTGTACACCCGCGGTGCCGATGGCCCCGGAGGCGCCGTAGATGAGGATCGTGCGTCCCTTGCCGAGGCCTGCTGCCCTCAGGCCAGGCAGCCCACTGAGCGCTCCGTCGCTGGCTGCCGCGGCCTCGACGAAGCTCATTCCAACCGGCATCTGTGCGATTCGAGAGCTCTCGCGCGCGCAGATGAACTCGGCGTGTGCACCCATCCGCAGCCCGCTGTTGCCAAATACCTGGTCACCGACGGCAAACTCTTTGACTGCGGCGCCGGCTGCTTCGACCACACCCGCAAACTCGGAACCAAGGATCCGCTGCCTGGGCCGGCGGACGCCCGAGATCATGCGGCTTACGACAGTCATGGCCCTGCCGCTGCTTCGGTTGGCTTCACGAATGTGAACGTCCGACCGGTTGACGGTGGTGGCGTGAATCTTGACAAGGACCTCATCCTCTTTCGGGACGGGTCGCTCGACCTCTTCGAAACGCTGGACCTCTGGCGGCCCGTACCTGTCGTAGACAACTGCTCTCATTGGGCTCGACCTCCGTTGATCGTCAGGACGACGTTTCCGGTCTTCTTCTGCGTCTCGACATACCTGGTCGCCTCGACCACCTCCTCCAACGGGTAGGACCGGTCGATTACCGCGCGGAACTTACCGGCCTCGATGAGATCCTTGATGAAGAGGACGTTTTTCTTTGAGTAGTGAGGTGGAATCGGGAACAACACCTTCTTGTCTCCGATACGCGAGGTCCACAGCGCAAGGCTCAAATTCCGGATGAGCCCGTCGGTTGCCACATAGGCGCCGCCTCGCTTCAGTGAGCCTTTGCAGCGGCTGAACGAGTGCTTGCCGACAGCGTCGAAGATGACGTCGTACGTTTCGCCGTTCTTGGTGAAGTCTTCCTGCGTGTAGT
>DAIUFK010000093.1:0-6820 GCA_036844615.1 Candidatus Dormiibacterota bacterium | reverse complement strand
GCTCGAATGGGTACGGAAAGGCGGATGGCCTCGGCTATCCGTTTTATTTTTGTGTGGAGGACGAGGACAACACTGAATTTGGCCGAGGTAACGTCTCATCTCGTTTAAGGAGCTAAGGATCAACGATCAAATCCGCAGCTCCGAAGTGCGGCTGATCGATGACCAGAACAACCAGCTCGGGGTGCTCTCCCTCGACGCTGCGCTGCGCATCGCAAGCGAGAAGGGACTCGACCTTGTTGAGGTGGCGCCACAGGCAAGCCCGCCCGTCTGCCGGCTGATGGACTACGGACGCTTCAAGTTCGAGACCATCAAGCGGGAGAAGGACCAGCGGCGCAAGCAGAACGTCATCAAGCTGAAGGAGATGAAGCTTCGCCCAAAAGTGGCGGAGCATGATTTCCAGACCAAGTTCAAAGGTTTGAAGACCTTCCTCGAAGCAGGCGAAAAGGTGAAAGTGACAATCATGTTCAGAGGCCGCGAGATGGTCCACCAGGACATCGGGAGAAGGATCCTCGACAGGGTGGCGGACGACGCACGCCAATTCGCCATTGTGGAGCGGGCACCGCTGCTCGAAGGCAAGAACCTCTTCATGATCCTCGCGCCAAGCCGCCAGGCAGCGTCCCAGGCCGCCCCCAAGGAGACCGCAACAAGTGCCTAAGATGAAAACGCGCAAGGCCTTCGCCAAGCGGATCCGCGTCACCAAGACCGGCAAGCTGATGCGCGCCAGCGCCTGGCAGAGCCACATGCTTGAGCACAAGTCCCAGAAGCGCAAGCGCAACTACGAGAACGAGCAGCCGGTGGCCAAGGCGGACCGTAAAGAAGTGCGGCGGGGCCTCGGCATCTAGATGGCAAGGGTCAAGCGCGGAGTTCCAGCGCACCGGCGCCATAAGGCGATTCTCGAGCGCGCCAAAGGTTTCCGACTTTCCAAGAAGCTCCTCTTCCGCCCGGCCAACGAGGCGGTGCTGCACGCGCTCGCATATGCGTACCGCGACAGGCGCCGGCGCAAGCGGGAGATGCGACAGCTCTGGATCGCCAGGATCAACGCCGCCTCGCGGCAATCCGGGCTGCCTTACAGCAAGCTCATGCACGGCCTTCGCCAGGCCGGAGTGGAGATCGACCGCAAAGTGCTGGCTGACCTGGCCGTGCGCGACAGCGGTTCCTTTGCTCGGCTGGTGGAGGTTGCAAAGAAAAGCCTCTGACCCTGCCCGGATGCGCCGGCCGGGCCGAGCAGCTGCGGGTCAGGACGAGATGGATGCTAGGCGGCGCGAGCACCGAAGCGGAGCGCATCCACAGGATGCGTGAGCATTGGAGCGCAAGCGCCAACAACGCAGACGCTCGTCCTGGCACGTAGATGCCGGCTCGGAGCGGCGCGTTCGGACAGATGCTAACCAGCCCGGAGAACGAGGTAGTTCGCAGGTTGCAGCGCCTCGCCCGCCGGCGCGAGCCAGGCTTCGCCCTCCTGGAAGGTCCGCGCGTGGTCGCCGAGGCCGTCGCGGCTGGGGTCGAGCTGGAGCTTCTCGCCGTGCGCGAAGGCGACGAATGTGCGCTTGACGCGGCGCAACGGGTGACGCTGTCGAGGGGGGTGTTCCGCTCCGTCAGCCAGACCGTGACCCCGCAAGGCGTGATCGCCATCGCGAAGGTGCGCGAATCCTCGGCGAGCGAGGCGGTCGCCGCCGCCCGAGCCTCGCGCTGGCCCCTTATCGTGCTGGATCGCGTGCAGGATCCAGGGAACGTCGGCGCGATCTGCAGGACGGCCGCCGCTGCCGGCGCGCCAGCCCTTGCCGTGCTCGACGGATGCGCCGATCCGTACGGAGCCAAATCGGTGCGCGCTTCGGCCGGAAACGTGTTCCGGCTGACGATCGCAAGTGCAGCCTGGGAAGACCTGGCCGCCTTGGCGGGCTACGGGGCGGCTGCCTCAGGGGGCGCGCCGCTCGCGGATTCGCCGATAGAGAATGCGGGCATGATCGTGCTGGGCAGCGAGGCCCACGGGCTCTCGCACTCGAACCTCAAGCTCGTCACCGTCCCACTGGCGAGTGGCGTCGAGTCGCTCAACGTCGCGGCCGCCGCAGCGCTGCTCCTGTTCGAAGTGCGGAGGAGGCGAGCAGCTTGAGCGATTCGATTGAGCTGACCAAGGAGGCGCTCGCAGCCATCGGGAAAGCGCGGACCGAGGGCGAGCTCGAGACAATCAACCTCGACTACCTGGGACGTAAGAGCGGCCAGGTGAGTGGCCTGCTCGCCGGCATCGGCAAGTTGGATCCCGCGAAGCGCGCAGCGCTCGGCCAGGCGGCAAACGACGCTAAGCGCGCGATCGAGGCGGGGCTCGCGTCCCGTCGTGCCGAGCTCGAAGGAGCGCGTCTCGCCGACATCGCCGAGACCGAAGCAATCGACATAACGTTCCCGGGCCCGCCCCTCGGGCGCGGCCGGATCCACGTGCTCACGCAGGTTCAGCGCCAGATCGAGACGGTGCTCGAGAGCTTGGGTTACAAGGTCGAGCTCGGACCCGAGGTCGAGACGGAGTGGTACAACTTCGAGGCTCTCAACATCTCGGCCGGCCACCCGGCTCGCGAGAACTGGGACTCGTTCTACTTCACGCCGCAATTGCTGCTGCGCGCCCATACGTCTCCGGTCCAGATTCGCGCCATGCAGCGCATCAAGGAGCCGCCCATCTACATCATCACGCCGGGCAGGTGCTACAGGCGCGACGCGCCGGAGGCCACGCGCCTGCCTTACTTCAGCCAGGTCGAGGGCCTCGCGGTGGACCGCGGGCTGACTGTCGGCGACATGAAGGGCACTCTCCTTTTCATGATCCAGTCGCTGTACGGCAAAGAGCGAAAGGTTCGCGTCAGGCCGAGCTACTTTCCGTTCACCGAACCCAGCTTCGAGTTCGACGTGTCCTGCGGCATCTGCGGCGGCGCCGGCTGCAAGAGCTGCAGGCATAAGGGCTGGTTGGAGGTCGGCGGCTGCGGCATGGTCCATCCGCAGGTGCTTAGGAATGGAGGGATCGATCCCGAGACCTGGAACGGCTACGCATGGGGCTTCGGCATCGAGCGCATGGCGATGCTCAAGCACGACGTCGACGACATCCGCCTGTTCTACGAATCCGACCTTCGCTTCCTGGACCAGTTTTAGTCATGCGGCTGAGCTACGAGTGGCTGTCGGACTTCGTCAAGCTCGACGACGTCACGCCCAAGGACGCTGCAGACGTGCTGACCCGCCTGGGGGTGGAGGTCGAGTCGCTGACCGTTGTCGACCTTTCACAGATCGTGGTCGGCAAGGTCCTCGAGCAGATCAAGCACCCGAAGTCCCGCAACGACCTGTGGGTCCACCAGGTCGACCTCGGCGATCGCGTTGAGCAGATCATCGCGGGCGCTCCGAACGCCGTCGTCGGCTCGCTGGTGCCAGTGGCGCTTCCCGGCACCACTGTGCCCAACGGAAAGCTGGTCAAGGACATGAATATCGCGGGCTACAAGGCAGGCGGCATGCTCTGCTCGGCCGAGGAGCTTCTCCTCGGGGACGATCACTCGGGCATTCTCATCCTCAGCGCGGGAAAGCCCGGAGATTCACTGACCTCCGTGATTCCGAGCCTGGCGATCATGGAGGCCGAGGTCACCTCCAACCGGCCCGACTGCATGGGCCACCTTGGTGTCGCTCGCGAGCTCGCTGCAGGCTTGGACCGGCCAATGGAGCGGGACTTCATGCCCGCGTTCACCGGCACGGCCGACCCGCCTGGCCATGACCTGGTGAACGTCTCAATCGACGAACCCGACCTCTGCAGTCGCTACATCGGAGGCGTGATCCGAGGGGTCCGGGTGGGACCGAGCCCTGACTGGCTCCAGCGGCGCCTTCGCGCCTGCGGCGTGAGGCCGATCAACAACGTCGTCGACATCACCAACTACGTATTGCTTGAATATGCGCAGCCCCTTCACGTCTTCGACCTGGCGAAGCTCGAGGGGGACGGGACAGTGCCTGAGATACGCGTGCGGCGCGCGAAGGCTGGGGAGAGGCTGCTCTGCCTGGATGGGGTCGAACGTGAGCTGAGCGTCGACATGCTCGTGATCGCCGATGCCAGGAAACCTGTTGCGCTCGCGGGCGTTATCGGCGGCGAGGAGAGCGCGGTCACCGAGGGAACGACCGACATCCTGCTCGAGGCAGCGACCTTCAGCGGTCCAAGCGTGCGACAGACGGCGCGACAGCTCGGGATCCGCACCGAGGCCTCCGCGCGCTTCGAGAAGGGCCTGCCCGCCGAGCTGGCGCTGGCAGGCGCACGACGCGCGGCTTCCCTCATCGCCGAGCTGGCCGGCGGCAGCGTTCATCGTGAGTGGGCCGACGTGTATCCACGGCCTCAGGAACCGGTTCGGGTCAGGCTGCGCCCAGCGCTGGTGGATGAGGTCCTCGGCGTGCACGTGCCGCTCGAGGAGGCGGAGTCGATCCTGAAGCGTCTTAACTTCCACGTCCGGGCGCTCGAGGATGGCGACTGGGACGTACTGCCGCCTGTCTTCAGGCTTGACGTCACGATTCCTGAAGACCTCGTCGAGGAGGTGGGCCGCGTCTATGGGTACGATCGCGTTCCACCGACGCTGCCGGGCCGCCGTCACGACACCTGGAGCCCATCGGAGCCAAGCCTTGGTCGGCGCCTTGACGTTGCTCGCGAGGTGCTTGCCGGCGCTGGGTTCAACGAGACCTGGAACCCTGCTCTGGTTTCCGGCCGTGTGCTCGAGAGCCTTCGTATAGATGCGCATGCAATGCGCGTCTCAAACGCATTGAGCGATGACATGGACACCCTGCGCACATCCCTGCTGCCCTCCCTCGTCGGCGTGGTCGCCCTCAATCGCGATCGTGGGCGCCAGAACGTTCGCGTCTATGAGATCGCCAGCGCCTTCCTTGCCCCGGTGGACAAGAAGACCGAGCAGCCGCACGAACCCATGCGCCTTGGGATCGTCGCCACCGCCGGCGGGAGCGCGGAGGCGGGCCGCGCCGCCTTCTATGCCATGAAGTCGGCGGTTGACGCCTGTCTGGCCGCAGTCGGCGCTCCGCAGTGCACGTACCAGCGTGGCGCTCAGGAGCTGTTCCATCCGGGCCGGTGCGCCGCGGTGGTCCTCGATGGCCGGCTTCTCGGCTACATCGGCGAGCTGCACCCGACGGTGGCGTCCGCTTTCAAGATCGAAGGACGGCTGGTCGCGGTTGAGATCGACGTGGAGCCGGTGCTCGCGGCATCGCGAATCCCCCGAGCCCAGCCTCTCCCTAGATTCCCAGCTGTCGAGCGGGATCTGGCGGTGGTGGTGGAGGACCACGTGGCGGCGACCGCGCTCCAAGCGACAGTCAATGAGTCAGGTGGGGAATACCTGGAGACCGCCCGCGCCTTCGACGAATACCACGGGCCACAGGTTCCGGAGGGCTACAAGAGCATCGCGTTCACCTTGACTTTCCGCAGCCCCGAGCGCACCCTGACGGACGCCGAAGTGGACAAAGTGATGGCTGAAATCAGGCTGGCCCTCGAGAAACGGCATCGAGCGAGGTTCCGCGAATGAACGCACTCGATGTGCTTCCGATTGCGCTCGTCATCGTGTACGGGGCGCTCGGCCTGTTCACCGGAACGCTCCGCCGGCTGGTCGGCCTGGTTGCCGTCTACCTCGCATTCATCGGCGCCACCAACATGGGCCTTCAGGCCGGGAACCTCCTGCAGCAGTCATCGAGCGTCGAGACGGCTGACTCTCGCATCTACGGATTCTTTGGCATCGTCATCGCGGTGATCGTCATCATCGAGGGAGCCGCGCAGCTGGTCGGCAGTCAGATCCAGGGAGGGGCGATTGTCTTCAACCGGGCCCTCGGAGTGGTGATCGGTGTGGTGACCGCCATCGTGCTGTCAGTTCTGCTCACGTATGAGCTGGAGGCTGCGGGCAACCCGTTCGGCGG
The DNA here is from genome assembly GCA_036844615.1 of Candidatus Dormiibacterota bacterium. Classification (GTDB taxonomy): domain Bacteria; phylum Chloroflexota; class Dormibacteria; order Dormibacterales; family Dormibacteraceae; genus Palsa-872. Next base: position 910 of record DAIUFK010000093.1, on the reverse strand, counting down.
GGGAGCGCTGGATTCTCAGCAGCTGCAGATCCGAGACCAGGTTCAGGGTTCCCGCATCGCGGTGCCCCTTGTGTCTGCGATCGGCAAGCCGATCCTGACCATCTTCCAGCTCGCCCTGCCGGCCGACCCACAGATCTACTTCAGCAACAACCCGGTCAGTTAGAGGCGTGAGCTCGGACTTCTTCGAGCGCTTGCGTGAGCGGGCGGTGGAGATCCACGTCGAGGACCACTTGCGCTCGCGCCTGGCCAAGGGCGACAAGCTCCGGGTCAAGCTGGGCCTCGACCCGACCGCGCCCGACCTGCATGTAGGCCACCTGGTCTTGCTGGACACTCTGAGATCCTTCCAGGACGAGGGGCACATAGCGGTCCTGATCGTCGGCGACTACACCGCAATGATCGGCGATCCGAGCGGGCGCTCAGAAACGCGACCGATACTGACGCGCGAGCAGGTCGACGCCAACGCGAAGACTTACTTTGACCAGGCTTTCTTGGTACTGGATCGTGAGCGAACCGAAGTCCATGGCAATGCCGAGTGGCTGGCCGCGATGGGTGCTGCCGACATCCTGCGGCTCATGGGCAAGGCCACCTTGCAGCAGGTCCTCCAGCGCGAGGACTTTGCGGATCGCCTAAAGGCCGGCGCTCCGATCGGTGCTCACGAGATCCTCTATCCGTTCAACCAGGCCTACGACTCTGTCGCCGTCCGCGCCGACGTTGAGATCGGGGGCACCGACCAGCTCTTTAACCTGCTTTTCGGACGCGAGATCCAGAAGTCGTACGGCCAGGAGCCGCAGGACATCGCGGTGTTTCCGCTGCTCGAAGGCCTCGACGGCTCCCTGAAGATGAGCAAGTCGTTGAGCAACTACATCGGTCTCACCGAGGCCCCGGAAGAGATCTACGGCAAGACGATGTC
>DAIUFK010000092.1:0-6994 GCA_036844615.1 Candidatus Dormiibacterota bacterium | reverse complement strand
GGACGGCGTTCGTGATGACGGCCAGGAACAAAGCGAGAAAGAAAGGGCTCGAAAAACCGTCAGATAGGTAGACCAATCCAGTGGCAAAGAAAATGTCGAGCGACATCGTGCTCAAGCTGAACTGCTTGCCCGGCTGGTATCCGCGCGCCAAAAGCACGTTCACACCGACGTTCATCACCGCCCAGGCGGCGAGCAGGATGTCCACCGTCCCGCGGGCTTCGGCGCTGGTCACGGTGGTGACGTTGTTCAACACCGCCAGCACGATCAGGAACAGCCAGCGGAAGCTGACGGCGACCCTCTCGCCGACGCGGCGGCGGTCGGCATCGAATTTGGCGTCCATGGCACGCGCGCGTACGTCCTGCCAGCGACGAGAGTCTGTGCGGGTTTCGGCTTTGGACGTCAAGAGGTTGACTCGCGGGGCAAGATCGTCTTGCCGGTCACCTGAAATCTACGAGCGACTGAAAACCGCCCCCAGTCCGTTATTCGAATACATGTGCTGCATCCAGCGGTCCTATCGGTTTGAATAACGCTCACAAATGATGGCTGAGGCAGTACAAACACGCACTCTCACTCGGGATTGGGCAAGTTCCAGGCCGATGCGCTCACGGTCGCGCCAGCGCGGCCAGTCCCTGGTGGAGTTCGCGATCTCGTCCCTGGTGCTCATCCTGCTGTTGATGGGCCTCCTCGACCTGTCGCGGGCCTTCTACTACTCGGTGAACATTCTTGGCGCCGCGCGTGAGGGCGCCAGGCACGGTGCGTGGTTCGACACCGCCACCCGCACCAACAAGTACCTCGACGACGACGACGTGATGCTGGCGGTCAAGCAGGCTATGTCCGGCGCCGGCTTCGACGGCCTACCGGGACACCTGCCGATCCCGACCCAGGTCAAGTCTGGCGGGTGCCTCGTGGGCGCCGACGGGAACGCAGTCAACAACAAGCCGTATTCATCGGCGGCGGTGCCGGCGAGCACGGGCCAGGTCAACGTGTACGTCTGCTACACGCAACCGGGTGGCATTTTCAAGACAGGCACACTGCCGACTGCTCCCACGGATTCGAGCTACCGGCTGGGCGACATCAACGTCTCCATCGTCATGAACTTCGCCTTGGTGACGCCGTTCATCCAGAACATGTTCGGCAGCGGCATACCCCTCGTGTACAACGAGCACTTCACCATCCAGGGCCAGCCATGAGCTCGAGCATGAAGCAACAGCTGATGAGCTGGTTCCGCAGCCAGCGCTCGCAGGGCATCACCGAGTTCGCTCTGATCGCGCCGGTGATCCTTCTCATGACCTTCGGGATCATCGACTTCGGCCGCGGCCTCTATTTCTACATCACCCTGCAGCAAGCTGCGAACGAGGGCGCGCGCGTGGCGGTGCGGGCTTCGTATTTCATCGACCCCAACGGCACCACCCACACATGGCCGACCGACGCCGACGTGGCGACAGCGGTCCAGGTGCACGCGGTCACCGAGGTGCTCGCCAACCCTTGTCCCAACGGCCCCATCCCCAACGGCGGCAACCCGGTGGGCTCGGCTCAGCTGCCGCCATCGAACACCGGCTGGATCTTCATCACCGACCCCAGCGCGGCGGGCAACGGCGTACCGAATGGTCCGCGGGGCGGACTCGGCACATTGCCTGCGCCCGGACCTGGCTGCAACACCATCACACCTGCCGTCGGCAACGAGCCGATCAAGGTGACGCTCTGGTTCAACTTCCAACCAATAACTCCGTTGATCCAGCAAGCAGTTGGCAACCAGATCGTTATCACCGCATATGCGGTCTACCGTGCGGAATACTCGAACTAGGCGTATGTCCAGGTCAGCGCGCCCTTCGCGCGCCAAGACCTCGACTACGTTTGCCGGACGTGAGCTTCGCGTGAAGAGCGCGCAAAGACGCCTTCAGGAAGGTCAGGCCATCGTGCTGATCGCCCTGCTGATCATGGTGCTGTTCGCCATGCTCGGCCTGGCCATCGACTCAGGCCGTGCGTACGTCGACAGGCGCGACCAGCAGGCCGCGGTCGACGCTGCTGCCCTTTCGGCCGGCGACTGGTACGAAAACTTCCAGGACCTCACTGGCAGCGCGATTCCACAGGCAAAGCTGATCTACCAGACCAACCTGCACCTATACGCGGGCCCCACCTCCGATGTCCACTCATTCACCAATGTCGGTGCCAACAACAACCTTCGGCAGGACACGTGGGTCACCACTTACGCCGGTGGCTACCAGCTCACCACCGTCGCCACCGACACTCAGTTCAACGGCTACGAGTTCCAGCTGACCACGACCCACGGACTGCCGCTTGCCTTCATGCAGATCTTCGGCGGCCCGACCAACGTCACCATCAACGCGACCGCGACCGCGATCGTCGGCAACCAGCGGCAGACGCCTGCGCTGCTCACACTGAGCAACGGCAGCTGCGCGCTCACCCTCACCGGCGCCGCTCAGCTGACAATACTCGGCGACACCTACACGAACGGCACGGCCTGCATCGACTCGAACCTTCACGAAGCTGGCAACTGCTATGGGGCGGCCGGGTCTGACTGCAACGTCGCCCAGTACTACTGCTACAACTCGACCCCCGGGTTCATCCCCTATGCCCCGCCGTGCGCCGCCGGCGATACGCAGGGAACAGCCGTGGTGCCTGCACCAGCGCTGCCCGACCCCGGCTACCTGGCGCCGTCGCACACCTACTATCCCGCCGCTGGGGCGTACTCCCAGCTCAATCGGGGAACGTATACCGAGATGGGGCCTGGCCAGTACGCAAGCTTCCACCTCACCGGTGGGTCCGCCAGCTGCGCCTTCCTGGATGCGGGGGTCTACCAGTGGAACGGCGGCTACACATCGGACGCCACCGGCAGCCTGCTCTCCAACGAGCTGAAAGCGCCCGATGAGGAGAGCGCCACTTCTCCCGGCACCACCGCCGTCGCGAACCCACAGTTCTGGGACATGAACAGCACCGGCTGCGCGGGTCACTTCTCAGTTGTCAACGGGGCCGCCCAGACCGTCACCGCCGGTCCTACCTGCACGGACCTCTCGCCGGTAACGCCCGCCGTTTGCCACTCCGGAGTCACCGACACCATAAGCCGCAACAACCGATGGGGCGTCGAGCTGACCTCGGTCCGCAACGACCAGTTCCTCGACCCGAACGTCACGCCGAACCCATGTTTCGCACCACCCGGCTGCCGCCGTGAGAGCGCACCCTCCGCGTGTCATCTGACACCGAACCCCGTCGTCGGAGGCCTGCACTCGCCTTCCAACATTGGCATCACCATCAACATCACCCAGAACGCCCCCGGTGCGCAGCGCTACAACGTTTATCTCAACCCCAGCGGCTGCGACGGGATTCAGGCCAACTTTGGCTGGGTCGCTCGCTTCGACGCTCCGGGCTTTAGCGCCGGCGCCCCCATCGGTCCATACCCGAGCGGGTCAGCCTGGGCGCTGGGCGCGGCCTCTGCGGGTGCCACGCCGGCCAGCGGCGCCAGCCTGTACGACATCAACGACAGGCTGATCCCCAACCCGTCCACGGTCTGCTTCGCCCAGACGCGAGCATTCAACTGCCGTCCCCCCGAAGATGAGAACCCGCCGCAGTGCTTCAGCAGCTGCCCGCCGCCTGCCGGCCTGCTGTCGCAGGAGAACGCAGACATGGCCCTTCAGTACCCGCCCTACACCGGCGGCGACGTGGCGAACGAGAACTACTGCGTGCCCTCACCCAACCCCGGCAACCCGAGCGCGCCATGCCAGTCGTCCAAAATCACGCCCGGAGCCGTGCAGTTCTACCTCCCCATCGGTTCCTGCCTGACCCAGAACGCCCAGGGCGCCACGTACGTGTTCGCGGGAGAGCAGTACAACTGGATCATCATCTACCAGCCCCCGGGCAATACCTGTAACAACACGCTGAACGGAGGCGCCTCGACCCAGTTCATCGGCACCATCTACACGCCGTCAGCGAACTGGACGATCAACGGCGGAGACCGCTCGCCTCTGGCCGGCCAGGTCATCTGCTACACCGCGTCGGTGAGCGGTGCCGGTGCCGTCGGCGTCGACTTCAACCCCAATTACGCACCCGCGCCGCCCGCCGCCCGGCTGATCAACTGATCAGGGACCGCTAGCCTCCCCAGTCGGCCTCGCCACGCTTGAGCTCTGGGCGACCACCGCCAGCCACCGGTCGCACCTGGTAGCCAAGCTCGCGCAGCGCATCGTCGATCCAAATCAGGACCATCTCCTCTGTGTTAGGCCACGTTTCCGCGGAGGATCCGGCGAGGCCTGTGTCGATGACGACACGGCCGGCGACTCGAAGTAGCCGCCGGATGAACGGCGCCGCCTCCGGCACCGTCAGTTTCAGGTCCTCGAGAGAGCGCGACAGCATGAAGCACGCGGCGTTGAAGGTCTGCGCATCGACCGGCTCATTCGCAGAGAGCTTCTCGGCCAGCCCAGCGCGCAGATCGGTCGGATCCATATGGCGGGTATTATTGTTGGCCCGAGGCTGGGGAGATGGACCTGAACGAACCTGTTTTGCTGACGCCCGAGGGGCTGGAGAAGCTCAAGCGCGATCTCGAAGTCGCGTTGAAGCGTCGTGCCGAAGCGGGCGAGCGCCTCAAGGAGGCGTTTCAGCCGGGTGATATCGAGGACAACCCCGAGTACGAGCAGGCGAAGGAGGAGGTCGGCCTCCTCGACAGCCGAATCTACGAGCTGCAGGAGATGATCGGCAGGGCGCAGATCATCAAGGAGTCGCATTCGAGCGTCGCAGGCCCAGGCTCGACCATCGACGTTGTCGACACCGAAGGGTCATCCGAGACATACCACCTGGTTGGCGCGGTTGAAAGCGACCCATCCGCCGGCCGCATCTCTGTCGAGTCCCCTGTCGGCCGGGCCCTCGTGGGCAAGAAGAAGGGCGACAAGATAACCGTCAGCGTGCCGTCGGGCACGCTCACGCTGACCGTCAAAGCGGTCAAGTAACCAATCGATGTCCGTTCGGACATCGGATGAGGGAACAGCAGACCGGCAGCTGAATCCGGACGCCATCGCCGACCGCACGACTGTCGGGCTGTTGTTCCGCCAGGCGGCGCGCTATAAGGACCGGCCGCTGGCCCACTACCCCGTCGGCAAGGTCTGGGAGACCGCGACCTGGGCTGACGTGCAGCGTTGCGTTCTGGCTGTCGCGTCAGCGCTCGTGGAAGCAGGCGTCAGGGCCGGCGACCATGTCGTCCTGATCGGGCCCAACAGCCTTTCGTGGCTGTACTGCGACTTCGGTATTCAAGCGGCGGGCGCAATCGCGGTTCCCATCTATTCCGGCACGGTGCCGGAGGTGGCGCAGACGATCGTGGAGAACTGCGAAGCAGTGATGGCGATCGCGTCGGATTCCAACATGGCTTCCAAGCTGAGGCCGAACCAAACGCTGAAGAGCATCGTGACAATGGACTTGGAGGTCCAGGGGTGGCTGGCCCAGCCAGCACGCCGTCTCGGAGATGTGGTCGAGCGGCTCGAGGCGATCAAGCCTGATGACGTTTGCACCATCGTCTACACCTCCGGCACCACCGGTGATCCAAAAGGAGCCGAGCTCGCTCATCGCAACCTCGTCGACGTGACCCGTGCGGTAATCAAGGTGCATCCGATCGGCGGGGCCGACTACACGCTTTCGTGGCTGCCGTACTCACACGTGTTCGAACGGATCAACGGCACGATGACCATCCTCACGATCGGAGGGCAGATGTGGCTCTCCCATGGAGTCGACAGGCTCGCCGAAGACCTCGCAGAGGTGCAGCCGACCATCCTCCTCAGCGTTCCGCGCGTGTACGAGAAGATGCACTCCCGCGTCATGGATCGAGTACGCGAAGCACCCGGGTTCCGCCGAGGGCTTTTCAACTGGGCCATCGGGGTGGGCACGCGATTCTCACACGAGGCGAAACCGGGACCGATCCTGAAGGCTGAGCACTCGCTCGCCGAGCGCCTGGTTCTCGGTCCACTGCGCCACCGGTTGGTTGGCGGGCGCTTGCGTTTCTTCATCAGTGGCGGAGCCGCGCTCGCCCGCGAGATCGAAGAGTTCTTCTGGGCGATCGGGGTTCCCATCCTCAACGGGTGGGGCATGACCGAGACGTCCTCGGGCGCTTGCTCTAACACGCTGACCGACCACCGCTTCCTCACGGTCGGCAAGCCGTTCCCCGGGATCGAGCTGAAGATCGAGGCTGATGGAGAGATCCTCGTCAACAGCCCTGGCAACATGCTCGGCTACCACAAGAACCCGGTGGCCACGGCGGAGACCCTGGACCACGGTTGGATCCGCACCGGCGACATCGGCGAGGTCGACGCTGACGGATTCCTGAAAATCACCGATCGCAAGAAGGACCTGATAAAGACCGCGGTCGGCAAGTACGTGGCGCCGCAGCAGCTCGAGTTCGAGATCCAGCGCGACGACCTGGTCGAGCAGGCGGTGGTGATCGGCGAAAGCAAGCCTTACGTGACGGCTTTGATCGTGCCTGACTGGGCCGCGGTCACAAAGCGGATTCCCGGGCGGCCCGAAGACCTGGTCAAGGATCCGCGCGTGATCGCGCTGATCGACCAGGCCGTGGACGCTGTCAACAAGAGGGTCGGCTCCTGGGAGGCGATCAAGTACTTCACCCTCCTGCCCCGCGCATTCACCGAGGAAGCCGGCGAAATCACGCCAACACTGAAGATCAAGCGAAAGGTGGTAGCCCAGAAGTACGCGGACCAAATCGAATCGATGTATGCGCACAAGAAATAAGAGGGAACCAGTCGGTTCCCTCTCATCGCCAGGCGCTGCGCGCGTGGCTGCTCTCCTTCCCGGGATCGGATGTATTACGAATTAGTCTCTCCTCGCGACGATTGGGGGTTAATAAAGACAAAGTCATGGCCGGGGAGACCCCGGCCAACCCTGCCGCGCTAGCTGGATTATTTGAATTTGGACCGGCGTAATCTGGGGTCGATGGCCGGGCCCACCGACATGTCAGAGCTTCACCTGGCTCTCGACCGCCTGCGCC
>DAIUFK010000091.1:0-7096 GCA_036844615.1 Candidatus Dormiibacterota bacterium | reverse complement strand
GCTCGACGGGGGAGGTCCGTCCGTGCCCGCGCCTAGCGGGCGCCGACGGGGTGGGGCCGGCGCACACCTCCGGCGACGGCGGGCACTATCGAGATCTCGTCCTTCTCGGTGACCTTGGCCTTGAGCCCTGATCCCAGGCGGACATCCTCATCGTTGAGGTAGACATTGACGAACTGGCGCAGCTCGCCCTTCTCGTCGAGCAGGCGGTCCCTGAAGCCCGGGTAGCGGGCATCGAGAGCCTCGATCGCCGACGCGAGGTCGGTCGCTTCCACGGGAACCGTGATCTGGCCTTCAGAGAGGCGGCGAAGCGGGCCTGGGATGCGAAATTGCGGCATTTCTAGATATTCACCTTCTCGCGAAACGATTTTAGGTTCGGTTCTATTTCGACGCGCCTTGCATGACCGTCCACCGACGCGAGCACATCGGCCGTCTTGAGGCCATGCCCGGTCACGTAAGCGACCACCACCTCGTCCCCCTTCCAGCGCCCCGCCCGCGCGAGCTTCGCGAGCACCCCGATGGTCACTCCTCCGGCGGTCTCGGTGAAGATGCCCTCCGTGCGGGCGAGGAGCCGCATCGCCTCGACGATCTCCTGCTCCGTGACCGCCTCCACAACGCCACCCGTCGCAAGCGCGATCCGGTTCACGTACATGCCATCCGAAGGATTCCCAATCGCGATCGACCGGGCGATGGTGGCAGGTTTGACCGGAAGCACCCGCTCCGGCGTATCCGAGTTGAACGCGTTGTAGACCGGGGAGCAACCCAGCGCCTGGGCGCCGGTGAACGCCGGCACGCGGTCACCCTTGACGAGCCCGAACTCCATCAGCTCCTGGACCGCCTGACGGTGCCTGACGAACTGGCAGCCGCTCGCGATCGGGATGATGATCTCGTCAGGCAGCTTCCAGCCGAGCTGCTCGACGGTCTCGAAGGTGAGAGTCTTCGAGCCTTCCGCATAGAACGGCCGGATGTTGATGTTGCAAAAGGCCCAGGGCGTCGACTCCACCAGCTGGCTGCAGAGCCGGTTGACCTCGTCGTAGTTGCCGCGAACAGCGACGACGTTGGGGTCGAACACGCTGATGCTGACGACCTTGGCAGGCTCGAGGTCGACAGGGATGAACACGAAGCACTCGAGCCCGGCGCGCGCCGAATACGCCGCTACCGAGTTGGCAAGGTTGCCGGTGGACGCGCACGCGATGGTCTCAAAGCCGTTGGCCCGCGCCCAGCTGATCGCCACCGAGACGACCCGGTCCTTGAACGAGTTGGTGGGATTCATGCTGTCGTTCTTCAGATACAGGTTGCGAAGGCCGAGCTCGGCGCCGAGCCTGTCAGCCTTCACGAGCGGAGTGAAGCCCTCGCCAAGGCTCACCACCGGGGTCGAATCCTCGATCGGAAGAAGGTCTCGATAGCGCCACATCGAGGGCGGTCCCTGCTCGATCCGCTCCCGCGTCACGCGCTTCTTCAGCGCGGCGTAATCGAAGACGACATCGAGGGGCCCGAAGCACATCTCGCAGACATGCGTGGCCTGGAGCTCATACTCCGCGCCACATTCTCGGCAGCGCAACCCGAGCAGCTTGGCCATTGCGTCAGTTTAGAGTGGGCTATCGAGCGTCTCTTATCTCGAGCCACCACCTGAGTTCGTCGCCAGGCTCCAGCAGTGGTGGCGGGACCGCCAGATGAGGACGATCCGCTCCACCTGTCGCCGGCTCGATCGCGACCTGGCGGTAACCGCCAAGGTCTCCATGGCAGACCCAGACGCCGACGTAAGGCGTCACGTGAGAGTCCCACGCAATCTCAATCGCCGTGCCTGACCTCCAACCCAACCTCACTCGGTCCACAGATCCCCGCCTCAGGAAGCGCTTCGTGCTCGTCCCCTCCGCCAGGCGCGCGAGCAAGTCCCCGCCTTGGACTCCTATGTCCATGCCTGCCTCGTAGCGAAACAACGGATGGGCGCACCAGTAGGCGTAGAGCGGGTGGGCGCCGTCGTTGCGATAGGTGTAAGCGACCCGCACAGCGCGACCACCGAGGTCGAATTGCCGTTGTAGGCGCCAAGGCAAAACCCTGCCGCTGCACTCCATCGAGGCTGAACCCGCGGACTCTTCGAGCACGTTCCATTGCAGACGCCACGCCTCCCCATGGTCGGGGAGTTGAATCCCCGCCCAGGGGCCGGATCCCGGGTAGGTCGAGGCGTCGACGTTGGGCACCATCTCGTCCCAACCCGACGCTCCCGCGGCAACGAAGTCCTCAGCTTCGGGATCATCAACGCCGATCCCCTGGTCGAGGAGCTCCTCCCCGCCCAACCGCATCGAGGTGATGCGGCCTCCGCGATCGGGATTCAGAGTCAGATCCCAAGGGCCTCTGAGCAATCTCACAGGTTGCGATCGTAATGTCTAAACGTGTGAGGGCCAAAGCGTTGGCGCTGTCCGCGCTTTTCCTTTCGGCATGTGCGCACCCCGCGGCGCAGGTTCAACCTACTCCCCCGACCCAGGCCGCGCCGAGCGCGAGCCCCTTCCCCTCTCCATCGTTTGCCACATCGCCTACAGCCAACCCGTCATCACACGTGTTCGTGATCGTGATGGAGAACCGCAGCTATAGCCGGGCGCTCTCAGGGCGATACACAGCGCAGCTGGCTGCCCGGTACCCGACCGCCACCGACTACCACGCGGTCGGATCTCCAAGCCTTCCGAACTACCTTGCGCTCACCTCAGGCAGCACATGGGGCATCAGCGATGACGGGTACCACAGGCTGCCTGCGGGAGGCCTTGGCGCCCAGCTCACGGCGGCGGGCATCCAGTGGCGGGCCTACATGGAGGGCATGTCCAACGGCTGCTTCAACAGCCCCTACCCGTACGCTCTCAAGCACAACCCCTTCGCGTACTACGGAGGAACCTGCCCTCAACAGGTGGTGCCGTTCACCAGGTTCGCCGCAGACTTGAGGGGCGATGTACCGAACTTCGTCTGGATCACCCCCGGCCTGTGCCACGATGGGCACGACTGCTCGACAGCGACAGCCGACCAGTGGCTTTCACAGACCGTGCCCATGATCCTCGCCACCTCGGCGTGGCAAGACGACGGGCTGCTGCTCATCACCTGGGACGAAGGTGACGACAGCGACAACCATGTCCTCGCACTGGCCATCCACCCTCACCCTACCGAGCGCATCAGCGGCCTTGCTTACAACCACTACTCGCTGCTGGCCACCATCGAGGACCGCCTTGGCGTGGCCCGCCTCGGTCGGGCGGCGTCCGCCAATGCCATGACCGACATGCTGGCGAGCACCCAGTAAGCGCCGCCTAGCCGGCCGCTCGAGCCTTCCGTTTCTGCGGTTGCAACGTTTCGGTTTGGTGGGTGATCTCGGCCAGGAACTCTTGGTCCACGGTCACCCCGAGCCCTGGTCCGGCAGGCACCTTCAGCCGGCCCTCGACGAGCACGAAAGGTTCGGTGATGTCGCGGTGGTAGTAGCGGTCCGAGGCTGACGTGTCGCCAGGGAAGGTGAAGTTGGGCATCGCAGCCATCGCGACATTCCCCGCCCTGCCCAGGCCCGTTTCGAGCATCCCGCCCATCCACACCGGGACGCCCTGGGCCGCGCAAAGGTCGTGGATGCGCCGCGCCTCGAGGTAGCCGCCGACGCGGCCGGGCTTGATGTTGATGATCGCGCAGGCGCCCAGCTGAATTGCATCGGCCGCGGTCTGCGCGGAAGTGATCGACTCGTCAAGGCAGATCGCTGTGCGAACCACCTTGGCCAGCTCAGCATGCGCGAGCACCTCCTCTTCAGGCAGCGGCTGCTCGATGAGCAAGAGCTCGAAGGCATCCAGCTCGGCGAGGTGCTTTGCATGCCCGACCGAGTAGGCGGTGTTGGCGTCGACCTGCAGAGGCACATCCCCAAAGCGCTCGCGCACCGCCCGTACCGGCTCCACGTCCCACCCCGGTTTGATCTTGAGCTTGATGCGCCGGTAGCCCTGATCGAGGTACTTGCCAACAGTCTCCAGCAGCTCAGGGATCGAGCGGTGGATGCCGACGGAGACTCCACAATCGACCTCGGACCGAACGGCTCCGAAGTACTGAGCAAAAGACGTTCCGCCGGCACGGAGCTGAGCGTCAAGCACCGCCATCTCGATAGCGGCCTTGGCCATCTGGTGGCCGTGAACCGGCCGCAGGATTTCCGCGACTTCCTCTGCCGAAAGGCTCTCGACCTGGAAAAGCCTCGGGATCAGGTGATGAACCAGAACGTGCTGCGCGCCATCCACATATTCGGGCGAGTAGGTGGGCTCCTCTGTCGCCACACACTCCCCCCAACCCTCCCCGTCACTCGTGATCGCCTTGATGAGCAGGATGTCTCTCTCGCTTTGTACTCCGAAAGAGGTCTCGAACGGAGCCACGAGCGGCATCCGAATCCGCCGCAGCTCGACAGCCTCTAGCTTCACCAGACCGATGCTAACGCCCTACCCAAAGGCGGACAGGGCCGATAGCCTCGCGTCTTCCTCGTCGCTCAGGTCGATGTCGGCCGCCGCAACGTTCTCCTCGAGCTGCCTCACGCTTGAGGCACCGGGGATGGCAACGACGTTCGGCTTACGGATCAGCCATGCGAGAGCGATCTGTGCGTTCGTCGCCGAATGCCTCGAGCCGATCTCGCCGAGCGCATCGATCAGGGGCTGAACGCGCTCGCGCGATTCGGCGCTGAAACCGCGTCTCATGCGCCTGAAGTTCCGCGGCGGCGCCTGCTGGTACTTGCCCGACAGCAGTCCCTGCGCCAGCGGGCTGTAGGCCATGACCACCCTGCCCTCCTTCTGAGCCCACGGCAACAGCTCACGCTCCGGCGCCCGATTGACAAGGCTGAACTGCACCTGGTTCGAGAGCACAGCGCCCCCAAGCGCCCGATCCGCCGCCTGCCACCCCTCGAGCGAATGGTTGCTGACGCCGATGTGTCCGACCAACCCCGAATCGACAAGCCTCTTCATCCGCGGCATGGTCGAGCGTGGTGGAAAGAGAACGCTGGGCCAGTGGAGCTGATAGAGATCGATGTGGTCGACCCTCAGGCGCCGTGCGCTCCGGCGAGCCCGACCGGCGACCTGGAAAGGTAGCCCGATCGGGAAGAGCTTGGTGGCTATGAACACACTGGCGCGCCGCGCGCTGATCGCCTCGCCGACGATCTTCTCGGACCGTCCGAGGCCGTAGATCTCGGCGGTGTCTAGGAGGTTCACGTCAAGCTCAATGGCGCGATGGACGATGGCCCCTGCCACTCCTCGCGCGTACTCGCCGCCATAGCCCCACTCGGACGAGCCGAACTGCCATGTCCCAAGACCGATCGCGGAAAGGCGTGCGCCGCCGACCTCGACAAATCTCATCGTGGAAGCTCCCCGCGCGCGAGCCGGTCGTAAACCATCTGCGACCACGATTCCATGCCCAGGTAGTAGATGCGCATCTCCTCCAGGGTCAGCAGCTCACCCGCGAGCTTGTCGGTCTCGCGGATGGCGATGTTCGGCGAGTCGCCGTCGACGAGAAAAACGACTCCGAGGTGGACCTTCGACACCGGTGACGATTCGTCGTTGAGAAGACCGATCAGCCTTGCCTCGAAGGCACCGTCGTAGACGACCTCCTCCTCCCACTCGCGCTTAAGCCCGTCCTGTATCGGGTCCCCCGCATCGAGGTCTCCAGGGTTGATGTGGCCGCCGACGCCAAGCGAGTACTGCTTGCGCAGCCGCTTCTCCGAGGACGCGCGCAGACGGTGGGTGAGGAAGTAGTGATCGTCGTGGCGAAAAACCACATAGGGGATGATCTGCTGGTAGTTCGGATCGTCCTCGACCTTGGCTCGCGCCATGAAGAAGTGCTGGTCGCGAATCACCTGCTGGTGCCGCTCGAGTCGATCGCTGACGAAGCCGTGCCAGGCGCCATCCGGAAAGATGTCCTCGCGCTTCACGCAAAGGACCTGCTCGGAGGCGGCGCTCACAGCTGAGTTGGATCGATTAGCGGCTCGGTCCTCTGCGGGCTGAGGGCGCGGATGTCCATGGGAGGCGAGTCGCCATTGATCATCGCGGCGAGGTTGTCGGCGACTGCGGGCGAGTGCATCACTCCGTGGCCGCTGAAGCCGCACGAGGACCACACACCGGGCCGCGTTGTCTCACCGACCAGTGGGTGGTGATCGAACGTCACCTCATAGTCGCCGGTGAAAAAGCCGGCGGGCTCGTCCACCGCGGCGCGTGGCGCGCGGAGGGCGAGCCAGTCGCGGACGCGGCCCCAATCGTGCTGGTCGCCGGGGCCCATCACCCAAAGGCGGCGGTCGCGCTCGCGGAAATGAAAACCGGATCCTGCCTCGAGCGTCATCGGCACCCTTTCACCAAGCCAATCGTATGGGCCAGCCATGAACACCCCTCGCTCCACTGCCTCCACCGCCAGCGTCAGGCCAAGCCGCTCTCCGACCTCCGGCGACCACACGCCGCATGCAACTACGACGGGACCTCCTTCCAGGTTCCGCGGGCCGGCCTCTGCGCCAAAGCGGAAATCAACACCGAGCCCGCGGGCTTCTTCGACGTAGCTTCCGAGGATGTCCAGAGGCACGTAAAGCCCGTCCAGCGCGCAGAAGTTGGCGCCCTCGATACCTGCCGTGTCCAGCCAGGGCACGATGCTCCGAGGATCTGGATGCTCGATGGGAAGACCGCACGCTCGCTGCATCTCAGCCCTTCGACGAAGGTCCGCTGCCGCATCGGCGTTTTCGCCAAGGTAGAGGTAGCCGTTGGGTTGAAAGTGAATGTGCTCGGCTCGCTTGACGAAGAACTCGCGAGATGCAAGGGCCAGCTTGATGTTCAGCTCGCTCCCATGCTGGGTGCGAAATCCCCCGAGGGCTTTCGACGTCGAGCCTGCCGGGATCGGAGCGGTGTCGAAGACCACTACGTCTCTGCGCCCCCGCTTCGCTAACGCCCAGGCCAATGAGGACCCTGCCACCCCGGCCCCGAGTACGGTGATCAAGGGGACATGCGGCCTGAGGGCCGGCCGAGAGATTTGGAGATCCAGGGGCCGCTCCCATGGCTTCGCCATGGGGACCCCAGTGGAAGGGGTGGCCCGGCTAGGAGCGCACTGAAAGTGCGTGACGACGACGGGACGGGCC
>DAIUFK010000090.1:0-7172 GCA_036844615.1 Candidatus Dormiibacterota bacterium | reverse complement strand
TTGCCGATGAAGCCGGCGTGGAACTCGCGGAAGTCCTCCGCTCTCATGAGCAGCGTCTGCGTCCACGCCTCCATCTCGATGGCGCTGGAGTAGTCCGTGGAGGCGGCGCGGTTGAGCATCTCCTTGGTCATCGCAAGACCCCAGGGCGCAAGCTCCTTGAGCCTGGCGGCGTAGCCGGCCACCGCCGCGTCCAGCTCCGCGTCAGGCACCACCCTGGTCGCGAGGCCCCAGGCCTCCGCCTCGCGACTCGTGATCTTCCCGCCGAGCATCAGGATCTCGGTTGCCCTGCCAAGACCGACGATGCGGGGCAGCAACCAGCAGGCGCCCATGTCCCCGCCGGAGATCCCAACGCTTGTGAAGAGATAGCGAAAGCTGGCCGACTCGGCAAGCACGCGGATGTCGGCCGCCGCCGCCAGGACCGCGCCGGCTCCGGCCGCGATTCCATTGACCGCCGCGATCACAGGCTGGGGGATCTCGCGAAGGTTTCGCACGCAAGCGCCTGTCATCCGCGCGAACTCATACACCCCGCGCGTGTCCATCTCGAGCAGCCTGGCGATGATTTCGTCGACGTCACCACCCGAGCAGAAGCCTTTGCCCTTCCCACGAATGACGAGCACGCGGACCTCGTCGCCGCGCGAGCGCAATGACTCGGTGAGGTCGCGCACGCCCGCATAGACCTCGAAGGTCAGCGCGTTGAGACGTTCGGGCCTCGAGAAGGTGAGGGTCGCGACGCCATCGCTCTCCTCGTAGTCAAAATGCTCCCACCTCTTCACGTTCACGCCGGACACACGGCGACTGCCTCGATCTCGACGAGCGCGTCGGGGTCGAACAGCGAGCGCACCTCCACCAGCGTGGTTGCCGGGTAATGCCGTCCGAACACATCTCGGTAGGCCGAGCCGATGGCCGGCAGGTTGGCCTTGTAGGCCTTCAAATCTGTCACGTAATAGGTCAGCTTGACCGTGTCCTCGGGCGCGGAGCCTGCCGCCCGCAGCGCAGTCGCGACATTGCGGACAGCGCGCGCGTACTGGGCGACGATGTCGCCCGGCTCCAAGACTTTGCCTGTCTCGTCCGATCCAATCTGGCCGCCGAGCCACACGAGACCGCCGGCAACCGTCGCGTGTGAGAACCCCCGCGCGGGGCCCAGCGCCTCGGGATTGACATTCCGGGGCGGTTGCGCCTGCCTCATGACGTTAGTATGTCGAGCGCAGAAGCTGACCAGAGCGAGGCGATTGAATGCAGATCTCGCAGACGGCGCACGTCGATTCATTCACGAGGGACAACCTCCCTCCACGCGCCAGCTGGCCCGAGCTCCTGTTCACGCTGCCGGAGCTCACCTACAAGCCATCGATCAACTGCGCAGCCGAGCTGCTCGACGTGCATGTGCTCGCCGGCGGGGGCTCCCGGCGATGCCTGGTCACCGACGCCGGCACCTGGTCCTACGCCGACCTGCTCGCCAGGTCCAACCAGGTTGCGCATGTGCTGGTCGAGGAGGCGGGCCTTGTCCCGGGAAACCGCGTGCTCCTCCGAGGCCCCAACAACCCCTGGCTGGTAGCTGCCTGGTTCGGCGTCCTCAAGGCAGGCGGCGTCGCCGTGACGACGATGCCCCTGCTGCGAGCCGGCGAGCTTCGCGTTGTCGCCGACATCGCCGAGGTAAAGCTTGCAGTGTGCGACCACCGCTTCGTGGCGGATCTCGAGGGCGCTGCAGTTCCCGCCCTTACCACGCTGGTCTACGGCGATTCCAAACCTGACGACCTGACGCTGCTCGCCGCGCGCAAGCCTGCAGTGTTCGAGAACGTGGCGACGGCCGCCGACGATGTGTGCATCCTGGCGTTCACGTCGGGCACCACGGGGAAGCCCAAAGCGACAATGCATTTCCATCGCGACGTGCTTGCGATTGCGGATACCTTCTCGCATCACGTGCTGCACCCAACTCCCGACGACCTGTTTGCGGGAACCCCGCCGCTGGCGTTCACGTTCGGCCTCGGCCAGGCAGTAGTCTTTCCGCTTCGAGCCGGTGCCGCGACGTACCTCATGGAACAGCCTTCGCCGGCTGGCTTGCTCGCCGCGGTCGAGGCCCACCGGATAACGGTGCTGGCGACAGCTCCCACCGCCTACCGCGCGATGATTCCCGACTTGAAGGCTGCACGCGTCGACTCGTTGCGCGCCTGCGTGTCGGCGGGCGAAACGCTGCCGCGGGCGACGTGGGAGGCAGTCAACGAGGCAAGCGGCATCCGGCTGATCGACGGCATCGGCTCGACCGAGATGCTCCACATATTCATCTCCGCGGCCGGCGATGAGATTCGACCCGGCAGCACAGGGCGAGCAGTTGCCGGCTACGTGGCCGAGGTGCAAGACCCCGACGGGCGGCGGGTACCTGTCGGGGAGCTGGGCCGCCTTGCGGTCAAGGGCCCGACCGGGTGCCGTTATCTCCGAGGCGACCGCCAGGCTGAGTACGTCCGAGACGGCTGGAATGTGACGGGAGATGTGTACGCGCAGGACGCGGAAGGCTACTTTCACTACCAGGCGCGGGCCGACGATATGATCATTTCCTCCGGCTACAACATCGCGGGCCCAGAGGTCGAAGAGGCGCTGCTTCGCCATCCTGGCGTGGCGGAGGCGGCCGTCATCGGCGTACCTGACGAGGACCGCGGCATGATCGTCAAAGCGGTGGTGGTCTTGCGACCGGGCGCGGCACTCGGAGCCGAGCCGGCAAAGACACTGCAGGATTTCGTCAAGAGCCAGATCGCCCCTTACAAATACCCACGCATTATCGAGTTCGTCGACGCGCTGCCCAGGACAGCCACCGGAAAGCTGCAGCGCTTCCGGCTCCGGGAACCGAGCTGACACCCTCGGACTCCGCGCTCGAAATCGCAATCATCGGGGGCGGGCCGGCCGGCCTCTACCTGGCGACCCTGGTCAAGCTTCTCAATCCGCACCACATGATCGAGGTGTGGGAAAGGAATGCCGCCGACGATACCTTTGGGTTCGGTGTCGTGTTCTCTGATGAGACCCTGGGCGGCATCGAGCAGGCCGACCCAGCCTTCTTCGAGCAGCTCACCCGGGACTTTGCGATCTGGGACGACATCGACGTGCATTACCGAGGCCAGGTGATGACGTCGGGCGGGCACGGCTTCGCCGCCATCAGCCGGCAGCGACTGCTGGCGATCCTGCGCGCCAGGTGCGAGGAGTCCGGCGTGGTGCTCCACTACCGCCGGCCGGCGCCACCGATTGAGCTTCTACGCTCGAATCACGACCTCGTGGTTGGCGCGGACGGCGTCAACAGCACGACTCGGCAGTCGGGCCAAAAGGCTTTCCAGGCCCACCTTGATGCTCGACGCGCGCGGTACATGTGGCTGGGTACGCCCCTGGTCTTCGATGCTTTCAAGTTCTTCATCGCCGAGACCGACTTCGGTGTGGTCCAGGCCCATGCGTATCCGTACAGCAAGGCGATGAGCACATTCATCGTCGAGCTCGAAGAGGGGAGCTGGCTGAAGAGCGGCCAGGTGGATGCCTCGGAGCGCGCTTGGAAGCCAGGCGAGAGCGATGAGGCCGGCATCGCATTCTGCGCGGAGATCTTCGGCGACGTGCTTCATGGACACGAGCTGATAGCGAACAACAGCCGCTGGATCCGGTTCGCGACAGTTCGCGCACGATCGTGGCGCGACGGCAACGTGCTGCTCATCGGAGACGCTGCCCACACCGCTCATTTCTCGATCGGTTCGGGAACCAAGCTCGCGATGGAGGATGCGCTGGCGCTTGCCGCATGCCTTCACGAAAACCCATCCGTCGAGCTGGCCCTTGCCGCGTACGAGGCTGAGCGCCGGCCGGTTGTCGAGAGCGCGCAGCGCGCGGCGCAGGCAAGCCTCGAGTGGTTCGAGAACATCTCCCAGTACGTGAGGCAGGAGCCGCCTCAGTTCGCGTTCAACCTGCTCACAAGAAGCCGCCGAGTGACGTATTCGAACCTGAAGCTCCGCGACCCTGAATATGTCTCCAAGGTCGATGCGTGGTTCAACAAGGACCGCGAGCCCGTGCCCCCGATGTTCGCCCCGATCCGACTCAAAGAGCTCGAGCTGCCCAACCGCGTGATCGTCTCCGCCATGGACATGTACACGTCAGTCGACGGGCTGATCGGCGATTTCCACCTCGTGCATCTCGGCAGCAAAGCGCTTGGCGGCGCAGGCCTGGTCATGACAGAGATGGTTTGCGTCTCGCCCGAGGGGCGCATCACTCCGGGCTGCGCGGGCCTCTACAAACCCGAGCACGAATCGGCGTTCTCGCGCCTTGTCGATTTCACTCACCAGCACACGCCGGCAAAGATTGGAATCCAGCTCGGTCACTCGGGTCGCAAGGGCTCGACAAGGCTGATGTGGGAAGGCATGGATGAACCCCTGGCCGGCGGGAACTGGGAGCTGCTCGCGCCCTCGCCGCTGCCGTACTTATCGGTGAGCCAGATCCCACGAGAGATGAACCGCGAAGACATGGAAATGGTGCGCGAACAGTTCGTGGCGTCGGCACTGATGGCGGCCCGCGCAAATTTCGACCTGCTTGAGCTGCATTGCGCCCACGGCTACCTGCTGGCCAGCTTCATCTCGCCCCTGACGAACACGCGGCGCGATGAGTTCGGAGGGAAGCTGGAGAACCGCTTGCGCTTTCCGCTGGAGATTTTCGACGCGGTCCGCTCCGCCTGGCCGGCCGGCAAGCCGATGACCATACGAATATCCGCGTCTGACTGGTACGAGGGCGGGTTGACCGCCGGCGATTCGGTGGAGGTGGCGCGCGCGTTCGCGAGCCACGGCGTGGACGCGGTCGATGTGTCCACAGGGCAGACAGTCGCCGAAGAAGAGCCCGCGTTTGGACGGAGCTACCAGACGCCGTTTGCCGACCGCATACGCAACGCACTCGGAATCGCGACAATCGCCGTCGGCGCGATAAGCGGTTATGACGACGTCAACACGATCATCCTGGCCGGCCGTGCGGATCTCTGCGCGCTCGGACGCGCCCACCTGTACGACCCCGCCTGGACGCTCCACGCGGCCGCCGAGCAGGAGCACCGCATCGAATGGCCCTTGCAGTTCCGGCGGGGCAGTAGGAAGCCGCCATCCGGGCGGACAGACGGCCCGCGTCCTCGCCTGGAATTGATCCGCGAAGGCACACGGAACCGGCACCAACGCTGGCGACCTGCCACAGGCGATCGATAAGGGCTAACCTGTGGGCCCGACCCCAGCGGCGGCAGCATCCAGAAGTAGAAGGCGGTGGTTCAGGAGGGCTGGAATGGCTAAGAAGATTCTGCTCAGCGAGAGCGACATACCTGAGCGCTGGTACAACATCCTGCCCGACCTCCCGGCACCCCCGTTTCCCTACCTCAACCCGCAAACGCTGCAACCGATGGGCCCGGCGGACCTGGCACCGATATTCCCGCAGGCGATCATCGCGCAGGAGGTTTCCGCCGAGCCGTGGATCGATATCCCGGAAGAGGTGCGAGATATCTACAAGATCTGGCGGCCGAGCCCGCTGTACCGGGCTGAGCGACTCGAGAAGGCGCTCGACACCCCCGCCCACATCTACTTCAAGTACGAGGGAGTCTCACCGGCCGGTTCGCACAAGCCGAACACTGCAGTCCCGCAGGCCTACTACAACTCCAAAGAGGGAGTGAAGCGGCTGACGACGGAGACCGGGGCAGGGCAGTGGGGTTCGGCGCTGTCGTTCGCAGGCGCCCTATTCGGCCTCGAGGTCACCGTTTACATGGTCAAGGTGTCCTACGAGCAGAAGCCATACCGCCGGGCGATGATGGAGACCTGGGGCGCAAAGGTCTACGCCTCACCCACGAATCTGACGAATGCCGGGCGTGGGATTCTCGCCAACGATGCCGACTCGCCGGGCAGCCTCGGTATCGCGATCTCGGAGGCGGTCGAGGACGCGGCCACCCATGACGACGCCAAGTACTCGCTCGGCTCGGTGGTCAATCACGTCCTCCTCCACCAGACAGTCATCGGCCTCGAGGCGCAAAAGCAGATGGAGATGGCAGGCGCCTATCCGGACGTGGTGATCGCGTGCGTCGGCGGTGGCTCGAACTTCGCCGGCCTCACGTATCCCTTCATCGGCGACAAGCTGAAGGGCAAGCATCCAAAGACTCGTTTCGTCGCCGCCGAGCCTGCCGCGTGCCCGACACTCACCCGAGGCGTCTACGCGTACGACTTCGGCGACGCTGTCGGCCTGGGGCCTGTCGTCAAGATGTTCACGCTCGGACACAGCTTCGTGCCCGACCGCATCCACTCGGGCGGCCTCCGTTACCACGGAGACGCGCCGTCGCTCTGCCTGCTCGTCGACAAGGGCGTGGTCGAAGCTCGCGCCTACAAGCAGAACGAGTGCTTCGCCGAGGCTGTGAGGTTTGCGCGCACCGAAGGTTTCCTTCCCGCTCCCGAGGCTGCGCACGCGCTGCGGGCCGTCGCCGAGGAAGCCGCCGCCGCGCGGGAAGCCGGAGAGAAGAGAACCATCCTCTTCGGCCTCTCAGGGCACGGTCACTTCGACATGTCGGCGTACGACGCGTACTTCGCGGGCAAGCTGGAAGACATCGAACTTTCCCAGTCGCGGATCGACGCCGCCATCGAGGAGCTGCCCAGAGTCCCCGCGATGTCCTAGAGCTGGACATGCGGCCGGAGGGCCGGCCGAGAGATTTGGAGATCCAGGTGGCCCGAGCCGAAGGCAGGGGTGGCCCGGCTAGGAGCGCACTGAAAGTGCGTGACGACGACGGGACGGGCCCCCTAACGCACGGATCGGGCCGCCTGGGCTCCAAAGATCCGGCTGGCATCTCTGGCTGCATGTCCGTCCAGAAAAGTGGAGCGGGCGATGGGAATCGAACCCACGTAAACAGCTTGGAAGGCTGCCGCACTACCATTGTGCTACGCCCGCTTTGGTGCACCTGCCTGGTGGCCCGTAGGGGATTTACGGGTGTGGCCAGCAATTAGAGTACCTAGAGTTCCTAGCGCGGCCCGGTCGTCTAGTGGACTAGGACGCAGCCCTTTCAAGGCTGATATCGCGGGTTCGAATCCCGCCCGGGCTACCAACCCGATCTCTAATGGCATTCAGTAAGATTTCTTCCTGAACGCCGCTCGCGCGATGGGCGGCGAGGGTTTCGAACCCCCGACCTCCAGCATGTCAAGCTGGCGCTCTTC
>DAIUFK010000089.1:0-7451 GCA_036844615.1 Candidatus Dormiibacterota bacterium | reverse complement strand
GCAGCGTCGAGATGGCGATGCGCGCTTACGCGCGACGGTTTGGCGAGGACGAGGAGCGCTGGGCGGTGCTTGGCGTCATCCACGACTGGGACTATGAGTCGGGGCCCACCCTCGACCTGCACCCGATGCGGGGGATCGCGATGCTGCGCGAGAAGGGCTGGCCCGAGGACATCCTCGACGACATCGCCTCCCATGCCCTCTACCTCGACGTCCCGCGCGACACTCCCATCCGCAAGACGCTCCACGCGGTTGACGAGATGTGCGGCTTCATCATCGCCTGCGCCCTGGTCAAGCCCGACAAGTCTCTCAGCGCGGTCGAGCCCGCGGGCGTGCGCAAGAAGATGAAGGACAAGGCCTTCGCGAGGGCCGTGCACCGTGAGGAGCTGGTCAGCGGTGCCGAGCTTCTCGGTATACCCTTCGACGAGCACGTGGAGATAGTCCGCGATGCCCTGAAGCCGATAGCGGAGGAGCTGGGACTGAATCCATGAGCACTGGTGGCAGGCCTCGCATTCTCCTGATGCACCCGATCCTCGACCCCGGGCCCTCCATCCTTGCCGAGGCGGGGGAGGTGATCGCCTACCCGGCGGGCCGCCCGCTTGACGAGGCGAGCATCAGGCAGGCGGCGGAAGGCTGTGTCGGGATCGTGAGCCAGCTCATGGATCCGATTCGCGAGACTGTGCTGTCGATTCCAGGGCTGAAGATCGTGAGCAACGTGGCGGTCGGCTTTGACAACATCGACGTGGCCGCCGCCACCGCGCACAAGGTGATGGTGACCAACACCCCAGGCGTCCTCGACGACGCCACGTCAGATTTCGCGTTTGCCCTCCTGATGGCGACAGCACGCAGAATCGTGGAGGGAGACAACTTCACCCGCCAGGGGCTATTCAAGGGTTGGGCGATCGACATGATGCTCGGCGCTGACGTGTTCGGCGCCACCCTCGGTCTCATCGGCGTCGGGCGCATTGGTCGCGGGGTCGCGCACCGCGCCAAGGGCTTCAACATGCGGGTGCTCTACTACGATCCTCATCCCCTCCCGGCAGATGCCGAGCAGACACTTGGCGCCTCACGCGCCGAACTGGGCAGGGTGCTCGCAGAGTCCGACTTCATATCGGTCCACGTGCCGCTGACCCAGGAGACCCACCACATGCTGAGCACGCCGCAGTTCGGCCAGATGAAGAGGTCGGCGATCCTCATCAACACGTCGCGTGGACCAGTCGTCGATGAAGCCGCGCTGGTCGAGGCGCTGACTGCCAAGAAGATCGCTGGGGCTGGGCTCGACGTCTACGAGCGCGAACCTGCGGTGCATCCTGGCCTGCTGGCGATGCCCAACGTCGTCCTCGCGCCTCACATATCCAGCGCCACAGTGCGCACGCGATCGGAGATGTCCGCGATGGCCGCTCGCAACATGGCCACCGCAGTTCGCGGCGGCCGGCCGCCCAACCTCTTGAACCCAGAGGTAAAGCGGTAACCCCCACCACTCCTTATCGACTGCTGGCCCTCGATCTCGATGGGACCATCCTCAGCGCGACGCTGCAGCTGGACCCGCGCGATGTGGAAGCGGTCGGCAGGATCAAGCAGGCGGGAATCGAAGTCGTCGCGTGCACCGGGCGCCCATTTCCCGGCGCACTGCCTTGGGCGAAGAAGGTCGGACTTGACGGTCCGATCATCTGCTACCAGGGCGCGCAGGTCAGGACGGTGACCGGAGAGATGCTTCTCGACCAGGGCATCCAGCACGACTTGGCGATGGAGGTCATCCGCTTTGCTCGCGAGAGGGATCTCCACGTCCAGGGTTACAGCGACGATCAGCTGCTCGTCGAGCGGGACCGGCCTGAAGCCCACGAGTACGCGGACCACGCCGGGATGGCGATCCACGTGGTGGGGGACCTCGACAAGGCGATGGGCCCGACCACGCCCAAGCTGGTGATTGTCGCCAAACGGGAGGTGCTAGAGGCTTTGCTTCCGGAGGTCCGCCGGCTCTGGAAGGGCAGGTTGAACGCCGCCACCTCGATGCCGACCTACCTGGAGTTCACGAGCATCGAGAGCGACAAGGCCAACGCGCTTGCCTTCCTCTGTCAGCGGATGGGGATATCGCGGGAGCAGTCGGCAGCCGTCGGGGATGGGCGAAACGACGTCTCGATGATCGCCTGGGCCGGGGTTGGCGTGGCGGTGGAGGGTTCGGAGCACGAGGTCATCGCCGCGGCCGACCGCACGATACCCGGACCAGGCCGCGGTGGAATCCAACAGCTCGCCAACCTGTTGATCAAGTGATGGGAACTCTCCTTTTGGTGCATGCGCACCCTGACGACGAAGCGATCTCGACTGGCGGCGCGATGATGAAGGCGAAAGGGGAAGGCCACCGCGTGGTGCTGGTCACCTCGACCCGCGGCGAGGCAGGCGAGATCTACAACATGGATGAGAAGGCCACCCGCCCGCGTCTCGGCGAGGTTCGCACGAAGGAGCTCGAGACGGCGGCGAAAATCCTCGGGGTCGACCGCCTCGAGGTTCTCGGCTACAGGGACTCAGGCATGGTCGGGACGCCCGAGAACGACGACCCTCGATCGTTTCACCAGGCGTCGCTTGATGAGGCGGCCGCGAAGCTGGCGTCGATTCTTCGAGAGGAGCGCCCCGATGTGGTCGTGACTTATGACGCCGACGGCACGTACGGACACCCCGACCACATCAAGGCCCACCTCGTCACGAATGCCGCCCTCGACCTCGTTGAGAAAGAGGGGTGGCAACCCCGCAAGGTCTACTACACGGCGATTCCTCGCTCGCTCATGGAGAAGTTCATGGAGCAGGTGCCCGAGGAGGATCGACGCAACGAAACCATCCGCATCATCGGGACACCCGATGAGCTGGTGACGACGCGCGTCGACGTCAGCGAGTTCGTCGACCGAAAACGCGAGGCGTTCGCGGCCCACGTCACCCAGAACGATCCCAACTCGTGGTTCACGACGATGGCCGACCAGATGTACCGAATGGCTTTCGGCACCGAGTACTACCGGCTGGCGCATGGCAAGCCGGGCTCGGAGGTGCCGGAGGGCGACCTCTTCGCGGGAACCTAACAGCCCGGGCGCGCTTATGCTGGCACGCTTATGCTGGCACGCTGGATGGAGTCAGAGGTTCGGCTGGTATCTCGGGATCAACTTGCCGCGGGCGCGCGATCCGGTGGTATGTCCCGGGCCATGGCGATCGCTGGTGAGACCGTCGGGTCGACCGCCATCTTTACGGTACTCAGTCGCCTCCCGCCGGGCCTTCGCAGCTCACCCCATGTCCATACCAACTGCGAGTCATCGATTTACGTTGCGTCAGGCCAGGGCCGCATGCTCACCGGCGCCAATCTCGATCGTGCGCTCCTGATCCAGCCCGGCGATTTCCTTTTCGTGCCGCCCGGTGCACCGCATGTCGTGGTAAACGACGGCGATGGTGACCTCGTCCTGGTCGTCTCGCGAAACACGAGCGAGGAGCACGTGGAGGACTACCTCGCGCCTCACGAGCGTCTGCCGGACGGTCGCAAGGCGCCGTTCGACAAGCCGCTGCTGCTCGACCGATGTAAGACATGCAGGACCCCGATACGCGGACCGCTCGCGATCGTTTCGCGACTGCGCGGCATTCACTCATACGGGAAGAATCCGCAACTCTGCACCCGCTGCGAGACCTCCATCAGGGGATCGGAGGACCGGGTGGTGACCATTCTGTTCGCCGACATACGGGGTTATAGCCGCATGGTCTCCGAGGGACCGAACGACGTCCTGCTGTCGGTGTTGCGCGGATTCTTCAACACCGCGGCACCGGTGGTCTACGACAGCTTCGGGGTGGTCGACCAGTTCCTGGGCGACGGGATGAAGGTGCTCTTCAACGTGCCCGTCCCGCGTGTGACGCACACGGAGGATGCCGTGAAGGCGGCGCTGACCATGCAGGAGCGCTTCCGCGATGCGTCGTTCGGCGTCGGCATCGGTGTCGAGACGGGCATGGCCCTAGCCGGCCACATTGGCGTGGACACGGTGGTTGATTTCACCTGTGTGGGCGAGACGGTCAACCTAGCCGCAAGGTTGCAGTCGATTGCGGCGCCGGGTGAGATCGTGCTCGGACCGACGGCATGGCGAAAGGCGTCTGCCCTGCTCGATGAGCGTGGCCTGACTGCCGCGACCGAAACGATGGAGTTGAAGGGGTTCGGCAAGGTCGATATCCACCGCCTGGCGACTCGGAAACCGCCTTCTTAGCGGCGATCGACTGGGGTTTCGAAAATGCCCACCCGCGTAGACTCGAAATGAGCTATGGAAGTTCTCAAGATCACGCCTCGCGGGTACTGCCACGGCGTGGTTGACGCTTTCCGCATCGCCAAACGGGTGCGAGAGGAGACGGCCGGCCCCGTGCACATGCTTGGCATGCTGGTGCACAACACCCACGCCACCGACGACCTGCAGCGGCAGGGTGTCGAGCTGGTGGACCAGAACGACAGGCTGGCAGGCCTCAGCCAGATCAAGGAAGGCACTGTCATCTTCACCGCGCACGGCGTCTCGCCCCAAGTCAAGCAGCGGGCAGTGGAGCTCGGCCTGAACGCCATCGACGCGACGTGCTCCGACGTGGTGCGCACGCACGAGCTGGTAGCCGACCTGGCGAGCAAGGGATACGAGGTCGTCTACATCGGCCGCAAGGGCCACCCCGAGCCCGAGGGCGTGATGGGGGAAGCGCCTGGGAAGGTGCACCTCGTCCAGGACCCCGAGGACATCGATGCGCTGGATTTGAAGGGAGACCGGATCGCGGTCACGTGCCAGACGACGCTGTCGGTATGGGACACCGAAGACCTGATCGGCAGGGTCCAGGCGCGCTACCCGAACGCCGAGGTCCACAACGAGATTTGCCGCGCCACGCAGGAGCGGCAGGAGGCCGCAGTCGAAGCGGCGCCGCATGTGGACCTGGTGATTGTGGTCGGCAGCCCCCGCTCGTCCAACTCGTTGAGGCTGGTCGAGGTCGTCAAGAAGCTCGGCCACAAGCCCGCCTACCTCGTCGACAACCTCGAGGACCTGGACCTCGCCTGGTTCAAGGGGGCCAAGAAGGTTGGAGTGACGAGCGGGGCATCGACCCCGAGCCAGCTCACACGCCGGGTGATCGAGTACCTGGAGGCGCTGGAGGTCCCGGCCTGACCCCTCCGGCGCCTTGGACCATCCCCGCGCGCAGCGCGGGGACCCCAAAAGGTAATGGGGAGGTCAACGGTCCGGCTACTCGCCGGACCTACAGCCGCAACCTGCGGATCGCGCGCGTGAGCGGGTTGGCACCTTCCCCGCGTGCCGGAGAGGTCGGCTCCGGCCGCGAAGCGGGCGCTGCCGCGTGGGGGGGCGCTGCGGCAGCCGCCACCACTGGAGCCGCGCTGGGAGCTTCGGTTTGAGCTGCAGGCCCTGGGGCGTCACCGTTTCGAGCAGCAGCCGAGCCGGGGGAGCGCCGCCTGCGCCTACGTCTGGGCGCGGTTGACGAGCGCTCCGCGCCTGCGGGCGGCGTCGCTTTAGGCGCGGCCTGAGCTGGAGCTTCGACCGGCGCTGCTGCCTTTGCCTGGGGCGCATCGCCGGCCGGCGTGCGGCGTCGTCGCCGCCCCCGCCGTGGGGCGGCCGCGCCCGAAGCTGCAGCAGCCGCCGGCTCGGCGACGGGAGCCTTCGCCGCCGGCTCGGTCGCCCGCGCCTGCGTGGCTCGTACGTTTCGCAGCACGCTGGCCCCGACCTCGCCCTCGGCGCACAGGGCTCCGTCGGCGGAGTGAACGTCCACGCGCCACACCACTATCGCGGTGGGTGATCCACCTACTGGCGCGCGCTTCTGGGTCAGCGTCCAGCGTGCGTAGATGGTTTCTCCGGCGTGGACCGCCCTCGGGAACTTCCAGTTCAGCCACTCCCAAGCGGTGACGGAGGGTACGGGCATGTCCATCGAGCCGAGGCCGACCGCCATCGCCACCAGGAGGGAGGGAGGAGCCACCCGGCGGTTGCCGGGGGTGACGTCGATGGTGAGGGGGGAGAAATCGCCCGCCACAGCGGAGAAAAGCGCGATCTCTGATTCGGAGATGGTGCGCCGGCGGGTCGTCCACTCGCCGCCGAGGGGGAGGTCGTCGAAAGAGATCGGCTCCAGGTCGGGCCGAGTATAGCCCGAACCGGGGTGCCGTCCGGGGCGTTAACCTATGGCAACTCAAATCGGGGAGGCCTCTTTTGCCGGATATAGCGAGCGTCCTGCTCGTGACGTCAGTTCTGCTCGTTATCGCGTTCGTCCTGCTGACAGTGTCTTTGATGCGTCTGCGCCGGACGACCCGACAGCTTCAGGCCGCCCTCGAAGACGAGAGCGGTGCCCGCGATCGGGCAGGTCTCCTGCTGGCAATCGCCTCCGCGGTGAACTCCTCCCTCGCTTTGGAGGAGGTTCTGAACGTCGCCCTCACCCATGCCGGCAGGATCATGGGCGCCGTCGCGGGCGCCATGTACCTGGTCACCCCTGGCGAGAACGAGATGCGCCGCCAGGCCGAGTACAACCTCTCCCATCGGGCCAAGGGGGCGGTGCGCCACCTCGAGGAAGAGCCGCTGCGCACGGCGCTTGCCGCCATGCGGCCCCTGGTCATGGGCCTCGCGGCCGAAGCGTCTCCTGGGCTCGAGGCGGGGGGCCATCCCCAGCACGTGCTTGTCGTGCCGATGCAGCGTGCAGGCCAGCTGATGGGCGCGATGGAGCTGTACCTCAACACGCCACGGGAGCTGACCGAGGACCAGGCCGACCTCCTCAACGGAGTGGCTTCACAGGGAGCGATCGCCATCAGGCACGCCCAGCTGTTCCAGGCCCAGGAGGAGAACGCGCTCACCGATGAGCTGACCAAGCTTCCAAACCGCCGGGCCCTTGCGCAGCGCTACCTGCAGGAGATGAGCAGGGCGCGCCGCTACCACAAGAGCATCGCGTTCCTGATGATCGACCTCGACCACTTCAAGCAGGTGAACGACACCTTCGGGCACCTGGAAGGCGATGCGGTCCTTCACGACCTTGCCAAGATCCTCACTGCCGGCGCGAGGGAGTCGGACGTCTGCGCGCGCTACGGCGGCGAGGAGTTCGGGATCATCCTCCACGAGACGACCGAGCAGGGCGCGCACACCCTTGCCGAGCGCATCCGCGCCAAGGTCGCTGCCGCCACGTTCCCCGGCGGCCTGAAGCTGACAATCAGCATCGGCGTGGCGGCGACCGCGGAGCCGGCTCTGTTCACGACGCTGATGGAGCGCGCGGACCAAGCCCTCTATGCCGCCAAGCAGGGCGGTCGCAACCAGGTCCGCGTGGCCGACATGAAGGCGGCTCCCTCCAAGCAGCACGCGTAAACGTATGAGAGGGAACCCGGGGTTCCCTCTGCGCGCAAAGCGGCGTTGAGGATCGGCCTTACTGAATGCATCGGCGGGCGCTTCGCGCGCGCCTGCTCTCTTTCCGTGCAAGGAAGGGATTTG
>DAIUFK010000088.1:0-7714 GCA_036844615.1 Candidatus Dormiibacterota bacterium | reverse complement strand
GCCCCCGTAGCCCAATGGCAGAGGCAACCGGCTTAAACCCGGTCAAGCGCGGGTTCGACCCCCGCCGGGGGTACTGCCTGAGCGCGCCTGTAGGCGGAACCGGTCCCCCTACCCGGCGACGCCACAGGCGTGCCCGTCCTCCCCGCGTTGCGGGGAGGTGAACGGTCTGGCTGTCGCCGACCTGTCTACAATCCTTAACAGTGCCCATCTACCTCGAGGAAGAGCCCGACGAGGACCCGGACGAGCCCGAGCAGCCGTCTGACGGCGCAGCGCCGGCCACTCATGTGCCATCCGTCGGCATGCCCACCCGCGAGTGGGAGTACTCGACGGAGGTCCTGACGGTGGCGCAGGTCGCTGACGGGACCACCCTGGTCAAAGTCCTTCAGGCTGCCGGCGCCGACGGGTGGGAGCTGGCCGACGTCGTCGACGGAGGGGAGAAGCGGGTCCTCCTGATGAGGCGCTCGAAGCGCTCGTCGCGCGAGTCGCGAAGGGTTGGATTCGCTCCTCCGGCGCACAACTGACGGCAACCTCCGGGCGCCGCAAGCGCTGCATCCTGGTCATCGAGGACGACCCCGACGTCAGGACTCTGGTCGCCGAGGTCTGCAGGCTCCAGGGTCATGACGTCCTCGAAGCCGCCAACGGCGCCGAGGCAATCGAGCTGGGCACCGGAGGCCACCCTGACCTCGTCCTCGTGGACTGGGTGCTGCCCGACATCAGCGGCACCGAGGTCATCCTCGAGCTGAGGCGGCAGGGTGTGACAAGCCCGATGGTCATGCTCACCGGCCGCTCTACCAAGACCGACGAGGTGGTCGGGCTCGAGGTCGGCGCTGATGATTACATCACCAAGCCGTTCGACTCTCGGATCCTTGCCGCGCGCATCAACGCCCACCTGAGGCGCTCGGCGCTGACCGAGGCTGCGGGCACAGGGCGCGAGGGGATCCTCACCGTCGGAGCGCTCCAGATCGACAACGCCGCAAGGCGTGTCAAGGTGGGAAACGAGGAGATCCCCCTGACCATGACCGAGTTCAACCTTTTAGCCGTGCTGGCGGCGAATCCGGAGCGAGTCCTCACGAGGGCCCAGCTTCGCGACAAGGTCTGGGGCTACCCGCACGACCTGGACGATCACTCGGTGGACCCTCACGTCCAGCGGCTCCGTCGAAAGCTCTCGGACCTTGCCAATCCCGGCTTGAGCCTGGAGGCAGTTCCAGGCCTGGGTTACCGTCTGTCGATCAAATCCGTTTAGTCCTGGTGGACCTATGAGCGACACGCGTCCCATCGGGATCTTCGATTCGGGCGTGGGCGGCCTCACCGTACTGAAAGCAATCCGCGAGCGTCTCCCTGAGGAGTCGACCATCTACGTCGCCGACCTCCTGCACTTTCCCTACGGTCCTCGCTACCAGGACGAGGTGCGCGGCTTTGCGATCGACATCATTCGCTACCTGGAAACGCGCGACGTCAAGCTGGTGGTCATCGCCTGCAACACGGCGACCGCCGCGGCGCTGAACCACGCACGCGAGCTTTTCGAGGTGCCCATCGTGGGTGTGATCAGCCCTGGCGCGCAGGCTGCGGTGGAGGCGACCAAGAACAATCGCATCGGCGTGATCTCAACCGAGGGCACGATGCGCAGCCAGGAATATCTGCATGCGATCAAGGAGCTCGACCCCATGGTTGGCGTCTACCAGAAGGCGTGTCCCGAGCTTGTCGATATCGTCGAGTCAGGCCAGGCCGACTCAATGCGCGCAGAGGAGGTCCTGCACCGAGACCTTGCCGACATCGTCCAGCTCGGCGCCGACACGCTCGTCCTGGGCTGCACGCACTACCCGCTCCTGAAGCCGGCGATCGCGCGTGTCTATCCCGGCGCGTTCGAGATGATCGATTCCGCGATCACGACCGCCGACAAGGTGGTGCGGCACCTCGATCATTCGCGGCTGCGTGGCGGCGGTGAGCCGTCACACGAGGTCCTCGTGACCGATGTGCCTGACCACTTGAACGAGATAGCCGCAAACCTCTTCGGCGAGGCCATCGAGGCGCAGGAGGTGCGCATATGGGAGGAGTCGAAAGCCTAGAGGCGCGGCCTCACGGCATCTTCGGTCCAGTCGCGGCGGACCTCGATACGATCGAGGCTCGGCTTCGTCGCCTCATTGACACTGATCCGGAAGTGGTCGCTGCGCCGATGGCGGACCTCGTCGCCGCGGGGGGAAAGCGCATCAGGCCCGCCTTGGTGCTCCTTGCAGCGAAAGGCGGCCGCTATGACCTGGACAAGCTGACGCCAGCTGCAGTCTCGGTGGAACTCACGCACGCTGCAACCCTCGTCCATGACGACGTGATCGATCGAGCGCCGCTGAGGCGCGGCAGGCCGACTGTCGCCGCCCAGCTGGGCGACGAACCTGCGATCGTCGTCGGCGATTTCTATTTCGCCAAGGCATACGAGCAGGCTGCGCTTACGGATTCGCCTGAGGCCGTTGCCATCCTCGCACGTGCGGTGATGGATATCTGTGCTGGAGAGGTTCGCCAGCAGGCCATCCGCTATCACTACGACACTGACGTCGAGGAGTACATGCGGCGGATCGAGGCGAAGACTGCGGCTCTGCTCGCTGCATGCTGTGACATAGGAGCCCTTCTTGGTCACATCGATGCCACAAGGCGGCTCGCCCTGCGAACCTACGGCCGCCTGCTCGGCCTTGCGTTTCAGATCGCCGACGATGTACTCGACTACGAAGGCAGCGAGGACGAGATAGGCAAACCCATTGGCCACGACATCGCCGAGGGATTCGCGACCCTGCCTTTAATGCTGGCGAGGGAGGACGCCCCAATCGCCGCGAAGCTGGGTCGCATCCTGCGCCCCGGGCGCGAGCTGAGCGCCGCCGAAGCCAAGCAGGCAGTCGACATCGTGCGCGCAAGCCGAGGACCACAGCGAGCGGTCGAGCGTGCGCGCGAGCTCGCATCGTCGGCGAGGCGACAGCTGGAGTCGCTTGGCGACGGTGAGGCCGCAACAGCGCTCGCGGCGCTCACCACCTACGTGGTATCTCGAAAGCTCTAACCTTTCTTGGTGCTCCGATCAAGCCGAGTCAGGCTCGTCGGTGTGGGGCCCGGGCACCCAGGTCTTGCGACGGTTCAGGCGGTGGAGGCGATCAAGGAAGCCGACATCATCCGATGCTGCGACGGCTGCGGTGCCGCGCTGCTCCACCTCGCACCTCCGCGCGCGGACATTGCACCATTGGACTCCGCGGAGGAGGTCATCCAGCTCGCTCGCACCGGCCGCACCGTCACAGTTCTGTTCCCTGGCAACCCCTATGCGTTCTCCAATGGAAGCGAGCTCGCCGAGAAGCTGGACCGCGCGGGAGTGGACTTCGAGTCCATGCCGGGCCTCATCCTGGAGCTTGCCGCCCCCGTCATGAGCGGCATCCCACTCACCATCGAAGGACGCTCGGCATCGATTGGCTTCGGGCTGGTCAAGGGGGCTGAGACCATAGTCCTGAGGCTTGCATCAGGCTGGTGGGAGTCGGGTATCAAGACGCTGATGGCCGACGGCAGGACTCCCGAGACCCCTGCCGCGCTGATCCTCAACCCAGGCCAGCCGGGCCAGCACCGCGTCAGCGCACCCCTCGGCGAGCTTGCGCGCAAGGCGGCGACCTACGGCCTGCGAGGCGACGCGCTCCTGGTGCTGGGCCCAGGTGTCGAGATGTCGGATCGGCTGGACACGCTCTCGAAGCGGACTCTGCACGGGCGCCGCGTGTTGATCACTCGAGCTCGCCACCAGGTCGACTCTTTCCGTCGTGCCCTCGTCGATCTGGGCGCCTCGGTAATCGAAATCCCAACCATCGAGATCAGCCCCATGCCTACCGACGCGCGAGTGCGCGGCGCCATTGCCAACCTCGACCGGACGGCGCTGGTGATATTCGCTTCGGCGAACGCCGTCGACATCTTCTTCAGGATGGTGCTCGAGACGGGTGGTGATGCCAGGGCATTCCACGCGTCCAAGCTGTGCGCCATCGGCCAGGAGACCTCCGAGTCGATGGAAGCTCGCGGCCTGCGGCCGGAGCTCGTCACTTCCGAGTACACGGCGGAGGGACTGGCCAAGGCGCTCGAGGGCTGGGAGATGGAGGGGATGAGGGTCCTGGTGCCGCGAGCAGAGGTTGCGCGCGACGCATTACCATCGCTTCTCGCCAAGAGAGGTGCCGAGATTGAGATCCTTCCTGTCTACCGAGCGATGTGCCCAGCCGCGGCAAGCGATGCGCTGCTGCGCCTGTTCAAGGCCGAGGGCGTGGATGTGATCACGTTCACGAGCT
This sequence comes from Candidatus Dormiibacterota bacterium, assembly GCA_036844615.1. GTDB lineage: Bacteria > Chloroflexota > Dormibacteria > Dormibacterales > Dormibacteraceae > Palsa-872. The sequence goes on along the minus strand of DAIUFK010000088.1, from coordinate 3,425 downwards.
CCTCGACCGTGGCGAACTTTGTACGTGCTTTCCCCGACGACCTGCTTCCTGCCGTGATCGGCGACGCAGAAATCGCCTGCATGGGGCCTGTCACCGCGGACACAGCTCGCAAGCTCGGCCTCCCGGTGAACATCATCGCCCGCGAGTACACGACGCACGGCCTCGTTCAAGCCATCGCGGAAGCGGCAGTGAAGAAATGAGCAAAGCCAAGCTCCCTGCGCGACGGCCTGTCGCGATCCCTGATGAGGACGGGAGCGATTTGCCCGAGGCCTGGCGCCGCCGACCCTGGATTCCACTCCTGATCAGCGGCATCGTCATCGCGGCATTGCTTGGCTCGGGTCTCGCGATCGATGAGGCTTTGAAGACGCCACGTCCGACCGCGCTTGACGCGTGCGTCACTTCGACCCAGATCGGCCCTCACCAGTACATCTCGCGGCAGCCGATCTGCATAACCGCCGAACGCACGTACCAGGCGACGGTCAACACCACCCAGGGTGCATTCGTGATCCAGCTTCATCCGGAGGTCGCCCCGGTGACAGTGAACAACTTCATAGTTCTCGCCCTCAACGGCTACTACAACGGCATGCCGTGGAGAACCGACGACCTGGTCGCTCAGAGCGGAGATCCCAACGGCGACGGCACCGGCGGGCCCGGGTACACATTGCCCAGCGAGCCGAACATGACCCCTGCATGGGCCGTCGGGGCGGTGGGCATGGCGCGCCCGGTCGGAGGCGCGGTCAACGGCAGCCAGTTCTTCATCGAAAGGGCGGTCTGGCCGGGGAACGGACCGACTGCCGTCTATAACCGATTTGGGACCGTGATCAAAGGCATGGACCTGGCTCAGAGGCTGACGGCGCCCGCCGACAAGATCATCTCGATCACCATCCAGGTGGGATGACCCGGGTCAGGCTGGCTCGAGGGCCTGGGAGCCTATAATCGGGCCAGATGCCATTCCATCCCCTGTGGTTGATCGTCATCCTCGTCGTCGTCTTGATCATCTTCGGTCCCGGCCGGCTGCCCGAGCTCGGCGGTGCGGTGGGCAAGGCGATGCGCGAGTTCCGCAAGGCGACTACGGAGCTGACCAACGAGGTGACGACGGCCGCTCGCGCCACACCGGCGGAGCCACCGCCACCGCCGGCTACCCCAGCCGAAAGCGCCCCTGCCAAGGGCCCGGAGTCAACCTCCTCTTTCCCCAGCTAAGGGTCGTCTCGTGGCGCTTCTAGACAGGGTCCTTCGGCGCGGTCCTCGCCAGACCGAGATTCCGATCGAGGACCAGCGCATGTCGATCATCGAGCATCTCGAAGCGTTGCGCCGGGCGCTGATTATCATCTTCGGCGCTTGGGCGGCAACGACAGTGTTGTCATTTTTCCTCTCCGCCCAGGTCATCAGCTACCTCGTAGCGAGGGCTGGCGTCGGCAATGCGATTTACCTCCACCCCGCGGGCGGCGTCATCACCGACCTGGTTGTCGCCATTTACATCGGGCTTGTCCTTGCGGCGCCCGTCGTCATCCAGCAGATCTGGTGGTTCGTCAGCCCGGGCCTCCACCGCCACGAGCGCAGGCTGATCCTGCCCCTGGTAGTCGCCACCATCGTGTTCTTTGCGCTGGGCGTGGCCGCTGCGGTATACGCGCTACCACTCTACATCCACGTCCTGACCGGCTTTGCGCCTAGCCACGTGACGTATCTCCCTGACATTACGGAGTTGATCGGTTTCATCCTGGCGATGGTCATCGGCTTCGGCCTCGTGTTCGAGCTCCCGGTGGTGCTTGTGGTACTCGGGATGCTCGGAATCATCAAGTCCCGCTGGCTGTACAAGAACCGGCCTTGGTGGTTCATCGGGTTGGCCCTGGTCGCGAACTTTCTTACGCCAGGCGTCGACCCATTGACGCCGCTGATCATGTTCGTGCCGCTCTACATCTTTTACGAAGGCTCCACGTTAGTCCTCAAACTGATAGGTAAATGAGCGAATCGTCACGGCTCGATGGCCGGTTGCCTGACCAACTGCGTCCGCTGAAGATCGAGCTTGGCGTCAACGTTCATGCCGAGGGCTCGTGCCTGATCGAGATGGGTCGCACGCGCGTCTGGATCACCGCGAGCGTCGAGGATCGAGTCCCTTCCCACCGGCGTGGAAGCGGCCAGGGCTGGATCACCGCCGAATACTCGATGCTGCCGCGCTCGACGCACGATCGCGGGATGAGGGAAGCGGTCCAGGGTCGACTGGGTGGTCGCACCCACGAGATCCAACGGCTGATCGGCCGTTCCCTACGCGCCGCCGTCGACATGGGGAGGATAGGGGAGAGGACGATCACCCTCGACTGCGACGTGCTGCAGGCCGATGGCGGCACACGCACGGCTTCGATCACCGGAGCGTTCGCTGCTCTTTACATGGCGCTGAAGCGGATGAAAGATGCGCGCATGGTCGACCAGGTCCCAGTTCGTCAGTACCTCGCCGCAGTCAGCTGCGGCATTGTCGACGGCAAACCGATGCTGGACCTCGACTACACCGAGGACTTTCAAGCTTCAACCGACCTCAACTGTGTGATGACCGAGGACGGCAATCTGGTCGAGCTGCAGGCGACTGCCGAAGGCGCGCCCTACGCGCGCTCGGAGCTCGACGCGATGCTTGCGCTGGCCAACAAAGGCATCAAGGACTTGATCGTCGGGCAGAAGCGCGCTATAGCGTTGCTGTGAAGGACCGCTAGCCACGCTTGGCTGAGCAACGCCGGCGGCTGGTCATCGCGACCGGCAACATGGGAAAGCTGCGCGAGTATCGAGAGCTGCTGGCCGGAGCGGGTGTTGAGCTCGTGGCCTTCGACAGCGAGGTCAATGAGGTGGGGGAGACCTACGCTGAGAACGCGCGGCTGAAGGCGGAGGCAGCGACCTCGCGATCGGGGTTGGCGTCGGTTGGCGATGACTCTGGTGTGGAAGTCGAGGCGCTTGTTGGCTTTCCCGGCATCCGTTCGGCGCGCCTCGGACCGACACAAGAGGAGCGCACCGCTGAGCTGTTGAGGCGGCTCGAGGGCAAGCCCCGGCCGTGGAACGCGCGCTTCGTGTGCGTTCTCGCCCTGGCGGAGCCTGGTCAGCCGACCAGGTTCTTCGAAGGCGAGTGCAGGGGCGAGATCGTGCCCGAGTGGCGCGGCGCTGCGGGCTTCGGCTACGACCCGGTGTTCCTGGTGCCCAGCGCTGGGAAGACGTTCGGGGAGATGCCGCCGGAGGAGAAGCGGCGGTACAGTCATCGGGCCCGCGCCACGCGCGCGCTCCTGGAATCAGGCGCGCTGGAGCGCCTGTCTGGTTGAATACTCCCTCTCCCACGTGGGGAAGAGGGTTGGGGTGAGGGTCGTTTAGGGTTGCAGTCGCGAAGCGGGCGGTAGCTTAGCTCGGCAAAGCGCCTGGTTTGGGACCAGGAGACCGCGAGTTCGAATCTC
>DAIUFK010000087.1:0-7805 GCA_036844615.1 Candidatus Dormiibacterota bacterium | reverse complement strand
GGGAGGTGGCCCGAAGGGCCGGAGGGGCCGCCGTTGCTAACCCTCGCCCCCGCCCCCACCATCGATGACCAACACCTCTCCGTTTATGTAAGACGCGGCGTCGGAGACCAGGAACGCGACGGCTCCGGCCACTTCGTCAGGCACTCCAATGCGGCCCATCGGGTTGGAGGCGAGCACTCTTTCCAGGATCGCCTCGTTTCCCCACAACGCTTCGGCGAACCGTGTCTTGATCACGCCAGGCGCAACCGCGTTGACTCGCACGTTGCCGCCGACCTCGCGGGCGAGCTGGCGCGTGAGCATGATCACTCCCGCCTTCGTGATGTTGTACACGCCGAGCCCCATGCCCGGCCTCAGGCCGCCGATGCTCGCCACATTGACGATGGCTCCCCCGTTCTTCTCCATCGAGGCTTCGTAGACGAGCTTGGTGAGGACGAACATGCCACGAAGGTTGACCTCGAAGGTCTTGTCCCAGGCGCCGAGATCGGCACCAAGCAGAGGCCCGAAATAAGGATTGGTTGCAGCGTTGTTGACCAGGATGTCGATCCGGGAGTGCCTTGACATGGTCTCGTCGACAAGCCGCTGGAGGTCATCGGGCCTGCCTGAGTGGGCGGCGATCGCCACAGCGCTGTTCGGGTGGGCGGCGTTGATCCGCCCAGCCTCGACCTCGAGGTCCGCCTGCTTCCGGCTTGACAGCACGACGGAGGCTCCCTGCTCGGCGAGCGCCTCGGCGATGGCGCTGCCGATGCCGCGGCTGGCGCCGGTCACCAAAGCGACGCGTCCGTCGAGGCGGAACCGCGCTCCATGCGCACGTCCGGCTGAGGTTTCTGGCACGGCTGATAGGATAGGCCGACCCATGGCGATCTCGGGGAAGGCGGCCGAGGACATACTCGAGCGGATCTTCCAGCCGGCGACCAAGCCGACAGCGAGAGATCAAGCTGAGGAAACCCTTCGCCACCCCAAGCGGCTCGTCTACGTCGCCATGTCGAACAAGGTTTTCTACTGGCGGACGCACATCCAGAAGTTCGTGCTCGACTCCGGGATGGTGCCGGTGAGCCCATTCATGCTCTTCGACTACTACCTGATGCACACAGTTTCCAAGGAGATAGTCCGCGAGGCGATGAACAACCTCCTCGCGCGCTGCGACGAGGTCTGGGTGTTCGGCCACATGTCGCTGGGTGTGAAGGTCCAGGTCGGTATCGCCAAGCGAATGTCGAAGCCGGTGCGTTACTTCGACATCTCGGACCTTCCAGTCGCCATCCTGCCGATGAGCGAGGAAACGGCGCAAGAAGAAAAACCCTAGCCGGCCACCCGTCGATACCAATCCTCGGGTTTGGCCAGCTCTTCGAGCCTTGGCATCTGGCCGGGTCCCTCCCAGGCGATGTTCAAAGCCTTCATGCCGTGGGCGTCGTAGATCGCGCGAGCAAAGGCCTCGCCACGGCGGTACTGCTGAAGCTTCAGGTCGAGACCGGTGAGCTTCCAGACAAGCTGGTCGAGCACGCTCTTGTTCGAGCTGCGCTTGCGGTAGGCCTCCTCCAGCTTGGCGAAGCCGGGAAGCAACTTGGCGCCGAGCTCGTTCATTACCAGGTTGCTGTAGCCCTCGATCAGCGACATGGTGCCCTGCATCTGGCGCATCACCTTCCACTGCGCGGGCAGGACGCCCGCGAAGGCAGCGATGCGGACCGCTGGCGACGACTTCTGCATGACGGTCTCGAGGAGCACGCGCATCGACTGCTCCATGTGGCCGCGCAACCACGGATTCGCGGCGAACTGCCACGCGTGAGTCATCTCGTGGAGGATGAGCCAGCGGCGCAGGTCCTGCTCCGGAAGGTTCGCCTCGCGGCCCCAATCTTCGACGTTGGGCTCGACGAGGAAGAGGCCCGCGCCCTTCATCGGGGTCGCCGGTTCCACGCCAAGGAGCTGAGGGTCGTACTGGCCGAGGACGCGGCGGCCGAGGAAGCCGAGCAGGAATCCCATGTAGTTGTCGAGCCCGGCCCTGCCGAACTCTACGATCAGAGAGTTGGGCAGGCGGCCCTTTTCCAGCACAGGGTCGATGACGCGACGCATGATGCCGAGGTTGAGCTCGAGCCACCCTGCGCGGTCGAGTGCCTCGAACTCGGGGAGCTCAGCTCCCGCGGGCAGCCCGCCGACGAACTCGAGCAGCGGCTTCTCTAGCTTGGCAGCCATCGCCCGGTAGCCCTTCGCGGCAGCGGCGAGGGACTTGGCAGGGATCGCTTCGCGGCCAAGACGAGCCTGCGCGGTGCGCCGTACCGCCTCCCAGTCGAGAAGCAGCGAGGTCCCGCCACGAGGCCTCACGACCTCGGCGATCGCGACCGTCGCCAGGCCGGCCACCACGCCCAAGACCGCCGAACGCGTCCTCACCACTTCAGGGTACGAAACCCTGAGGAGCTCGGCCGGCTAGTAAACGTAAGGCCAGCTCCGGTTTCGTTTGAAGACTACCTTGCAGCCTTCGCAGCGGAAGACGATCTGGAGGTGGCGCCTCCCGATCGCGGCGGCGTCGCGGCCGCACACAGGACAGGACGCCGTCTCGTCCTGGAACGGCGCCGGCAGGGGTTCGACCTTGATCTCTAAACGCCTTCTTTTCTTCGACATATGCTCCATCCGTTGCTATTCGTCAGCCCGCGATTGCGGGTTGTTACTTAGACGTCGAGTAGGGTCACATCCAGGTTCCTTAGGCCCTCCGGTGGTTCGACGCCGGCATTCTGAAGACGCTTCATCAGCGCCAGGATGTAGCGGACGCCGGCGAGGTTGACTCCGTGCTTGCGGGTGAGGGTCTGTATGGCCTGGAGCTTCATCACGTCGCGCCGCGAGTAACGCCTGCGATTGGTCACCGTCCGCTTCGGGCGAATCATGTCCAGGTGCTCGTACATCATCAACGTGCGGGGGTGCGTCTCGAGGATCTCGGAGGCCACGCTGAGCGTGAAGATGGGCTTGTCGAGATCGATGCCCGCATCACTCGGTGCCGCCGCAGGTGCCGTGGAAGTTTCGCGCTGTCTTGCCTTCATGGGCTTGTTGACCGGGTGGATTATAGCGTTTACGCGATTGCTGGCCTAACCTTGAGTTACAGGCATGCTTGCACGTTCCATGCATTCTGAGTTGCACACGCCGTTCGCGCAAGTGTTTTTGTTAAGAAGCAGGCACCAGAGATGCGGAAGTAGGCAACCAGGAATGGGTTCCAGGGATGCGTGCGATTGCCGACTCGAAACCGGATCACGGCCACCCTTACGATTACACCGGTGACTGAGATTCCGGCCTTCGAGCAGGTGGTGGTCGTGGTCGACGGCCACGTCGCCACCATCACCATGAACCGTCCAGAGCAGCGCAACCCGCTGTCGGCGGTGATGCTCCGAGAGCTGGCTGCCGCACTCCGTTGGTGCCAGGGCGAGCAGGAGGTCCGGGTCGTCGTGCTGACCGGCGCCGGCGACAGGGCGTTTTGCGCCGGCGCGGACCTCGCCAGCTTCGACGGCGGGATGACCGACCTCGAACGGCATCGCAGCCGGGATCTTTTCGTCGACCTGTTCGCACTCATGGCGAGCCTTGGCAAGCCGATCGTCGGCCGCATCAACGGCCACGCGCTCGCGGGTGGGCTCGGGCTTGCTTGCGCCTGCGACCTCCTGGTCTCCACCGACACTGCGACATTCGGCACGCCGGAGATCAACGTGGGGATCTGGCCGATGATGATCCAGGCGATCCTCTCGCGAAACCTGCCTCGCAAAGTCCTGCTCGAGATGGAGATGCTTGGCGATCGCTGGACTGCGACGCAGCTCGAGTCGTTCGGTGTCATCAACCGGGTGGTGCCGCATGACCAGCTCGACAGCGCGGTGAAGGAGATGACCGACAAGCTCGCCAAGAAGTCCCCGCTCGCGATGCGGCTTGGTCGCGATTCCTTCTACCGTCAGCAGGACATGGAGTTCCGCGCCGCGCTCGACTACCTGCACAGCCAGTTCACACTGATCACGCTGACCGAGGATTCGAAGGAAGGCATCAAAGCCTTTTTCGAAAAGCGCGAACCGGACTTCAAGGGACGTTGAGCCCGACGGGCGGGGATCGCCATCGCGAGCTCCGCGAGAGGGCGCTGAAGGGCGGTACCCGATACCTCCCGAAGCTTCGTGAGCAAAACAAGCTCACCGCGCGCGAGCGGCTGGACCTGCTCCTCGACAAAGGCTCATTCATCGAGGACGGGCTCTTCGCCAACGTCCTGGCGGAAGAGCTGCCCGCGGACGGCGTGGTCACCGGGCTCGGCATGATCGACGGCAGACAGGTCGCGGTGATGGCGAACGACCCCACCGTCAAGGCAGGCAGCTGGGGAGCGCGCACCGTCGAGAAGATCATCCGGATCCAGGAAACCGCTTCCCGGATAAGGGTGCCGCTGTTTTATCTAGTCGACTCCGCCGGGGCGCGGATCACCGACCAGATCGACATGTTTCCCGGCCGGCGCCACGCCGGGCGCATCTTCTTCAACGAGGTCCAGCTCTCCGGCCAGGTGCCACAGATCTGCCTCCTCTTCGGACCCTCGGCGGCGGGAGGCGCCTACATCCCCGCGTTCTGCGACGTGGTGATCATGGTCGAGGGCAACGCCTCGATGTACCTGGGATCACCGCGCATGGTCGAGGTGGTGGTCGGCGAGAAGGTGAGCCTCGAGGAGCTCGGAGGCGCACGCATGCATTGCACCGAGAGCGGGTGCGGCGACGCACTTGTCGCTGACGACAAAGAGGCGATCGCGTACGCACGCGCCTACTTCCAGTACATGCCCCAGCGCTCGGGGGAGAAGCCGCATCCGGCCGCGGCAAAGGCGCCCCGCTCGGGCTCTAAGCCGATAGCGGACCTGGTCCCCGAGGAGGCGAACCGCGGCTACGACATGCGGAAGGTTGTCGATGCGCTGATCGACGACGGCAGCTGGCTCGAGATCAAGAAGCTGTTTGCCAAGGAGCTCCTCACCGGCTTTGCGCGCCTCGATGGTCATGCGATCGGCATCCTTGCGAACCAGCCGATGCAGAAGGGCGGCGTGCTGTTCAGTGACTCGGCAGACAAAGCTGCACGCTTCATCTGGCTCTGCGACGCGTTCGAGATCCCCCTCCTGTTCCTGGCCGACGTGCCAGGGTTCATGATCGGAACCGACGTCGAGCGTCGGGGCATCATTCGCCACGGGGCGAAGATGATCAGCGCCGTCTCCGAGGCAACGGTGCCGAAGATATCGGTGATCGTGCGCAAGGCATACGGCGCAGGCCTATACGCAATGGCAGGTCCGGCTTTCGATTCCGACAGCGTGATCGCTCTGCCTTCTGCGCAGATCGCGGTGATGGGGCCCGAGCCGGCGGTGAACGCGGTCTTCTACAACAAGCTGGCGGAGCTGCCGGAGAAAGAGAAGGCCGCGCGGCGCAAGGAGCTCGAGGATGAATATCGCGAGGACGTCGACCTCTACAAGCTCGCTGCCAACCTCATCGTGGACGACGTGGTCGAGCCCGATCGACTGCGCGACGCCCTGATCTCGAGGTTTGCCGCCTACTCGACGAGGACCTCATCGCGTCCCGACCGCAAGCATGGGGTGCTGCCGGTCTAGTCAGACCCGGTGAAACGGAACGGCGTAGCGAAGGATCAGGACGTAGAAGGTCACGCTGGCGGTGATGACAGCAACGTGGAACAGCTCGTGGTAGCCGAACACCCGGGGCCATAGGCGCGGCTTTTTGAAGGCGTAGGCAGCAGCTCCAAGCGAGTACTGCAGTCCGCCCAGCGCCATCAACACCGCCGCCGCCCAACCAAGCGCTGCGGTCAACGGGACCAGCGCCACGACGGCAAGCCATCCCATCGCCAAATACAGCGCCGCAAGCGGGCGTGGAGGTATGCGGAGAAACGGCGCTGCGCCAGCTACGCCTGCGAGGGCGCAGATCCAGATTGCGATCAGCGCCCCCGTGCGCCACCATCCGTCAAGGACGTTGAACACGAGCGGCGTGTACGTGGCCGCAATGAAAACGAAGATCGTCGCGTGATCGGCGCGCCGCAGCCAGTTCTTGATCCGTGGCGGCCAGCTGAAGATGTGGTACGTCGCGCTGACCCCAAAAAGAAGGACGAGGCCAGTCCCGTAGACGATCATCGACACGAGCTTGGGAGTGTCGTTTCGCGTGACCAGCACAAGCGCGACGAGGCCTGCAACCGATACGAGAGCCGCCAGGCCGTGCGACCAGCCACGCAGGAGTGGCTTGGACAGCGGCGGCAGGTCAGCTTTCATTGACACAATGCAGCATACGCGTCAGAAAACCTTCGATGCGACGAGCCCGAGGGCCAGTGCAACGACACCCCAGGAGAAAGCTCGCAGGGCCTGCTCCAGAGGCCGCAACAGGGTTGCCTCATCCAGCTGCACCACGGAGCCGTCGCTCAACGTGACCGAGCCTGTGACCGCTCGGCTGCGCCTGCGCAGGACGCGAGCGGGGGTGCTCAGGCTCCGCTGGCCGAACGAGAGGGCAAACGCGGCGGCGCCGGCGGCCACTGCGCCGACGGAGATGCGGCCGGTCTGTGCGAAAAAAGCGGTGAGCACGGGGAATGCTCCCCACGAAAGAGCAAACCAGAAGTCGCCGTGTAGCTTGCCGCCCAGAAGCTCGAGGTTGTACGCGAAGACGAAGAGGACTCCGACTGCGATGAACGGAAGAAGGCCAGGTCCGAGCCTCGTCAGGCCGGCGATGCCGATGGCGACAGCGCCGACCAGCCCCACAGTGGCCGCAGCGGTCAGAACCGTGCCAGGCAGCTCGGTCCCCAGCGGGCGTCCCTTGAGCTCGTCGAGCGCATGGGCGGAGATGCCGACGGCGAGGAAGAAGGCGGCCAGGGTGGCGGCGAGCCTGACGCCGTCGATCGACGGAGCCAATGCGGCCCCGATCAGAACGTACGAGAGGTGCCAGGCGGTGTAAGGCGGATGTAAGACCGCCCACACGTCCCGGCGCCACCCGCGCGACCTCGGGGCGTAGTAGGCGGGAGCAAGGGTTTTTGATTCACCCATGTGCTTTTCGTCCCCACATCACCAGGCCGCCGCCGACGCTCATCATGCGGTGCTCGACCTCGACCATGCCGGCCGCCCGCCACGCGTCGGCGATTCGAGGCTGAGGCCAGGCGCGATAGAAGTTCGCGATGTTGGGACCCAGGAAGCGTCCGACCCTCCACCACCGGGGGCCGCCCAGGACAAGCCCTGCGGCGGGAAGCACGGAGCGCGTGTAAAGCCACCAGGCTGCATGCCAGGCCGCGTTCGGCGGAACGAAGAAGTCGAGCCCTGCCAAAGTGCCGCCCGGGCGAACGACTCGCGCCAGCTCCGCCAGGGTCGCGGCAGGGTCGCGCACGTAGCGCAGAAGATAGGTGAAGCTCACTGCGTCGAACGAATCGGTCGGGAAAGGCAACTCTTCAGCGCGACCGGCCTGGAGAGTGATGCGCGCGTCCAGGCCCGCGGCCCGCACGCGCTCGCGGCCTCGGGCAAGCATCGCCTCGCTGAGGTCGATGCCTATCACCTGGGCCCCGGTTCGCCTGGCGAGCTGGATGGCGACTCCGGCCGTGCCCGTGGCGACGTCAAGGATGCGTGCGGGCCGCGATGACGCGATCCGTGACACGAGATCACCCCGCCATTGCGCGTTCTGGCGGAAAGAAAGGACCTCGGCCAGGAGGTCGTATCTCGGGGGCAGGCCCTGGAAGAGGTTCGTGGCGAATGCGTTCTCGGCGCTCGTGGCCGGCGGCTGAGCGGTCATCACAGCTCAGAATGGGCGAGGCGAGCGCCGGGGGCAACTTGCAGCCTCATTCCCGCATAGTACGAA
>DAIUFK010000086.1:5299-8069 GCA_036844615.1 Candidatus Dormiibacterota bacterium | reverse complement strand
GGATGAAGAACCTCATCGAGGTCTCGGTGGACAGCATCCGCATCCACATGCCCACTGCCCAGCACCTGGTGATCCTCAAGGAGAAGGAGGCGGACCGCTACCTCCCGATCTGGATCGGCTCCTTCGAAGCCCAGGCGATCGCCACCAAGATCTCAGGCAACCCCCTGGGACGCCCCCTCACCCACGACCTCATGGCCACCGCCTTCGGCGACCTCGGGATCAGCGTCAAGCGCATCGTGGTGACCCGCCTCGCCGACCAGGTCTTCTACGCCCGCCTCTACGTCAAGCAGGACGGGCGCGACCTCGACTTCGACGCAAGGCCCTCCGACGCAATCGCCCTGGCGGTCCGCGTCGAGTGTCCCATCTTCGTTGCCACCGAGGTGATGGAGACCGCGGGCATCATCCCGGACCCCGACGAGGCATCGGACGACAAGGAGAAGAGCGTAGGGCCTGTGGACGAAGAGCGACTTGCGGTCTTCCGCGACTTCGTCAACAGCCTCGACCTGCCCGAGCTCCCCGATGAGCCCGAGTCGACGGGCGGCCCGGGAAAGGGTTAAACCCTGCACCTCGAAGGCGACGCCGACTTCGCTCTTCGCCTCTTCGTCACAGCGATCCTCTCGATCGCGATTGGCCTGGAGCGGGAGTTCCACGGTCACCCAGCAGGAATCAAGACCCTTGGCCTGGTCGGCGTCGGGGCTTGTATGTTTTCGGGGCTTGGTCTCGAGATCTTCGGCACCCCCACTGATCCGACCCGCATCGCGGCCCAGGTCGTTACAGGCGTCGGCTTTCTTGGCGCTGGCGCCATTCTCCGCCAGGGCAACGAGGTCCACGGCCTGACCACCGCTGCCTCGATCTGGGTGGTGGCTGCGATCGGGATGGCCGTCGGCTTCGGCTTCTACGTTCCGGCGATCTTCACCACCCTCCTCATCCTCGCGATCCTTGTGCTCCTCAGGCCGATCGAGAAGAAGTTGTTCCACCGGTACCAGGCGCTCAAGGAGGCGGTCGAAGTCAAGATCGTCCCCCCCTGATGACAAAGCGCTCGGTCGCCATCGTCAGCGACTCAACAGCCGACCTGCCTCCGGCTCTTGCCGCCGCCAGGTCGGTGACGCTCGTCCCGCTGACGCTCAACCTCGATGGGCAGAGCCTCCTCGACGGCGTCGACATCACGGCTGCCGAGTTCTACCGCAGGCTGCCGGGAGCAACCACGCATCCGACCACGTCACAGCCATCGCCTGGCCGTTTCGCCGAAACCTACAAAGCGCTCCTCGAGAACTACGAATCAATCGTCTCGCTCCACATCTCTGAGAAGCTCAGCGGCACAGTCGCGTCGGCACGCCAGGCCGCTGACATGACCGATCCGCAACGCATACGTGTCATCGACTCAGAGGTCGCCTCCATGTCTCTCGGTCTCATGACGCTCGTCGCCTCGACGCTCGCCGCGCGCGGTGCCGAGCCCGAAGCGATCGAGGCCAAGTTGATCGCGATGAGGCCGCACGTGCAGACGTACTTCTCGGTGGCAACGCTCGAGTTCCTGCGCCGAGGCGGGCGCATCGGCCGCGCCAACGCTCTTCTCGGCTCGGTGCTCCAGGTCAAGCCTGTCCTTTGCATTCGCGACGGTTTGGTGACGCCGCTCGAGCGCGTGCGCACATTCGAGCGCGCTCTCAACCGCATCGTCGAGCTGACCCGCGCGCTGGATAAGGGAAGGGGCGTCTGCATCATCGTCGGCCACGCCGACGCAGAGGCCGATGCCGAGCGCGTCGCCCGCGAGCTGGAGCCAATTGCCGACACGCTGATGATCCAGCCGCTGGGTCCGGTCGTAGGAGCGCACGCCGGACCCGGAGTCGTCGGCGTGGGCTGCTATCCGGCCGAACTTTTTCCGCTCGGAATCAAGACCGCCAGAGAGGCCGCCCGGACCCGATAGCGCCTTCGTTGTCGATCCAGGCCACATTCCAGCGCGAACGAGAGAAGCACCCCCCGGTGGGATGCTCCCTCTGACGTTCGCAACGGTGCGGCCGCCGCTTTAGGTTTTCGGATCAGTCGCTGTCGCTGTCTTCGTCTTCCTCGCGATCGAACCAGTACGTTCCCATCAGCGCGTACACCCTCTGGCCGGCGATGGGCGGTCCGACCTCAATCGTGGCGTGGAACCCTGCCAACTTGCCGGTGCCGCTCGAGTACTCGCAAAGGCCATGTCCGGGTTCGTTCAACGCGAGGTTAGGGAGGTGGTAGGTGCACTGCCCCGTCGCCGTGCTGCCTCTCTCATCGGTGGCCACAAGGGTTACCGGACTCGTGAGAACGCCGCTCGCGACCACTGCGGCGGTGTAGTAAACCTTGGCGCCGAACAGGATCTTGTAGCTCGACCCGGTGATCAGGCAGTAGCCTCCGGGCGCTGGCGGCGAGATCGACACGATTGGCGCGCCGCAGCTCTTCTCCCCGGTGAATGCCTTCGTCTCAGCACCCAGCGCCGATGAGGCGGCAAGGACGGAAAGTAAAACGACGGCTGTTGCGACCGGTCCGGCGACTGTTGCGAAGTGTCGAGTCGAACGCATCATCTCGTTGTCCTTAATTACTGTCGGGCCGGGTGTCCGGGAATGACAGCAGGCTATGCAGTCCTGGTTGTCTCGCCACCGGGGAAAACACGGGTCTTTTACGGTGTGACTGCGGGTTTTTCAGCCCTCGGTCTTGGCGAGCCTGACCGCCATCTCCGCACTGAGCGCCTCGCCCTCGGCGCGCAGGATTGCAGCAGCCTCCGGTCCGGCTTCGGCCTCCAAAC
>DAIUFK010000086.1:0-5199 GCA_036844615.1 Candidatus Dormiibacterota bacterium | reverse complement strand
TCGCCCTCGGCGCGCAGGATTGCAGCAGCCTCCGGTCCGGCTTCGGCCTCCAAACGAGCCAGAAGTTCGGCCTCTTTTGGACTGCTCGGATCGTTGTACGATCCGTTTTCCTCTGCCCTGAGTCGCTGCGCGCAGTAGTGGAGGCGGATCGCGACCTGCTTCTTGCCGCGCAGCCCCGCCACGAGGGCCAATCCGAATAGGCAGGTCGGAAGAACACCCGCCTCCGAGCCCCAACCAATGCCGAGGCCTTGCTCCGATGCCTGTAGCCAGCATTGCCATGCCTCGTCCAGCTCGCCCAGCAACACGTCTGCCATGGCCAGCGTGTCCCACACGTAAAAGAGGCGCGACGGGTCAACCCGGCGGTAGATTTCGATCGACCGCTGGGCGTTTTCCCTCGCCTCGGCGGCCTGGCCCAGGTACACCAGGCTCATCGCAGCGTGGTTCATCGCGCGAGCCAACCTCCACTCGTCACCCGCCAGACTGAATGCTTGGATCGCCCCCTCCCGCAAGTCGATGGCGGCCTGATGATCGCCGACCATGTCTAGGAATACCGCCCCGGTGAGCTTGAATTGCGTCCTCACAGCGGCATGCTCCGGCAGGTCCGCCAAAGCTTGACCCTGAGCAAACCAGGCCCTGGCCTCCTCGTTGCGACCGAGGTCGGCCAGCAATTTTGCGTGCTCGATGAGATTCCAACATCGCTCCGGCGACACATCAGGATTGGCCGCCAGCGCCAGCTCGCTCCAACGGAGCCCCTCTACGGCGCGCCCGCTCCATATCCAGGTCACCGCCATTGCGGCGCAGAGCCAGGCGGCTCGTCGCGGATTGACTACGAGCAGTTTGCCCAGTGCAGCCCGCACGTCATCTACCATCGACGTTGCCTTGGCTCGCAGTGGTGGACCTTGGCGCTGCACGAGGTCGACCCGCTCCACCAACCAAACCATTCGATCCGCATGGCTGAGGCGGGCAATCTCCAGCTCGCCGGTGTCCTTGAGCTTCTCGAGGGCGAACGCTTTCAAGATCTCAAGTAGGCGGTATCGTGCGCCGCCACGCGTTTGCTCGTGGACCAGCATCGAATGCTCGACGAGACCGCCCAGCAGCACGGACACCGGCATGCCGGCCGCCGGGGCCAGCGCTGTCGCATCCTCGGCGTCAAACCAACCGGCGAACACACCCAAGCGCCGAAACAGCGCCTGCTCATGAGGTTCCAGCAGCCGATAGCTCCAGTCAGCGAGCGCGCGAAGGCTGCCGTGCCTTTCGTCTGACTGGACCTGCCAGGCCGGGTCGAGCACAGCTTCCGCGAGCTGATCGGCACTCTGGACCCGAAGGCGCGGAACCACAAGCTCGATCGCGAGCGGAACTCCATCCAGGCGCCGGCAGATTGCCCCCACGGCCCCGGCATTCGCCGTATCGAGCCGGAATCCTGGTACCGCGGCCTCCCCACGCTGCCCAAACAGGTGAATCGCGTCCTCTTGCGCGAGTGGATTCAGTCCATATACCGCCTCCCCAATCACGCCGAGGGCCATGCGGCTTGTCGCGACGATGCGCACCCCTGGACAGGCAGCCAGTAGATCACGGGCGACAGCAGCCGACGCCGCAAGCACGTGCTCGCAGTTGTCGAGCACAAGCAGCACCGAGCGCTCATGCAGGTATTCGCGGGCAGCTCCGAGTCGATCCGGGGCAGTGCGCTTGACTCCAAGCCCCTGCGCCACAGCGTCGCCCACAAGTAAGGCGTCAGCCACGGGCGCCAAATCGCACAGCCACGTGCCGTGCGGAAAGTCAGGCTGCAGCTCCTCGGCGAGACGGAGCGCGAGCCTGGTCTTGCCCGTGCCGCCGGGTCCCGTGACGGTAACCAGCCGGTTTGCCGTGACGAGCTCGAACAGGTCACTGACCTCCCGGTCGCGGCCAACGAACGTGGTGAGCTGAGCGGGCAAATTGCCGCGTGGCCGGAGACGTGGCACGAGCACCCGCGAGTCAACCTGTGAACGGCCAACCCACGCGGCAACCTGGCTGCGCGACGTGAAGCCGAGCTTGTTGAAGATCTGTTCGACATGCCACTCGACAGTCCGTTCAGAGAGAAAAAGGCGCCGCGCAATCTCACGGTTGGTCAGCCCAAGCGCGACCAAGCCGGCTACCTCGTGCGCCCGACGGGTCAGCTTCGTCTCTAGACCCACGCCGCAATTCTGGTCTCCGTCGCCTACCTTCGCTTGGGGTACCAGAGGGCCGAGGACGCGACGGGATGTCGACTTCTTGACACTGGCCCGGCGCGCCCCGATGATCGCGCTGCGGGAGCCGGCATTCGTAGCTGGAGGGGATGGGAACTGTGATCAAGACTCTTGGCGTTGTCGCCGCCGCGCTGCTTGGAGCAATCACAACATCGGGTGTGGCCTCAGCCGCTCCCACCTACACGGTCGGCACGAACCTCAACATCAGCGCGAGCTGCTCGGGCCAGAACGCCGAGGTCCTCCAGGCTGTCGACCGCACTCTCGGCTACGTGTACGAGGAGTGGATGGGGTGCCGCGGCATTGCCTTCGCAAGGTCCACCGACGGCGGGCGAACTTTCGAGACGCCGATTTCGGTACCTGGGTCGGTGGGCTCAAACGTGAACGTCTGGGATCCCGTCGTCACCGTCGCGGGCGATGGCACTGTCTACGCAGGTTTCATGATCGCCAAGGCAGGCGAGTGGTATCCGGTGGTCGCCACCTCGTTCGACCACGGTGTGAGCTTTCCGCAGGTCGCCTCGCTGACGCCGCCTGTTCAGAAGAACTGGGGCGACCGGCCGTTCCTCGCGGCAGGCGCCGGCGGCACCGTCTACGTGACCTGGGACTACGGCCCCGAGCGAACATCGGTGACATTCATCTGCGCGACCGCGGGAAGCTGCGCCTTCGCGACGGGTGATCTCAACGTGGTCATCCAGAAGTCGACGGATCACGGCAAGACGTGGGGTCAAATCATCCCCGTCAGCCCTGGATTCCCCGCCAGCGGCGGCGATAGCGCCCCGCTGTTCGTCGAGGCGAATGGGCGGATCGACCTGACCTACCAGGGCTACCACATCACCAACACGACCACCTACACGATGGACCCAGCCAACACCTACTTCACGTCTTCAAACGACGGCGGTTCGACCTGGTCGAAGCCAGTGCTGCTGGGAACGCCCGACCTGACGATGTCCCTTTCCGAGTGGTGGATCGACGGCGCCTTCAGCAACGACTCGGGCGGCAACCTGTATGCGACGTGGGACACGCAGGGCTCGGAGGACGTCGGCTGGCTGTCGTTCTCAACCGACCACGGCAAGCACTGGTCCGCTCTCGTGCGAGTGACAGGCTCTGACGGCAACGCGATCCACATCATGGAAGTGGCCGGCGGCGGATCCGGGGTCGCTTACGTCAGCTGGCTCACCGACGTTTCAGGGGCGTACCAGCAGTTCGTACGGCCCTACTCCATCACCAGTGGCTGGCTGTCCAGCCCCATCCTCGTGTCAACGCAATCCGGCGACGTCTCGGTATGGCCGGGGGACACGACGGGGATCTCGGCGCTATCAGACACCAGGATCGTGATGAGCTGGGGCAGCGCCGTCCCTGTCAACAACCAGCCGAGAGCTCAGATCTTCAGCGCGGTGGTGGACTTCCAGCTGGGCTAGCCGGACCAGCGGATTGACGTTGGGCTGACGAACTTCTTCACCCTGCCCTCGACTGCGAGCGCCTGCAGGTGCGCAAGGCCCTCCTGGAGGGCGGCGCGTTTCTCATATGGGTTGTCGCGCACACCCCACAGCTCCAGAGCCACGTCCCAGCCGCTCCTCTCTCCGTGGGAGACGATCTCCGCGAACTGCTCGAGGCGCCTCTTGTGATGAGCGATCAGCGCGTTCACGCGGGTTGGCGCGTCTGCGAACGGGCGCCCGTGGGCGGGAAGTATCAGGCGCGGCTTGTACGCCGCCAGCCGCCGCAGCCCTTCCAGGTACTCATGCAGGGGGTCCGGCGTGCTCTGGGGGTGGAGCCCGATGTTGGGTGACAGCTCAGGCAGCAACGTGTCGCCTGCGAACAGGATCTTCTCGCCCTCGTCGTAGAGGCAGATGTGTCCTGGCGAGTGGCCCGGAGTCCACTCCACCCTCAGCCTGCGGCGGCCAACCTCGAGCGTTTCCGCTCCGTCCAACTGCACGGCGGGCGCCACCGGCTTCACGATCTGGCTCAGCGCGCGCTGCGAGTTGCTCAGCACCTCTGCCTCGCCCTCCGGCACGCCATTGACGAGCAGATATGTGCGCACCTCGCTCACGAGATGCTCCAGCTCGATGTACCGCGGATAGACGAGGGGCACCTCAAGACGATGCAGGTAAAGGTCGGCGAGCCCCTCGCCGGCGAAGACGCCGGCGGCGCCGTAGTGGTCAGGGTGGATGTGAGTGACGACAAGGCGTCGCAGACGCTTCGCTCCGACCTGTCTCACCGCGGCCCAGATCGCATCGACGGATTCGTCAGTGTTCATCCCGCAATCCAGGAGGTCGGCTTCATCGCCGTCCGGAAAAAGGAAAACGTTGACGAGGCCGTCCTCGAAAGGAATTGGCAGGCGCAGCTCGAAGACGTCCGTTGCCACCTCGGTCAGACCCAGCTCGGTCGCCATTTTCCTCCGGCATTGTCGCCGACCCGCTTAAGATGAATACGTAATTGAGCGAGTCGATCTCCTCAGGAGGAGCAAATGTCTGAAGTCCAGTTGACGCCCGACCAGATCGTCGAAGCGCTGCCCCGCTACCTGGTGGCCGAGAAGGCAGGCACGACGAAGGCCACCATCCAGTTCGACCTGAGCGGCGACCACGGCGGCAAGTGGTGGGTCAAGATCGCCGACGGGAAGGCCGACTCGGGGAAGGGCGACGCGCCAGACCCCGCAAACCTGACTCTCGTTGCGGACTCGGGCGATTTCGTGAAGATCATGTTGGGCCAGATGGACGGGATGTCCGCCTTCATGTCGCGAAAGCTCCAGGTCAAAGGCGACATGGGCCTGGCGGTAAAGCTGCAGACCCTCTTCAAGAGGCCAACTTAGGTCCAGCCTAAAGCTGGACCAACCCCTCCCCGCTCGCCGGGGAGGGCGGCTCAGCTCGCGAAGCGAGCTCAGCCGGGTGGGGGCGTTGGAGCCTTAGTAGGTCGGCTCAGAACGTAAAGACCCAGGAGTTCAACCGCGAGGACATCAGGGAATCCAGGTCCAGCTGATCAAGCG
>DAIUFK010000085.1:0-8284 GCA_036844615.1 Candidatus Dormiibacterota bacterium | reverse complement strand
CGATCGTTGCCTGAGGGGCGGATCGAGAACTCTCGTTTGGGGCAGATGCGCCCATCGCGGAGCTCCTGCAGGGTCCGTTCCAGCTTGTTCATCATCGTGACGCCGTCGGCGCACGAGATCTCGTAATCACCAGAGCCGGCAAGGTCGAGCTGAGAGAGCGCCTGCTCGTAGACCTCTCCAACGGTCGCGCTCCATGGCAAACGAAGCTCGGCCGAGCCGGACGGCCCATTGACCAGGATCTGAGCATCATCGCTCACTCCCTCACCTCCTCCACTCTGTATTCGGGCTCCTCGTCGTTCGGATCCTCACGGTTCAGAGCCGCACAGACGGACTCCGCCTTCTCCAGGCTCTCGAACGTCAGCGGCGAGCCGTCCGGACGCTGGAGGTAGAAGGACTTCCGGCGCCGGTTGAAGATCGCATAGCGTCTGGCCGGTGCTGAACCGGCCGGCTCCTCAGTAGCAGAAGACTCTGCAGTCGTCGTCGAGACCCTCCTCCGTATATTTCGCCGCCCCCATCGCACCGTCGACCTCCGGAATCACGTCGTCCATGGTCATGTCGTGCAGCGATAGCGAGGCGGGGCAGACATAGAGCTTGACGCCGCCGTTCTTGGCGTCACGAATGAAGTCCAGCACGGATTTGCCGGCACCCTCCTTGACGCTCAGGTGCTCGGCCACGCCCTTCTTCACCAGCAGGGTCGCATCCATGGTGGTGACGATGAGCGCCTCATAGTCGAGGGCGGCCGCCGCCATGGCTTGAAAAAATGGGGTGCCGAGGCGGTGGGGGGTCTCCGGCCCCGAGGTCATCATGATCAGGATCTTGTTGGCCACAGCATCCCGCCTCCCCGAAATGACAGTTGACTTAAGATGTCAGAAGCATAATATGCGGATATCCGAATAAGTCGTTCCCGTTTGCATTAGCGGGCGGGTGATGGAGGTGGTCGCATGGCGACTGTGGTCACGGCTCCGGCAGACATCAGGGAACTGGTCAGAAGCACGGTCGACGAGTACCTGGCCGAGAAGCAGGCGGAGAAGGACGCCAAGCCCAAGAAGATGGCGCTGATCGCCACCAAGGGCACCCTCGATATGGCCTATCCGCCACTGATCCTTGCCACCACCGCCGCCTCGCTGGGCTGGGAGGTGGGGATCTTCTTCACCTTCTACGGCCTCAACATCATCCACAAGCAGAAAGGCAAGCACATGAAGGTTGCCCCCCTGGGCAACCCGGCGATGCCCATGCCCGTTCCCAACCTGCTCGGCGCCATCCCCGGCATGACCGCGATGGGCACGATGGTCATGAAGTCCATGTTCAAGAGCCACGGGGTGGCCACGATCGACGAACTCCTCGAGGCGGCCGTCGACACCGGCGTCAGGCTCATCCCCTGCGCCATGACCATCGAGGTCTTCGGCTACAAGGAGGGCGACTTCATCAAGGAGTCGGAGGCCCCGTGCGGCGCCGCCACCTTCATCGACTGGGCCATGGACGCCGACATCAGCCTCTTCATCTAGCAGCAAAGGAGACCTAGACCCAATTGAGCACCCAGCAGTCGAAGGAGGAGTTCTACCAGCTCCATGCCCATCTTTGTAAGGCCCTCGCCCACCCAACCCGCCTTCTGATCATCGACGAACTCAGGGATGGGCCTGCCTCGGTCAGTGAGTTGGTCGAGCGTCTTGGCCTGCGTCAGAGCAATCTATCCCAGCATCTCGGCGTCCTCCGCGACCAGCGTCTGGTCATCGCCCGGCGCGATGGGCAGGCCACCTACTACCGGCTCCGTGACCCGCGAGTCACCGAGGCTTTCGACCTGCTCAGGCAGGTCCTGCGCAGCGTTTTGCAGGAGGGCGAGCGGCTCGCCGTCGCCAACTGAATCATGATTGAGCAGCCAGCAACCCGGCCCAGCATTCCTGCCCGCGCGCTCGCAACGCCCGCGCGCAAGTTCAAGCCCGATCCGGCGATCGCCCCGACCGAGGACATCCGAGACGCGTGCTTCGAGCTCGAGAAGGAGGGCGAGTGGATCGTCCAGCGCGTGCCTGAGCCCTACGTCGAGGTTAAGACGAAGTACGGGCGCACCAAGAAGATCCCCATCCAGCACACCTGGCACCACAAGAGCTGCGGGCAGTGCGGACACATTCCCGGCTACTCGACGGCCATCTTCTGGCTGAACCGCGCACTGGAGATCGACTACAACGATCCGCGCGACCAGACCTCCTGTACCGCGTGGAACTACTACGCATCGGCGACATCGAATGCGCCCGCCCAAGCAGCGGTTGCGATGCGTAACTTCGCCGCCGCGTACGAGACCACCTATTTCCCGACCATCCACTGCGGAACCAGCTACGGCCACTACAAAGAAGTTCGTGAACAGATGATTCATGTGCCCGAGCTCCGCCACCAGGTTCGCGACATCCTGGCCAAAATGGGCAAGCCGTTGGTGATACCGGAGGAGATCGTCCATTACAGCGAATGGGTGCACGCCATGCGGGACGAGTTCGCCAAGCGCAGGGTGCTGGACGTCTCGAACATAACGGCGACGGTCCATCCCGCATGCCACTACTACAAGCTGGTCGCCGAGGACGCCATCTACGACGAGGACATCTACGCCGGTCAGCGGCCGGCGGTTGTGTCCGCCGTGGTGAAGGCGATGGGGGCCAAGGTCGCGGACTACTCGAGCTGGTTCGACTGCTGCGGTTTCGGCTTCCGCCACATTCTCGTCCAGCGCGACTTCACGCGGTCCTTCGCAACAATGCGAAAGATCGAGGTGATGAAGAACGAAGCGAATCCCGATGTCGTTCTCACCCACGACACGGGTTGTGTGACCACCCTCGACCAGAGTCAGTTCGTGGGCCGGGCCAAGGGCTACAACGTTGGGGTTCCGGTCATGTCGGAGGCCCAGTTCGTGGCTCTCGCCATGGGCGCGCACCCCTACCGGGTCTGTCAGCTGCACTGGCACGCGACCGACTACCGGCCCCTCCTGACGAAGATGGGCATCGACTGGGAGTTGCGTTGGCATGAATTCGAAAAGGATCTTGAACGGATTCAAAAGGGGGAGATCCAGTTTCTGACCTGGGAAACCGCCGATGCCAAGTGACACCGTCCTGGTGCTGGGGGGCGGGCCAGCTGGCATGGAGGCCGCGCGGGGGATCGCCTCTCTTGGCTCCAGGGTGGTCCTGGTCGAGCTGAGAGACCGGCTGGGCGGAACGCCCGACTCGGCCAGCTACTCCTCCTTCGCCCTCGACCACCGCAAGGTATCCGAAGTGCTCGCCGAAATGCGCGAGGAGATCGAGCGCAGCCCGCTGATCGATGTCCGGCTTCAGAGCCGGCTGGCGGCGTTCGAGGGCAAGGCCGGCGATTTCAAGGCCACGCTCTCCAATATCAAGGGTGCCGCGGAGGCAGTCGATTGCGCATCGGTCGTCATCGCGACGGGCTTCCAGCACTTCGACCCCGGACGCGAGACGCAGATGTACGGCTATTACGAATACGAGGACGTGATCACGCTGGTCGACGCTGAGAGGATGCTGTCCGCGGGCAAGTTCGTGCGGCCCTCAAACGGAGAGCCGCCTAAGGCGGTCTGTTTCATCCAGTGCGTGGGCTCGCGCGACCGGCGCATCGGCAACGAGTACTGCTCCAAGGTCTGTTGCGGGATCTCCTCGAAGGAAGCCATCGAGGTTCGCGAGCTGGTGCCCGACTGCAAGGTATTCATCTTCTATATCGACATGCGCATGTACGGCTTCTGGGAGGACCGGATCTACTGGAAGGCCCAGGAGGAACACCACGTCAACTACGTGCGTGGAATCGTGACCGAGATCATCCAGAAGGACGGGCGACTTCTGGTCAAGGGCGAGGACACCACCATGGGGCGGCCCATGGAGGTGAGCATGGACGTCGTCGTCCTTGCGGTGGGCATGGAGCCGTCGCGGGGCACCCGCGAGGTGGGACCAATCCTCGGTGTGGCCCAGGAAAAGCACGGCTTCATCGAGCCGACGGGGGGCGCGCTTGACACCGTGAGCACCTCGGTGCCGGGTATCTTCGTGGCCGGCGCGGCCGCCGGGCCGAAGGATCTGGACGACAGCATCTCGATGGCGGGAGCCGCGGCCATGAAGGCGGTCAGCGTCGCCCGGGGCTCAGCAGCCGGGCGCGCGCAGGGCGCCCCAGTGACCGCGTAAATGGAAGTCGGGGTCGTCCAGGGCCAGGTCGTCGACACCGAGGCTGCGCAGGAGTTCATGCGCCAGGCCCTGGAGATGGTCCAGTTGCCCGAGATGGAGGGTATTGCCAAGGAGCTCGAGCTGAAGTGCCAGCGGTTCCAGGAGGTGCTCGCCCCGAGGACCCTCGCGAGCCTGCCGGACGACCGTCTTCGCAGCCTCCTGCGCTCGATCTTCGCAACCAGGCGACGCGCGTCCGAAGTCATCGCGATCGTCGGCGCCGAGCGGCTTCGGAGCGAGCTAACCAACCTACTCCATGGCAGCGAGCCCGTGAGCGCCCGGATCGACCGCTTTGACGAATCGCTGGTCGCGATCGAGGCTCCGGTGCGGCGGGACATCGCCGGCGAGGCGTTGCACTTCTATGACCCCAGCCGGAATTGGATGTGGACGCGTTGGATGTGGGATCCGGAAGTGCGAACTGGAGCCCTGCCGCTGGTCACGATGCAGGAGTTCGAGCTCGAGGGATCGACGGCCGGGGAGACCTATCTCAAGGTCGGCACCGCGATCGCGTTCGTCAACCAGACCGGCCGGGCGGTGGGTTTCACGCGCTACGGCAGCGAGGAGTTTGGAATCGACGTCTACCTCGCCTGCGTCTATGGCATCTACCTCTACACCATCACGCGACTGCGCATGACCCAAGAGTTCAACAAGGTGATCCCACCCCTGCCGCAGCTCGTGCGCCGCCTGCTCGGCACCCACCGGATGGAGGTTTGAGTGTCAAAGATCGAGCCAGAGCGCACAAAAGAGGAGGAGCACCTCGAATTCGAGGGCATGGACATCTCCGGTCACTGGAACCGGATGTTCGAGCAGCGAGTGATCTGGGAGCATGACACCAGCACCCTCGACAAGGTCACCGCCATCGCCGGAGCCGAGTCGCTGGGCTACTGCTATCAGTGCGGCAAGTGCACGCCGGCCTGCCCGGTCGACCACGTCGGTGATTACAGCCCGCGCAAGATCTTCCGCAAGACCCAGACAGGCGTCGACCTCCTGACGAGCCCTGACCTCTGGCTCTGTACCACCTGCATGAACTGCCTTCGGGTCTGCCCGAAGGAGGTCAACATGATCAGCATCATGCCGGCGGTCCGCGAGGTGGCCGTCGCCGAGGGTAACGTTCCGCCCGAGCTTCAGAAGGCTTTCGAGAACACCTTCAACCATGGCAACCCACTCGGCGAGCCCGCGCGCAAGCGCGCCGACTGGGTGGCGGACGCGGGCGTGCCGGTCACCATCCTGCCCAAGGAGAAGCGGCCGGTGGACGTCCTCTTCTACGTCGAGTGCTACTGGTCGTACCACCCGCGCGGAAAGGACGCCGCCCGGGCCCTCGCCCGTACCATGGCGGCCCTCGGCGTCGACTGGGGGATCCTGGGTCACGAGGAGAAATGCTCCTGTGACAGCCAGCGCCTGGCGGGCGAGAAGGGCCTGTTCGAGATGATCGCGGAACAGAACATCGCCACGCTCGGCAAGTACGAGTGGAAGCGCATGGTCACGTCCGACCCGCATGCGTATAACGCCTTTCGGAACGAGTATCCGAAGTTGGGTGCGGAATATCCGGTCCAGCACTACACCCAGTTCCTTGCCCCGCTGATGGGCAGCCTGCCCTGGAAGCGCAAGCTCGACTATAAGGTCACGTTTCACGACCCCTGCTACCTGGGTCGGCACAACGGGGAGTACGACGCCCCCCGCGAGATGATCAAGCAGATCCCGGGCCTCGAGTTCACGGAGATGTTTCGGTGCAAGGAGAACGGCTACTGCTGCGGTGGCGGGGGCGGGGGTATGTGGCTCGACAGCTTCACTGGCAACCACGTCAGCGAGCGCCTCAGTGAGCGCCGGGTCAAAGAAGCGATCGAGACCGGGGCCGAGATGCTGGTCGTCTGCTGCCCCTACGAGGTGTCGCGGTTCGAGGATGCCGTCAAGTCGACTGGGAACGACGGCAAGCTGCTCGTCCGTGATGTGATCGAGCTCGTGGACGAGGCGCTGCAGCAGGAGTCATGAGATGCACATAGCGGTGGTGCTGAAGCAAGTGCCCGACCTGGTCGAGGAGCTGGAGATCGACTCGGGCGGCAGAGACATCGATCGATCATTGGTGAAGATGAAGCTCAACGAGTTCGACGACCACGCTCTGGAACAGGCCGTTCTCCTCAAGGAGTCGAGCGGCGCCAAGGTCACGGCATTGGCGGTGGCGGTCGATGGCATCGATCAGGTGCTCTATGCCGCGAAGGCCCGTGGCGCAGACGCCGCCATTAAGGTCGATGCCGGCGGAGATCTCCTCGACGCGCGGCGCGCTGCGTCCGCGATTGCGGAAGCGCTCAAGCAGCTTCAGCCCGACCTCGTGCTCACGGGTGTCCAGGCCGCCGACGATCTCTACGGTCAGACCGCGCCCTATCTGGCGGCTGCGTTGGGCTGGCCCCACGTCAGCGTTGTCAGCGGGGTGGAGCTGGCGGGCGCCACCGTTCACGTCAATCAGGAGTACGCCGGAGGCCGGATTGCCAGCCTGGAGCTCGACCTGCCGGCGGTTCTCGGAGTGCAAGCCGCGCCGCAACCGCCCCGCTATGTACCAGTCAGCAAGCTCCGCCAGGCAATGGCCTCGGGGGCGCTCGAGATGGTATCGGCGACCCCGGCCGATGAGTTGCCGGGTGCGTCAGTGACCGGTCTCGCCAAGCCTGAGAGCGGGGGGGGCGCCGAAATGCTGACCGGCAGCGCTGCCGAGGTGGCCGAGAAGATCTCCGCCCTGCTCGGTGAGCGAGGCGGGGTGAGGGCCTGAGCATGGGCAACGTCCTCGTCTACGTGGAGACTTCGGAGGGTCGCGTCGCGCCGATCAGCTTTGAGCTGCTTGGCGCGGCGCGCACGCTGGCCGCCGGTCTGGGTGGAGAAGTGGAAGCGCTCCTTGCGGGAGGCGGTGACCTGACCGCGCAGCTCGGTGCCGCCGACATGGTGATCCAGGTCGAGCATCCGGCGTTATCGCCCTACGTCCCCGAGGCGCACGTCGCGGTGCTCGCGGAGGCGGTCCGCACTCGCAACCCCCAGGTGGTCCTGGTCGGGAATACGTCGGTCGGTATCGATCTGGCCGCCGGTGCGGCCGCGGCCACGGGCCGCCCGCTTGTCTCCTACTGTCTGGGCCTTGAAGCGGATGGCGGAGCGGTGATCGCGCGCAGCCAGCTCTACGGCGGCAAGATCGTCGCCACCACCAGGACCGAGGCCCCGGCCGTGTTCGCGGTGGTCGCCGGCTCATTCCCGGAGGCGGCCGGTCGCACGGAAGGCAAGGGCGAACGAGCCACGATGGAGCCGCCTGCGGCGCTCTCCTCCCTGCGAACCCGCTTCCTCTCCGCTTCGGAACCGAGCGGCGAGGGCGTCGACATCACCAAGGCGGAGCGTCTTGTCAGCGTTGGCCGCGGCATCGGCGGTCCCGAGAACCTGGAGCTTGTGGAGGATCTGGCCAAGGCCCTGGGCGCCGAGATCGGCGCCTCGCGCCCCGTCTGCGACAGCGGCTGGCTGCCCAAGGCGCGTCAGGTCGGCAAGTCCGGGATGACGGTCAAGCCAAAGCTCTATTTCGCGGTTGGCATCTCCGGCGCCCCCGAGCACCTGGAGGGCATGCGCGATGCCGAGCTGATTGTCGCCGTCAACTCAGACGCCAATGCCCCCATCTTCGAGGTCGCTCACTACGGCACGACCTGCGACCTGTTCGACCTGCTCCCGGCGCTCACCGAGCGCCTCCAGGCGAAAACCGGGTAGCCGATGCCCTCCCAGGCGATCGTTCTCGCAATCCTTACCGCCGCCACGCTGGCGTGGGCCGGATACCGCTTCTACCTGCTCCTGCGACCCGTATTTCACTCCCCGTGGGAGAACCGGTTCGACCACGTAGGCCAGCGGCTGTGGGGCGTCGTGGTGAATATCGGCGGTCACTCTCGCCTGCTCAAGAACAGGTACTCCGGAATCCTGCACCTAATGATCTTCAGTGGCTTTGTGATCCTTTTCACCGGGATCGCGCAGGCCTTCGGCGAAGGCTTCCTCCCCGGGTTCAGCCTGGCCCCGATCGGAGGCAACACCTGGATTGCCCTGTCCCAGGACCTCTTCGACGTCATCGTGATGCTGGGCCT
>DAIUFK010000084.1:0-8529 GCA_036844615.1 Candidatus Dormiibacterota bacterium | reverse complement strand
GTCAGGTCCAGGAAGCTCCTGCTGGTGCCCAGCATTTCGACGCCGCGGCCAGCTGTGAAGTAAGTCCTAAAGATGCGAGTGCCTTCACGGAGGAACACGCTGAGGCCGAACGTCTCACCTTCGTCCGTGGTGACGGCAAAGTCGCGATTGAAATCACTGCCTGCCGACGAGAACCAAGGCTCTGTCCAACCCTTGCGTGCCTTGTAAGCCTCGATATTCGCGAGTGGCGCACGGGATATCAGGGCGAATCCGGTGTCACGTTCGCGGAGCTGGACCAGGTCGCCGAGGTTGTCGACGAACATCGTGCAGCCACCGCAGCCCGCCTCCGGCCAGCCCTCGACATCCGGAGCAAACATGAAGTGGTAGACGATGAGCTGGCGGCGTCCATCGAAGAGGTCGAGCAGGCTGGCCTTGCCGGCCGGGCCCTCGAACTCGTAGTCCTTGTCGATCGGCATGCTGGGGAGCCCCGTGCGTGTGTGGCTGCCTTCTCCTTGACCAGCTGCCTGTCATGAGCCTTCTGCCACTCGACTGCTGACACGACTGGCGGAAGCTCCATCGCGCTTACCTTGTTCGAAGTGGCCGTGCCGAGTCCCATCGGTTACAAGGTGACCGGTCTCGCGTAACAAGCGCAGCAACTTGTCAGGGTTGCGCTCGAGTTGTGCCTATCTGTGGATCGCCGCCCAGACATGAGGCCACACGAGGATGGCCACTGCAATAGCGCCGCCGATCTCGGTGACGCCGGTGGCGCCGGCCGCCACGTCCTTGATCTTTCCTATCTTCGGGTCATGCTTCGGTTGAACGTAGTCGCACAGCATTTCGATCGACGTGTTGAGTGTTTCGACGGCAAGAAGCAGAGCGCCCACGAGCACGAGCAGGGCGATCTCGACGCTCGTGAAGCGCAGCAGGAACCCGCCCGCGGCCAGCAGGATCACGACCACGATGCCAAGGCGAAGAGAGGGAGTGCGCGGCGTGACCCACATCAGCCCCGAGAACGCGTGGTACCCGCTCTTCACGACGTTCCACGACCCCGAGCGGTGCGGAGCCTCGGCGCTCCTGGGGACTTTGGCGCTCAACGCGTCGATCGTACTCGGTGGTAGTCAGGCACTGCGCTGCTGGTCGGGTCGCCGCGTCGGGAGACGGAAGAAGCTGTAGAGCAACGCGCTCACCGGGATCGAAAGGATGAGAAGCGTCGACAGGATGACAAAAGCATCAGGGCTGTCGCGCAGGACGATGAGGCTGAGCAAAGGCCCCAACACGCCAAGCACAGTGCATACGGCGAGGACGGTGAACCAGCGCCTGTCATGGCGCGCATGAAGCAGTGCGGTCACAGAGGTGGCGGCGGCGGCGACGAGGACGAGGAGCGGCAGGAGCAAAGAGAACGGAATGTAGTCATCGCAGGCCGCGCCGGTGCACTGGGCGACGATCGCGCGCATGACTTGATAGACGCCGAGAAGCACCAGCGTCACGATCGCGAACACGCGAATCCGGTTCACTTGAGCCAGCATAGGCTGACGAATCAGACGTGAGGATCGATGGTCCGATCTGGATCTCGGACCGCTACAGCGAGGAAGGTGTGGGTTCGGTGATAGTTGTTTGCGGCGAAGCGCTGATTGACATGATCTCCAACGGGGACGGCACACAACAGGCTGCGCCCGGCGGAGGACCTTTCAACACCGCACGAGCGCTAGCCCGGCTCGGGGTGCCAACCGCTTTCCTCGGGCGGCTTTCGGAGGACGTTTTCGGACGCCAGCTTGCCGACCTTCTGGTGTCTGATGGCGCAAGCCTCGAGCTCGCGAGCATCGGTGCGGAATCCACGACCATCGCCATGGCGGACGTGGACAGCGAGGGTTTCGCCGAGTACCAGTTCCTCGTCCACGGAACTTCCGCGCCCAACCTCACTCCCGAGATGGTCCCCGATCAGTTCGGTCCCGACGTCGATGCTCTCCACGTCGGCACTCTTGGGTTGGTGCTCGAGCCGATGGCTTCAACGCTCAGCGAGCTGATCCGCCGCGAGCACGGCAAGCGCCTTGTGATGCTCGACCCCAACATCCGGGCCGGGCTGGTCCCGGAGGCCGAGTATCGCGAGCGCCTACACACCGCGATCTCGCTGAGCACTGTCGTGAAGGCCAGCGAGGGCGACCTTGCCTGGCTCTATCGCGACCTCGACTACAAGCAGGCGGCCGAGCGGATTCTTAGCGAAGGCGTGAGCCTTGTGGTCGTGACGCTCGGCGCCGAGGGAGCGTTCGGCGCCCATCGCGAATCACGTTTGCGGGTTGCCGCTCCGCACGTTGAGGTCGTCGACACCATTGGAGCAGGCGACGTCTTCGGGGCCGGTGTGCTGGCATGGCTGCACGATCACGGAGCCATCAAGCCCGACCTGCGTCTCGAACCTGACGAGCTGAAGGCGGCGCTTGACTATGCATGCCTGGCCGGAGCCCTGACCTGCGCCCGCGCCGGCGCCGAGCCACCCTGGAAGCGGGAGATGATGGCACTGAACTGACGGCGGCCCCCCTCCGGCGAGCCCGGCCCGCCAACCTCCTCGCGGGGCGGGGAGCGGTGGGCGTCTGGCGATGCCTGCATCGCGAACACTTGAAGTGGCGAGAATGATGTAGACGATGGCGCGAATCCACTTCCAGATCGAGACGAAGCTTTCCCCTGGCGACGTGCTGGCGGCCCTGACCGATTTCGGGCCCCGACGGGCACAGATCTGGCCGAACATCGATGACCAGCATTTCAAGCTGCACGACCAGGGCCCCGGCTGGGCAGAGGTGACGGAGGGTAGCTCTGTTGCCGGCGGCGTCTGGGAGCGCGAAAAGTACACCTGGAATGCCGGAGACGGCACCGTGGCGGTCGAAACCCTGGACTCCAATACATGGGGCCCGGGCAGCCGCTGGGATTACAAGGTCACTGCTGCCGCGCAGGGCGGCACCCGTGTCGACGTGACGGTCGAGCGCCACGGCAAGGGCTTCAAGGGCAGGTTGATCGAGGCGGGACTGGCGGTGGCCGGCGCCGGAATGCTCCGGTCCCAGATGGAGCAGGCGCTGACGCGATCTAAAGGCTAGGCGCCGCTCAGACCGACAGAATTTGAATCACCAGGATCCTTGCACCCTGGGAACCTGCCTTGACGGTGGCATCCGCGCCACCGTCGACCGTGATGCCCGACTGAGCGGATAAGCCCGTCGTCTTTCCGCCAGTGGTGACCGAGACTTGGCCGTCGAGCACCAGGATTGCGGCGGGGCCCGCGAGGCTGGTCGATTCGCCTGAGTCAAGCGACCGGTAAGTAAGGCGCTCGACGTAGGGCCCTGACGTGAGCCCCGTCAGGTTCTCCGACTCATAGGTCCGGTGACCTGCGGGGACTGGCATCACGGCTCCGCGTGCAGCCGCCGGGCGGACCCCGATGAAGTACCAGTGATTTATCAGAGGGTCGATCGTTGCAACGACTCCGAGGACAAGGAGCGCGGCAAGCAAAACCGCCGCGCGGCGACGCCAGGCGCCTGCCAGCAGAGCGACAGCGAGACCTACGAGCACAAGGGCGAGGAGTATCGCTGTGGGAACCGCTGCCCGGTTCTCGTGGTCGTGGCGCTGAAGGTTCGCGGTAAAGACGGCATCGCCAGGCCCCACGTCAACCGTCCCCCTGCCGGTGATGGCCATGGTGGCGGTGCCGGACACGTCGAGGACAAAGCCCGGGATATGCGCATGGGGACCGAGCACAGCGCCGGCGGGCTGAGGGAGCTCGAGCACGCTGATGAAGACGGGGCCGGCCGGGACCTGGACCACATTGCCCTCAACGACGCGGTTCGCGTCATAACGCGCCACGAGAATCGGGATCGCCACCGCCAACAATGCGGCAAGCACTGCGGCTCCGCCGGCCAGATAGAACGCCCGGGGATGCACATCCAGGGTTCTACCTGCGGCGAGCACGGCGCCGAACAGAAGCCACGCGATAAGTGCCTCGATGGCGGCCCCAGGGCCCAGGTTGAGCATGAAGAAGGACGCGCGCATGGGGTCGTTGGCGGTGTCGCCGGCGGGCGGGGCGCCCTGAATCAACGCGATGGCGGGCATGAGAACTGCGCCCGAAACGAACCAGGCACCCAGTGCGTATGCGATGGGCGCGACGACCCCCTTGGTCCTCGGTTCGACAAGGAAGAGATAGGCGGCAGCGAATATCCCCACGCCCAGCAGCAGAAGGATCCAGCCCGCAAGGCCTGCCTCGCGGTGGGCCCCCAGCATTCTGTCGAGCATCGCGGCGGGCGCGGTTACTGGGAAGCCGAACGCGGGGGCAAGCTGGAGCCACCCGAGCCCGGCGAGTACCGCTGACGTTCCCACCAGGCCGCGCCGCATTGCCAGCGATACCATAAGCGCGCCCAATGGCGGCGTCAAAGCCGGCCGGCAGCCAGGTCCTGATGGATGAGCACTGGTCAGCCATCCTTCGCGGCGACCGGTTCGCCGCTCTAGGACCACGCCTCGGGCGCCGCGCGTTTGCCCTGTTCCCGGGCCGGCCCCGGTGCAAGGTGTGCAATGCGCCCTACGGCGGACCGATCACGCTGCCGTTTCGCGCGTTCGGCTACCGCCCGTCCAAGAAGACGCCACATGTATGCGCTCGCTGCCTCGAGTGGGCCCCGGAGGGTGGCGCGATCGTCCCGATCAGCGTCCTGTTCGCCGACGTCCGCAGCTACACGAGCCTCACGCGATCGCTTTCGCCGAACGCCGTGCCGGCGCTTTTGAACCGCTTCTACGATGTCGCGTCGCGAGTGCTCTTGAAGCAGGAAGGTGTCCTCGGCCAGATTGCGGGTGACCAGGTGATGGGCCTGTTCGTGCCCGGGCTGAGCGGCCGCGATTATCCGCGCAAAGCAGTAGCGGCGGCTGCCGCCCTGCTCGATGCGGTCGGATACGGAACGCCCGACGGCCCGTGGATCGAGATCGGCATCGGGATCTCCACCGGCGAGGAGTACTGCGGGAACGTCGGCGGCGGCGGCTTCAAGGACTTCACCGCAGTCGGCGACGTGACCAACAGCGCCGCCGGCCTGACGGCTCATGCCGCGGCCGGGGACACGCTGGTCGACAGCGCGACCCGGGCTGGCGCTCCCGACTTCTCGTTCGACACTGCCGATACGGTCTCGCTCAAGGGCACGAACGTTCCGATCGACACGTACCGGCTGGCGCTCGCCGCCGCGGTAAGCGGCGGTGTGGAACCTATCGACGTGCTCCTTCACACGCCGCTTTTCGCCGGCCTGCCGCCGAAGTTGGCCGCCGCGCTTCGGCGGCGTGTGCATCGAAGAGTGTTTCCGAGCGGGACCTATCTGGCAAGAGAGGGCGAACCGGCGAATTCGGTGTTCGTCATCGAGCACGGTCTTGTCCGCGTGACGCGCACGTCGCGGCACGGCCGAGAGTTGGTCCTGCGCCTCCTGATGGTTGGAGACACGGTAGGCGAGCTTGGCGTGCTGGACGCAGCCGGCACGCGAACCGCGGATGCCATCGCTGTCGAGCCGACAACCTGCGTGATTCTCAGCAAGGACGACCTCCAGGCCGCCATTCGAGCGACGCCCGAGCTCGGCCTGCGCCTGCTGGCCACCCTTGTCGCGTACGTACGCCGAAAGGACGAGGAGCTGGCCGATGTCGCCTTCCTGGACGTGCCCGGCAGGACCGCGCGCAAGCTCCTGGAGCTCGCCGACCGACACGGCGTGAAGGTCGCCGGCGGCGTGCGAATCGGCGTCAGAGTTCCGCAAGCCGAGCTCGCGGGGATGGTGGGAGCCAGCCGTGAGAACGTCAACCGAGCCCTGAGCCGGCTGGTCACCCTTGGCGCGGTTTCGATCGAACAGGGCCACATCACGATCCTCGATGCTGCCAGGTTGCGGTCGTTGTCTTGAACATTACCTGCCATTTGTGACGCGGGTCGCATTCACGACCCCCTAACCGCCCGAGGCTGCTGACGGAGAACTCCATGAAGCTTGGCGACATCGACGTGGCTCGGATCGGCTTGGGAACGAACCGACTGACCCGCGAAAACATCGCGTTCGTCAAAGCGGCGGTCGCCGCGGGCGTGCAGATGATCGACACCGCCCACCTGTACACCGGCGGGCAAAGTGAACAGACGATCGGCGAGGCTCTCTCTCCGTTCCCCGACAACTGCGTGGTGGCCACCAAGGGCGGGTTCGGTGGCGCCGGGCGCGGCCGCCCGGAGGTGCTGCGCGCCGAACTCGAGCAAAGCCTTCGCAGTCTGAAGACCGACAGCATCTTTCTGTACTACCTACACCGCGTCGATCCTGAGACTCCGATCGAGGAGAGCCTCGCCGCCATCAAGGAGTACCGAGACCGGGGCAAGGTCCGCCACGTCGGCATCTCCGAGGTCGACGTAGACCAGATCGAACGCGCTCGGCAGGTGGTGCCCATCACCGCGGTCCAGAACCACTACAACCTTTCGGAGCGCAAGTTCGAGGGAGTCGTCGACCACTGCGCGAACGAAGGCATCGTGTTCGTGCCGTTCTTTCCCCTGCGCGGGCACGGCGGAGCCACGCTGGATGAGATCGCCAGGCGGCATGGAGCGACAGCGCAACAGATCACGCTGGCCTGGCTCCTTCGGCGCTCGCCCGCGATGCTGCCGATTCCCGGCACGCTGTCCCTCGACCACCTGAAACAGAACCTGGCGGCGCTGAAGATCGAGCTCACCGAAAAGGAGTTCGAGGCGCTGCGCTAGGGCTTTGGGGTCGGCGTTGGGCTCGCGGCGGGCGTGCCGGTCGGCCACGGTGGCAGCGCCACCCGCGGAGGCAGGACCGGAAGGCCGCTGGAATCTCGCTGTTTGAGCGGGTATGCGTTTGGAATCGGCAGACCATCCGCTCCGGTGGGAACGTCTGTGACCACGTCCCCTCTGTCCGCGATCAGTGGGCGTCCGTTCTGGTCGTACAGAAGGACGTCATTGAGCGCCTTTCCTTCCTTTGAATACGGATAGATGTTGGTGAGCCCGGGGTAGTAGCCGGCCGAAACCGACGGGAAGTACGGATCGGACGTGCCGGCATCCAAATAGGCATAGCTGCCAGCAGTGCCCATGCTCACGAGGACCGGCAAAGCGAGAACAGCAACCGCGACGTTCACAGCCAGGGCCGCACCTCGCCAGCCTCGGTTGGCGGGCATCCCGCGCCGACCCAACCGCACCGAGATGAAGATTGCGATCAGCGTGGCCAGGATCTGGAGCAGGCCAGCGCTGGAGAACGGGTTGGGTATCGGCCTGAGATTGCGGTCGCCCCTGAACATGAAGGCGAGAACGAGCACTACCAGGTATGCGCGCAGGACCCACCATCCGGGGAGCAGCTCAGGAAGCAGGGCGCGCAGCTCGCTATAGACCTGGGTGCCAAATGCCGCCTTCACCAACGCCCATGATCTTTCGCGAGTTGGCCAGCGCCGTTTCACGTTTGGCGTGTTGCGCCCGGAGCTGTAAGCCGACCTGAGCTCAGCCGCGTAGTCCTCAGGCTGGCCGAGGCGTTCTTGCAGGGAAAGATCGGACTCGCCGGCGACCTCCGCCAGGTGGTTCTCGAGATCCTCGAGCAGACTTGCCCGCTCGGCCTCGGGGAGAGAAGCAAGGGCAGATCGAACGGCGGCGGCATAGTTGGCGACATCGTTGGCCTGTTGGCTATTTGGCATTGGCGGAGCTCCTCCCGTTGAGCAGGTGATCGAGGGCTCTCGTGAACGAGCCCCACGTCTTAGTGGATTGGTCGAGGGCGCTTCGGCCGCGATCGTTGAGCCCGTAGTACTTGCGATGGGGCCCCTCCTCCGAGGGGACCACGTATGAATTGAGGGAGCCGGCCTGGTACAGGCGGCGCAGCGTTCCGTATACGGAGGCATCGCCCACGCCATCCAGGCCGCTATCGCGCAAACGGCGGAGGACGTCATAGCCGTAGCTGTCGTGATCGGCGAGAACGGCGAGAACGGCGAGGTCCAGAACGCCCTTCAAGAGCTGGCTGGTGTCGATCGGGTATCCGCCCGTTTGCTGCATGCTGCGGTTGGAACAGTACTACGGATTACAGACTAGCGCAAGCCCTTCTTTACGTGCGATTCGGCAGCCCCTGCTTGCGTTCGCAAGCATTTCACGGCGCCGGAAACCAACGACTTTGAATTCAGCGGGTTGGCTCCGGGACAGGATTCGAACCTAACTTTGGCCCCAGACCGATCCTGCGACCCGTCCTACAAGCTCGAGCTTACGTCTCTGTAGTTCGTGACTGATCCGGTTGCCCTCCATGGTCGAAGCGAACCCGCATTGAGGGCTAAGCGCCAATCGTTCGAGCGGAACGTAGCGGGCAGCCTCTTCGATTCTGATCTTCAACTCGGTCTCGCTTTCGAGTTCCGGCTTCTTGGTCGTCACAAGGCCAAGGACTGCGACCCGGTCTTCAGGTAGGTGCGCGAGCGGCGCAAAGCCTCCTGAGCGGTTGTCGTCGTACTCGAGCAAGAACCGGTTGAAAAGTGTCTTCTCGAAGATGCGCGAAATCGGCTCATAGTCGCCTTCGGCGTAGAACTTGCTCTGGTTGTTGCCACGGCAGA
>DAIUFK010000083.1:7531-8902 GCA_036844615.1 Candidatus Dormiibacterota bacterium | reverse complement strand
TCCTCATGCCAGGCAAATGTTTGTGGCTTGACACAGCGCATCGAGACCGACTATTGCGCGCGCCTAGAATGAAATGAAGGTTCGATAAAAGCCCACCCGCTCGGCGCATTGCGCGCGACGGTTTGTAAGGAGACAGACGATGAACATGCGCGAGGTAGTGATAGTCGAGGCCGTTCGGACGCCTATAGGTCGTCGCAACGGAAGGCTCAGGGACATGCATCCGGTCGTCCTCGGTTCGCTCGTGTTGAAAGAGATCGTCAAGCGCGCGGGCATCGAGCCCGGTCAGGTGGAGGACGTCGTCTTCGGATGCGTGACCCAGGCCGGAGAGCAGAGCCTCAACATCGCACGAAGCGCGTGGCTCACGGCGGGATTTCCCGTCACGACGCCAGCGACAACTGTCGACAGGCAATGCGGCTCGAGCCAGCAGGCGATCCACTTCGCCGCAAACCTGATCCAGTCGGGCGTCTGCGACATCACCATCGCGGGCGGCGTCGAGTCGATGAGCAGGGTCCCGA
Organism: Candidatus Dormiibacterota bacterium; assembly: GCA_036844615.1. GTDB lineage: Bacteria > Chloroflexota > Dormibacteria > Dormibacterales > Dormibacteraceae > Palsa-872. The sequence goes on along the minus strand of DAIUFK010000083.1, from coordinate 8,387 downwards.
TGGGATCGAATGCGATTTCGCCGGGGTCGCCGTTTCCACCGGAGCTGACTGAGCTTTACGACCTGGTCCCCCAGGGAATCTCCGCCGAGCTCATCGCTCGGAAGTACGGGATCTCACGCAAGCAGATGGACGAGTTCGGCGTGCGCAGCCACCATTTGGCGCACGAAGCCACCGAGAAGGGTTACTTCAAGTCGCAGATCATGCCTGTCGAGGTGTCGCTCGACGGCAACGGCCACACGGAGCTCTTCAGCAAGGACGAGGGCATTCGCGCGAACGCGAGCTACGAGGCGACGTCAGGACTCCAGCCTGCTTTCAACCCTGAACACTCGATCACCGCAGGCAACTCGAGCCAGATTTCGGACGGGGCCGCGGCGGTCCTGCTCATGTCGCTTGAAAAGGCCAAGCAGCTGGGCCTCAAGCCCCGCGCTCGCATCAGGGCGCAGGCGGTTGTGGGCACCGACCCCGTGCTGATGCTCGAGGGGCCGATTCCCGGCACCGCTGCCGTCTTGAAGAAGGCGGGCCTCGACCTCAAGAGCATCGACCTGTTCGAGGTCAACGAGGCTTTCGCCTCCGTTGTGCTCGCGTGGGAGAAGGAGACCGGCGCCGACCTCGGCAAGACCAACGTCAACGGTGGCGCCATCGCGGTCGGCCACCCGCTTGGCGCGTCGGGGGCGCTCCTCATGAACCGCCTCCTCTACGAGCTCGAGCGGCGCGACCTGCGCTACGGCCTCGAGACAATGTGCTGCGGTGGCGGGATTGGCACGGCGACGATCATCGACCGGGTGATCGAATGAAAATGCGCTCTGCGCGCGCGCCAATGAAAATGCGCTCTGCGCGCGCGCCAATGAAAGTGCGC
>DAIUFK010000083.1:0-7431 GCA_036844615.1 Candidatus Dormiibacterota bacterium | reverse complement strand
CGCCAATGAAAATGCGCTCTGCGCGCGCGCCAATGAAAGTGCGCCCTGCGCGCGCGCCAATGAAAGTGCGCCCTGCGCGCGCCCGGCGATGAGCACCTTTCTCGAGCTTCATCGCATCCGGCCGCACCTGCTTCGTGAGGGTGTCCACGCGCGAGCGGTCACCGGCGAGCGGATGACGCTTGCCATCGTCGACCTGGAGCCACACTCCACAGTGCCGGAGCACAAGCACGACAACGAGCAGCTCGGTTTTGTCATCAGCGGGACCATCACCATGCACATCGGATCAGAGAAGCGCGAGCTGCATGCAGGCGATACCTACACGATTCCGAGCAACGTCCCGCACGAGGCGACGGCAGGGAGCGAAGGCGCCACAGTCGTCGACGCGTTCGCACCGCTTCGCTCCGACTGGGCGGCCCTGAAGCGGGGAGAGCCGTCGAGCGGCCGCTGGCCCTAAAAGGCGCGGGTGAGGACATAAGTCCTCCCCCGCGGTACCCCCTCCTGTTAGCCACCACGCCTGGAGGTGTTTGGAGAGTTGCGCTTGGTGATGGCCGGATTAAATCCGGCCTAGACGCCGCGCTTTGTCAATTTAGAGAGGGGGCGAGAAAGGTTCGGGGAGTCCAGGCAGAACCGCATGGGGCGGTCTGTCCAATCGCCCTGTTCGCCGATCCCGATTCGCGCTGTTTCGAAGATCCGGCGCGCTGGCGCGTGGTCGTCAACCACGTAGAGCGCGGGCGGCACCAGGGCGACTCCGTTGAGGTTCCTGTCGATGTTGAAGGCGCGGCACACGAGACCGGGCCCACCGCACCGTCCGACGCCGGGGCCAGGCGCGAGAGCGCGCACGAGCACAGCTTGCGGTATGCCTTCCGGCTGCGTCACGAAGTTGAGGCAGTGATGCATGCCGTACGTGAAATAGACGTAGGCATGTCCCGGAGGCCCGTACATGACCTCGTTGCGGGGGCTGCGCCGGCCGCCCGAGGAGTGAGCGGCTAGATCATCCGGGCCGAGGTAGGCCTCGACCTCGACAAGGCGGCCCCACAGGCGCCTGCCTTCCACCTCGCGCACGAGCACCTTGCCCAAAAGGTCGCGTGCCACCGCCATCGTGTCCCGGTCGAAGAACTGTGGGCCCAGCACCGGACCCTCCGGCAACGCGAGGGTCTCAGGTTCCGACTTGACCAACCTCTTTGCGGCCCGCATGACGACGCCGCTTGTCGATGTAGAGGTTCTTGTCCGCGAGCTGGTACATGGCCTGCCAGTCCATGCCCGGCCTCCAGGCAGTGATCCCGATGCTGAACTGCACGGGGACCGGCGACTTGCCCACGCGATTCATTTCCTCGAGTGACTGGCGCACGCGAGTGGCGACATCGCTCGCGTGGTGCTCGTCAGCATCCGGCATCGCGACACCGAACTCGTCGCCGCCTAGGCGGCCGCAAGTGTCGGTGGCTCGAACTGCTCGTTGGAGCTCCTGGGCGAGGACACGGATGGCCTCGTCGCCGACGTGATGCCCATTGGTGTCGTTGATGCTCTTCAGACTGTCGAGGTCGATCATCATGAGCGTGAGCCGGCGCTTGTGTCGTTGTGCGGCTGCCACCGCCCGGTCGATCGCGCGCTCGAACTCCGGCCGGTTGGCAAGCCCTGTGAGGTAGTCGGTCCTGGCTTCTCTGGTGTGCTGGCGAGCGCGGTCGAGAGCGACGGCGATCTGGTCGGCCACCGCCGCGACGAACTCCAGGTCGCTCGACTCGAAAGTTCTTGGCAGCCGGGTCGCCACAGTCATCGCACCGAGAAGCACGCCCTTCGTCCTCAGCTCGGCTCTGATGGCGCTCCACTCCCCGGTGATGCGGTCGACGCGCGACTCGGCAGGCCCTGAGGCGACCTCCACGACCTTGACCAGCCGGGAGCGTCCCGACTCGGTGAACTCCTCCTCCTCGCCCGGCTGCATCCCGAGGGTCTTGGCAAGCTTGAGCCTGGCGCCTTCCCGGACCCAGACCGCGCCCGCCTGCAGGCGCAGCACCTGGAGCGTTTCCCGGAGCCCGACCTCCGCAATCTCCGATACGTCAAGGGACCTGCCGAGGGCGCTGGCGATGTGATAGAGCCCGTGCAGCTCGCTTTGACGCGCGATGTGACGGGCTTCGGTGTAGTCGAGGTAGCCGCGGATGAAGCTGGAGTTCAGATGCTCAATGACATCGTCCATCCGGCCCTGGGCCATGCCGATCACCTCACCCGAGTCCTCGCTTCCCGCGACCTCCTCGGTGACTCGCGCGATCACTGAGCGGCGGAACACCGAAAGGCCCTCCATCAGCGACTCGAGCGGGACCCCCTTTTCGGCGTAGCGGCGGGAGGCATCGCGCGCGACGCCGTAGTACTCGACCCAGGGGACCTGCGAGTCGGGCCGGAGGGATCGGAAGAGCAGCCCCAGGAAGCGAACCGAGGTGTGGACGAGCTCGTCGACGGTGCCGCCCGCCTGGGATTTCAGGATCTCAGGGGCGAGCGCGCGCACCGATTCGGCGGCCACCAAGCCGCTCTCCGTGGCATCGGCCGAGAGGCGCTCGGCGACCTCACTTAGCAGATCGCTGGCTCGCTCCGTCATGAGGTGCCACTATAGAGTGACGCCTGTATACCCGCGAACCTGCGCGAGACGCTAATTAAATGTGTAAGAGGGATTGATGGCTACAGCCACCCGGGGCTCGTTCGGCAAGCTGGAGGACATTCTGGGCGAGAACGCCAAGAGCCTCCTGGAACACAAGTGTGAGACGGTGCCCAAAGCCCAGCTGCACCTGCCCGGGCCCGACTTTGTCGACAGAATCTGGAAGGACAGCGACAGGCCTACCAGGGTGCTGCGCAGCCTGCAGTCCCTTTTTGAGCACGGCCGCCTCTCAGGGACGGGCTACCTGTCGATCCTGCCGGTCGACCAGGGCATCGAGCACACCGCCGGGGCATCCTTCGCCCCCAACCCGATCTACTTCGACGGGGAGAAGATCATCGAGCTCGCGATCGAGGGCGGCTGCAATGCGGTGGCGTCGACCTTTGGGGTGCTCGGGTCGGTGGCGCGCCGGTACGCCCACCGGATCCCGTTCATCTGCAAGATCAACCACAACGAGCTCCTCACCTATCCGAACAAGTACGACCAGATCCTCTTCGGCACGGTGAAGGAGGCCTCGGAGATGGGCGCGGTGGCCCTTGGCGCCACCATCTATTTCGGTTCTGCAGAATCGAATCGCCAGCTGCAGGAGATCGCTGTTGCCTTCCACCAGGCCCATGAGCTCGGCATGGCGACGGTCCTGTGGTGCTACGTGCGCAACAACGCCTTCAAGAAGGATGGCGTCAACTACGAAACCGCCGCCGACCTCACCGGGCAGGCCAACCACCTCGGCGTCACCATCGAGGCCGACATCATCAAGCAGAAGCTTCCCGACACCAACCGCGGCTTCGAGGTGATCAACTTCGGCAAGACCGCGCCGGCGGTGTACGACAAGCTGTCAAGTGACCACCCGATTGACCTCTGCCGTTATCAAGTGATCAACTGCTACATGGGCCGAGCCGGCCTTATCAACTCGGGTGGTGAGTCCCATGGTTCGGCGGACCTCAAGGAGGCAGTCCGCACGGCTGTCATCAACAAGCGCGCCGGCGGGATGGGTTTGATCAGCGGACGTAAGTCGTTTCAGCGGCCGATGAAGGAGGGAATCGATTTGCTGCACGCGATCCAGGACGTCTACCTGAATCCGTCGGTGACCGTCGCCTGAGGGCGGCGGGCAATTGAATGCGGCTGGCTTTTCTGGGCACAGGCGCTGCCTTCTCCCCGGAGCGGTACAACGGGGCGGTGGTGGTGGACGGGCGCCTACTGCTGGACGGAGGGGCGCCGTTGCTCCCGCACATGCACCGCTGTGGAATCGATCCTGGCGCCATCGATGCAGTCTTCCTGACCCATTTCCACGGGGACCACACCCTTGGTCTTCCAACCTTTGTCCTGCACCGTGTCTTTGTCGACCCGCGCCCCATCACCTTCGTCGGGCCGGAGGGCGTGGAGGCAAGGCTGGAGGCGCTATGGGAGGTCAGCTGGGGCCAGGACTGGGGGCTGGCGATGCGCCATCGGTTCAACGTCAAGTACCAGGAGGCTGAGCCATCAGGCACTGCCGCGGGCTACAAGTACGAGTCGATCAAGCTCGACCACGGCACCAGCGGCTCGAGCGGATACCGCATCCGGATCGACGACAAGCTCCTTGTGTATTCCGGTGACACCGAAGCGACGGCACCCCTTGACGACCTGGTGGACGGTGCCGATGTCGCGATTGTCGAGGCGACAGGGCCCGGGGACGTTTTCAGCCATATGAGCTGGGAGGCCGCCGCCGAGCTGAAGGCGCGCCATCCCAGGACGCGCTTCCTCTTCAATCACCTCTACGCCGGGACCGTCGAGGATGCGGTCACCGACCTCCAGGTGGTCGACGTCTGAGCCCACGGACCCTTGCCGGTGCGCTGGTGGGTGCGGTCGTAGGCAGCATCGTGTTCGGATTGTTTGTCGCCCTTGGGCTCACGCTGCTCAACCGTGTCGCCAGCCTCGTGCCTGTCGTCGTCCTCGCCATCGCCGGCGCTTATGCCGGCTGGCTCGTGGGTGTGATCGTCTTCGGAGCGGTGCGGGGCACCAAAGGCGAGGAGGAGCAAAGCTGAGCCCTGACCTCCCGAGCACGCGGCCGCTGCTCGACAAGCTTGGCGTCAAGCCCGGCGCCAAGGTCGCCATCGTCGACGTCAAAGACGCTGGATTTCTGTCTCTCCTTCGCCAGCGAACATCGGACATCGTCACCGGCAGGCCCCAGTCGCCCGCCGACCTTGTAGACCTCGTATTCCTCGGCGCTGAGAACGATGCCGACCTGAAACGGTTGAAAGACGTCAAGACCTGGATCGAGCCCAATGGCGCGATCTGGGTGATCAGGCCGAAAGGGGGGCGGAGCGAGATAAGTGACACCGACGTCATCGACGCGGGCCTTGCAGCCGGCCTGGTGGACAACAAGATCGCGAGCTTCTCGGACACTCATGGCGCGATGCGCCTTGTGTTCCGACTTCGCGACCGCCCCACGGCCCGGCGTCAGCCCGGACTAATAACCGCGCGCAAGCGCGGAGTCAAATGACGCTCCTCATTCGCCCGGCGGAGCGAGCCGACGTGCCGGTGGTGGCGGAGCTCATCTGGCAGCTTGCCAGGTTTGAAAAGCTCGAGAGCCAGGTCGTGCTGACAGAGGACCTGCTTGAGGCCGGCCTTTTCGGCCCCAGGCCCTACGCGGAGGCCGTGATTGCGGAAGACGATGGCGAGCCGATCGGCTTCGCGCTTTTCTTTCACAGCTTCTCGACCTTTCTAGCTCGTCCCGGCCTCTATCTCGAGGACCTGTTCGTGCTTCCCGTCCACCGCGGTCAAGGAGTCGGCCGCGCTCTGCTCTCCCACCTTGCCCGCCTTGCTGTGGAGCGCGGGTGCGGCCGCATGGAATGGGCGGTGCTGAACTGGAACAAAGATGCGATCCGCTTCTACGAAAGGCTCGGCGCCCGCCCGAACTCGGAATGGACCGTCTATCGCCTTGACGGTGAAGCCCTCAATGCGGTTGGCCGAGAATAGTTCCGCAATGGAAGTGCTGCACCCGAAAGAGCTCGACACACACCCTGGCGATGAGATCGTGCAGTGGGCGCGCGGTCAGCTGGAGATTGCGCGCTCGATCCTTGACAACCCAGGCGGCGGCCTACTGTTCGCCACGCAGACGATCGGCCAGGTCAAGGCAGGCCTGCACGAGCGAGACCCTGAACGCTGGGACAACGTCTTCGCGATCCTGGACCGCGCCGAGGATGCCGCCGTGCGTCGCGAGTTCGGGACGGCGCGTGCCCTCGTTGACGAGGCTTCGGAAAAGCTCGGGCCCGGCTAACCCACCCGCGCGCCAACGACACCGCCGATGTCCTTAGCGCAAGCACTCTTCATGGGCCTGCTCCAGGGGGCCACCGAGCTGTTCCCTGTCTCGTCGCTGGGCCACGCGGTCCTCGTGCCGAGCTTGCTCCACTGGAGCTTCAAGCAGTCGGACCCTTCCTTCGTCCCCTTCCTGGTCCTGCTCCACCTGGGCACCGCAATTGCGCTGCTTGTCATCTATCGGACCGAATGGGTTGCCATCATCAAAGGCTTCTTCAGGGCAGCGGTCCGCGGCCGCATCGAGACGCCGGCGGAGCGGCTCGCGATGCTTCTGATGGTGGGAACGATTCCTGCCGCGATCCTTGGCGTCTTTCTCGAGACCCGGATAAAGTCGCTCTTCGCCAGCCCTTACGTGGCAGCTAGCTTCCTGATCGTGAACGGCCTTCTCATGCTCGGTTTTGAGCAACTGAGGAGACGCGCAGAACGCCGCGCCGCGCTTCATTCCAAGCCTCGCATCGAGCAAGAGGAGGGCTTTGCGGAGGCTGAGCGAATCAGCTTCCTGGCCGCGGCACTGGTCGGCGCGTGCCAGGCGCTTGCATTTGTGCCGGGCATCTCGCGGTCGGGAGTCACCATCGGTGGCGGCCTTCTCGCCGGCTTGCGACACCAGGAGGCAGCCCGGTTCTCTTTTCTTCTCGCGACCCCAGTCATCCTGGCGGCTGGAGTTCTCGAGGTACCTCAGCTGTTTTCTGGCGGGGTGCCGGTCGGTGAATATGTAGCGGGCGCCGTGCTTTCGGGCGTCGCAGCGTATGTAAGCGCCCGGTTTCTGCTGCGGTACTTTCGCTCAGGACGCCTGGACCCTTACGGCTTGTACTGCGTTGCTGCCGGGTTGATCAGCCTCTGCCTGCTAGCCTTGAACCTGTGAAATCTGCTCCGCTTGCCATCGGCCTGGTGGCCCTCGCGGTTGTCTTCCTTGTGATCGCTGCCCTGTATGCAACCGGCATGCTGCAGCTGTTCGCCTCGACCTCAGGTGTGCACATCAAGCACGCGATCCTGTTCGCGGTGCTCGCTGTCGCCAGCTTGATCGCCGCCAACTTCACCCGACCCAAGACCGCCTAGAGAGCGTTCCGTTCAGCCGGCCAGGCGCTGCGGGACCTGCCTGCCTGTCGTGTCCCGTTCCCCGACGTGCACATCTTCGTGATAGACCGCCTCGGCGTTGACGTTCCATGGGTCATAGCTGGAGCCTGTCGCGATGTTCCTCGCAACGAGGAGCGCCGTCATCATCGAGTGGTCCTGGTTGTTGTACTTGTGCATGCCATTGCGGCCGACAAGGTGAAGGTTGCTGAGCTGAGTGCGCAGGTAGTCGCGCACGACGTCGACGTGCTGCTGATAGGCGTCGTCATACACGGGATATGCCTTGGGCTGGCGGATCACCACACCGTCGAACACCTGCTGAGGCGTGCAGACGCCAAGCTGCTCAAGCTCCTTCGTCGCGAGCTTCACGAGTGTGGCGTCGTCTGAGGTCCACAGCCCATCGCCTTCGAAGCAGAAGTACTCGAGGC
>DAIUFK010000082.1:0-8932 GCA_036844615.1 Candidatus Dormiibacterota bacterium | reverse complement strand
GCTCGCCGGGGAGGTGGCGGGCCGTGCCCGCCGGAGGGGACGTTCAATCAGGTAGGAGTGCTCTTCGCAGTTAGCATCAGGTGAAGTCGAAGGTTGCCAGTTTCGTCGAGGTCGGCCCACAGCCTCCCACCCATCGCCGTCGCGAGCTCGCGAGAGATGGCGAGACCGAGCCCAACGCCTCCCGCCGCGGAACGCGACGGATCAGCTCGGTAGAAGCGGTCGAACATCCTCTCAGGGTCGGGCCGATGGTCCCCGACCGGATTTGAAACCACCGTCTCAACCCCTCCCTCGGCGAGGCGCGCGCTGACTGCGATCGTCGACCCTTCCGGTGCGTACTTGACCGCGTTGTCGAGAAGGTTGTCGAGGATCTGGTGCAGACGTTCAGGGTCCGCCGCCACCGGGGGGATGTCATGCGCCACGTCAAGGGTCAGGGCGAGGGAGCGCGCCTCGGCACGCGGCCTCACGATCTCCAGCTCCTGTTGCAACTGGCCCGCCAGGTCGACTGGCGCGATGGCCATCGCAATCGAACCCGCCTCCACGCGCGCCAGGTCGAGCAACTCCTGCGCCATGCGCAGGACGCGCTCCGACTCCTCGTGGACGATGGTGGCCGCGCGCGTGCGCTCGGCCACCGTCTTGAGACTGCCATCGACAAGGGCCTGGCTGAATCCGATCAAACCGGTAAGCGGCGTCTTCAGCTCGTGCGACAGGTTGGCGAGGAAGTCGCGCTGGACCTTGCGCGCGCGCTCCACCGCCTCCGCCATTCGATCGAAAGCCGCCCCAAGCACCCCAATCTCGTCCTCCCCGCGGATGCCCACGCGCCGGGAGTAATTGCCCGCTGCCACGTCCTCCGCCGCGGCGGCGAGCTGGGTCAGAGGGCGGGTGAGCGAGCGCCCGACCAAAAGGACAAGCAGCATCGCCACCAGTAGAGCGGCACCGCCCGCAGTCAGTAGAACCGGGACAAGCTCTCCTGCGGCGGCGGCGGTTATCGACGATCGCGGGCGGGCCACCACCAGGAACGCCGCACCCAGAGGGTCGCGCGTCGGCGCTAAAGCGACAGCCGCGGCGAGGTACTGCTCACCGTTCAGTGTCGGCTGCGCCTCGGCGACGTTCGCGACGCGCTTGGCGGCCTGCACGTCAATGATCTGGCCGACAGTGGCCGGGTTGCCGCTATCCCAGGCGACCCTCCGCTGTCGATCCAGGAGCAGAAGCCTGTCCTCGCTCAAAGTCGCCGCCAGGGTCGAGAGGCGGCTTTCAAAATCGCTTGCGTCGTCAAGCCTGCATCCGGCAGCCCCCTCCCCCGTGGCCAAGACCGGGGGATTCAGGCACTCCTGGTGGCGAACCAAAACCCGATCGACCTGGATGGCGAAGTCGAGCTGCCCTTGCGCGCTCTGGAACTCCAGGTTGCGCACGAGGACCCACGTCAGCGCCCCGCTCAGCAGGAGGCTGACGGCGACGATGCCGGCGGCGGCGGCCAGGACGCGGAGTCGGAGGCTCAGCTGCCGGCCAGCTCCAACCGGTAGCCGACGCCCCACACGGTCTGGATGCTCGGGTCGATCACACCGGCTGCGGCGAGCTTTTCTCTCAGCTGCTGCACGTGGACGTCCACCGTACGCGTATAGCCGGGAAAGTCGTAGCCCCACACGAGGTCGAGCAGCTCACTTCGCTGGAAGACCCGACCGGGATGCCGAGACAGCAGCGCCAGCAGGTCGAACTCCTTGGGTCGCAGCTGAACCTTGGCCTGGCCGTGCCGGACCTCGTGGCGCTCGAGGTCGACCTCGAGCTTGCCCGCCCGGATGAGCTTGGGTGCGTCAGGCTCGATTCGCGCGCGCCTCAGCAGCGCCTTGGCCCGAGCGACGAGCTCCTGGGGGTGGAACGGCTTGGTCAGGTAATCGTCAGCGCCAACCTCGAGACCCACCACCTTGTCGGTGACCTCATCTCGGGCCGTCAGCATGATGATCGGCACCTGGCTCAGCTTGCGGATCTCCTTGCAGATCGCAAGGCCGTCTGCGCCGGGCAGCATGATGTCCAGGACCACGAGGTCGGGTTTCACCTGGCCGAACCTGGCCAGCGCCTGCGACCCGTCCCCCACTCCCTCCACCTCGTAACCCTCACGCGTGAGGTAGAGGCGCGCGAGCTCGATGATGTGATCTTCATCATCGACAACGAGAACCTTGGAGGTCACCGGCTTACCCATGGGAACCAATACATCAGCATTCGATCAACTTCCTGTGGTCGGATGATGATCGAAATGTAAATAGGTGTCCTCCCCGCTCGCCGGGGAGGTGGCCCGAAGGGCCGGAGGGGGCGTTCAGGCAGGCAGGAACGTCACTTCTTGGCCGCTGCACGTTTACCCGAGTCCCCGCGCAGTACCAGCTTGATCGGGTTGCCTGCCAGGCCGAACCGATCTCGGATCTTCTTCTCCAGGTAACGCCGGTACGAGAAGTGGAGCAGGCCGACGTCGTTGACAAAAAGCACGATGGTCGGCGCTTCGGTGCCGGCCTGCGTCGCATAGCCAACCTTCAGGCGCTTGCCCTTGAAGCTCGGCGGCGGATGCTCGTCCAGCGCGTCTCGCAGCAGCCGATTGAGCTCGTTGGGCGGAATCTTGATGCGCCGCTGACCGACCACATCAAGGGCGATCGGCATCAGCCCTCCGATGCCCTCCTTCGTCTTGGCTGAAACCGTCACGATCGGCGCAAAGGGCGCGAACTTGAAATCCTTCAGGAGCTCCTTTTGCCAATACGCCGCCTTGCGCTGCGCGGGCTCGACAAGGTCGATCTTGTTGACCACTATCACCAGCCCCTTCCCCGCCTCGAGCGCGTAGCCCGCTACGTGTTGGTCCTGGGCCAGCACACCGCTTGAAGCTTCGAGGACAAGCAGCACCACATCGGCGCGCTCCATCGCGTTGATGCCTCGCATCAGGCTGTAGCGCTCGAGGCGATCGCGGTGTGCCGACTTGCGCCTGATCCCTGCGGTATCGACGAGTACTACAGGGATGTTGTCGAAGATCAGCTCGGTATCGACGGGATCGCGAGTCGTCCCGGCAATGGGACTGACCAGCGCGCGCTCATCACCCAGCAGGGCGTTCAGCAGCGAGGACTTGCCGACGTTCGGCCGGCCCATGATGGCGAGCCTGTCGGCTTTCGAATCACCCGGCGCTTCCTCCTCGGCCGGGGGCAGTAGCTCGAGGACTCGATCGAGGAAATCGCCGACGCCGATGCCGTGCTGCGCTGAGAGTAGGTGAGGCGAGTCAAAACCAAGCTCGAGCATCTCGTGAGCGAAGCCGCGCTCGGTTGGCGAGTCGGCCTTGTTCGCTGCGATTAGAACCCGCCGGCCCGACCGGCGCAGCAGCGTCGCTATCTCGCGATCGACAGGCGTGAGCCCCTGCCTGACGTCGAGGAGCAGGACGATCACCTGGGCCTGGTCGATGGCGACCTTGGTCTGGGCCTCGATCGCGGCTCTCGACTCGTCCTGGGCCGTGTCAAGGTCGAGGCCTGCCGTGTCGACGACCGTGAACTCGCGCCCGCTCCATTCGGCGATCCCATAAAGGCGGTCCCGGGTGAGGCCTGACTGTGGGTCTACTATCGCTTTTCGCCAACCGAGAATCCGGTTGAAAAGCGTCGACTTCCCAACGTTGGGACGGCCCACGATGGCAACGATGGGGCGAGGCACGACGCTAATTAGACGGGGAAGGAGCCCTCAGCCACAGGATCGCGGCCGCGACGGCACCTAGGTCAGGCCCAAAAACCGAGCTTTACCGAGGCACTACCTCAACGGGCTCCTCGACCATCTCCCTGATGTCCCACGACGTTCGATAGAAGGCCTTGCCCTCTTTCACCTCGCCGCCCATGCAGGAGACGATCACGTAGTAGTAGTCGGGCCACGCCTGCTCGGTGTCGCGAATGGATGCATACGACGCGTGATCGGGATGGCTGTGGTAGTAGCCGACGATTTCCAGGCCTGCCGCGTCGCACTCCTTCTCGATGGCGCGGTGCTCCAGAGGGTCGATCTGGTAGGTGTCTCGAGGCCGCGTGGTGTTCGAATTGGTCGCGCGGCGGATGTCGACGATGTCGCGCGTCCCTTTCCTGGCCACCAGCATCCCGCAGATCTCGTAGGGATATCCCTCTTTGACGTGGGCGTGCACCGCCTCCAACGCGGAGGCGCTGATCCTCACGGCTTTGAGCCGTACAGGCCAGTCGAGATGTACCGGTCCCCTGAGTCCGGGAACACCGTGACGACGACGCCTTCCCGGATGGTCTCAGCCAGGCGTCTCACCGCCCACAGGGCCGCGCCGCTCGAGTGGCCGACCAGCAGACCCTCGGTGCGCGCCACCTCGCGCGCGAGGTCGTAGGCCGGTTCGGTGGGACAGCCCCAAACCTCGTCCGCCAGGCTCGGGTTCCAGATCCTTGGCACTATCGCGGTCGGAAGGTGCTTCAGGCCCTCCAGGCCGTGGAACGAGTCTTCCGGCTGCACCGCGATGGTGCGGATCGACGAGTCCTGTTCCTTGAGGCGGCTCGCTGTGCCGACAAAGGTTCCCGTCGTGCCAAGGCCCGCGACGAAGTGGGTCACGCGCCCTGAGGTCTGCTCGAGGATCTCAACCGCTGTGCCGTCGTAGTGAGCACGCACGTTGGCAGGGTTTGAATACTGGTCGGGATAGAAATAGCGGTCGGGGTCTGCCTCGACCATCTCGCGAACCTTCAAGATCGCCCCGTCCGAGCCCTCGAGGGGGTCGCTGTAAACGATCTCGGCGCCGTAGGCGACGACGAGGGCCTTGCGCTCGGAGCTCACGTTGCTCGGCATCACCAGCTTCACCCGATAGCCCTTGGCGGCACCAACCAATGAGTACGCGATGCCCGTGTTGCCGGACGTCGAGTCGATGATCGTCTTGTCGTGCGTGAGGGCGCCGCGCCTCTCCCCGTCCTCGATCATGGACAGCGCGGCTCGGTCCTTGACCGAGCCTCCGGGGTTGAACCACTCGGCCTTTGCGTAGACCTCCACGTTCGGGAATTCGCGCTCGAACATGTGGATGCGCAGAAGCGGCGTGTTGCCGATCAGCCGCGTGATACCCGCTGTGACTACGCCCTGCGCCATATCCACAGGTTAGACAAAGGAGCCCTTTCCCCTCAGGGGAGCATTCAGTAAGGCCCATCCTTAACGCCGCTTGCGCGCTGGGGCGTCAACCAGCACGACCGATCTATGCCACGAAGTGGATCGCGACGACGCCGATGAAGGCGAACAAGGCGCCGAGCGAATACCCGATCAGCGACCTCCGGTAGACGGAGCCTCCTTCGGGGGCGAGGATGTTGAGGACTGCCTTGCCGATCAGGAAGCCCCCGGCGACGACGGTGACCGAAGACGAGTCAGTCAACACGCCGAACATGAGCACGATGCCGGCTGCCAGCACCTCCAACAGCTGGAGCAGCGTGTAAGCGGACATTCAGTCGATTGCCTGCGCGAAGTCGGCAACTATGTCCTCGGCCGCCTCGATGCCCACCGACACCCGCACCGTCCCTGGGCCGACGCCGAGCTGGGCACGCTCTTCGGGCGTGAGACCTCGATGCGAGGTGATCTCCGGGTAGGAGATCGTGGTCTCGACCCCGCCGAGGCTTGCCGCGAACGCCACCAGCTGAAAGCGCGACATCATGCGCTGCACCGCCGCGCGGCCGCCTTCGAGGTCGAAGGCCATCATCCCGCCCGCTCCCTCTGGCAGCAGGCGGGTTGCAACCGCGAAGGAGGGCGAGTCCTCCATGAGTGGATGGTGGATCTTCGCGACGCCGGGCATCGATCGCATCGCGCGCGCGAGTGCCAGCGCGTTGTCGGTGTGCCTTCTCATCCGCACGTCGAGGGTGCGAAGGCCGCGCACCGCCAGCCATGCGTCAAAAGGGCCGAGAGGTGTCCCTGTCCGCACGGAGCGGACGCGTGCTGCGGCCATCAGCGCTGCGTCGCCGACAACCACTCCCGCGACGAGGTCGGAATGTCCGCCGAGATACTTCGTCACGCTGTGCATCACCACGGTGGCACCGTGCTCCATCGGCCTGAACAGCGCGGGCGTGGCGAAGGTGTTGTCGACAAGCACGGGTACGCCGCTTGTGCGCGCCATGCCGATGATCGCGTCGAGGTCGGGAACCCTGCACAGCGGATTCGTGATCGTCTCCACCAGGACCAGGCCCGCGCCGTCCATCGCGCGCCTGACCGCATCGAGGTCGTTCAGGTCGACGAAAACAGCCTCGTATCCGGCAGGCTCCAGGTCCTGGCGCAGAAGCGCGAGAGTGCCCCCATACAGCTCGCGCGTGGCAAGAATGGTTGCGGGCTTGGGCGCAAGGGCCAGGATCGAAAGGTGCAGAGCCGACATGCCCGACCCGGTGGCCACTCCCGCTTCGGCGCCCTCAAGCTCGGCCACCGCCGCCTCGAGCATTGCGCGGTTGGTGTTCGAGTTGCGCCCGTAGTAATGACCGGGGCGCTCACCACGGGCCACCGCGTCGTAGTCGTCGAGCTCCTCGTAGACGTGAACCGCCGCCGTGCTGAGGTCGGGTGCGAGCGGGGCTCGAGCGCCCACGCCGGCCTTACCGCCGCGGCCGGCGTGCACCGCCCGCGACGCCTGCTTCACGGCAGGCTCGAAGCCTGTGCGTAGTAGGCGCCGGCGCCGAGCTCGTGCTCGATCGCAAGCAAGCGGTTGTACTTGGCAACGCGCTCGGCCCTGGCGGGGGCTCCCGTCTTGATCATGCCGGCGCCCGTCGCAACGGCCAGGTCCGCGATCGTTGTGTCCTCGGTCTCGCCGGACCGATGGGAGATCACCGCGGAGTAGTGAGCTGTGCGCGCGGTGTCGATCGCTTGCAGAGTTTCGCTCAACGTGCCGATTTGATTGACCTTGATGAGTATCGAGTTGGCAACTCCCTTTTCGATTCCCTCCGTCAGCCGCTCCACGTTGGTCACGAAGAGGTCGTCACCGACGAGCTGGACCCGGTCTCCGAGGCGTTCCGTGAGGAGCTTCCAGCCTGCCCAGTCGTCCTCCGCCATGCCGTCTTCGATGCTTACGATCGGATAGCGCGAAATCCAATCTTCGTAGAGGTCCACCAGCTCGGCGGCGCTGAGCGTCCGCCCTTCGCCTGACAGGTTGTAGGTTCCGTTCTTGAAGAATTCGCTGGCCGCCGGGTCGAGGGCGAGCGCGACCTCCGCTCCCGGCCGGTAGCCTGCGGCGACGATTGCGTCGACGATCAGCTTCAGCGCCTCCTCGTTCGAGGTGAGGTTCGGCGCGAAGCCGCCCTCGTCGCCGACGCCGGTCGCGAGCTTCTGCTTTTTCAGGACGCCCTTAAGCGAGTGGTACACCTCGGACACCGCGCGGATCGCCTCGCTGAAGCTAGGCGCCCCGACCGGGCAGACCATGAACTCCTGCAGGTCAACAGAGGTGTCGGCGTGCGCGCCTCCGTTGAGGATGTTCGCCATCGGCAGAGGCAGCAGGTGAGCCTGGGCTCCGCCGAGATATCTGTAGAGCGGGGTATCCATCGCCTGCGCGGCGGCACGAGCACCGGCCAGGGAGACGCCGAGGATCGCGTTGGCGCCGAGGCGCGACTTGTCGCGGGTGCCGTCAAGCGCGATCAGCGTGGCGTCGAGCGCCGACTGGTCGGAGATGTCGAGGCCGATCACCTTCTCGGCGATCTCGTTCTCTACGTTCCAGACCGCTTTCTGCACGCCCTTGCCTCCGTATCGCGAGGGGTCGCCATCACGAAGCTCCACGGCCTCGTGCTTACCGGTGGAGGCGCCTGATGGGACTATCGCCGTGCCGGTGCCTGAGTCGGTGTAGGCGGTGACTGAGATCGTCGGATTTCCGCGTGAATCCAGGACCTCCTGGGCGGAGAGACCGGTGAGTCGAACCACGACCGGAGAGTCTAGGCGGTCATGAGGTAGAGGCGGTCGGCACCGGCCATAGGGCGAGTCGAGGTTGGACGCTGAAGCCGTAGTTGAGGAGAACAGTGGCGTCACCCATGGAGACTCCTGTCGCGTTGAGGACCACGGCAATGAGGTGCCTGCCGCCACGAGTGGCGGTCGCGAGCATGCAGCCGCCGGCGTTGTCGGTGAGGCCGGTCTTGAGTCCAGTCGCGCCGGGGTAGGACCACAGCATTCCGTTCAGGTTGCGAGGGTAGAAGGCCTTGTGGGTGGAGCTGGCTGGAATTGAAATCTCTCTCGTGGCGGCGATGGCGGCCAGCTCGGGGTAGTACTTGTCGAGGTAAGCGGCGACGTGGGCGAGGTCGTGGGCCGACATCCCGTGGCCACGTGCGTCGAGGCCGCTGGGGTTGACGAAGTGGCTGGCGGTAAGGCCGATGCTGGTCGCCTTCTGGTTCATCTGGCGGATGAACCTGTCGCGCGGCACTATGCCCTGGGCGAGCGCTTCCGCGGCGTCGTTGCCCGAGTCGAGGAAGAGGCCGTCAAGCAGCTGGCGCACTGTGAGGCGTTCGCCCGCGGATAGGCCCATGACGCTTGGGGTGATCTGGGTCGCGGCCCTCGTGACCTGCACCACGGTGTCCAACGAGCCTGCGTCATCGGCGGCGACCATCGCGGTGATGAGCTTGGTCAGGCTCGCGGGAGCGCGCGAAGTCTCAGGGTCGCGCTGCCACAGCACCAACCGCGAGTCCAGGTCGACGAGGTAAGCGGCCTGGCCGTGGATCGCCAGGTGAGGCTGAGGGTTGGTCGCGAGCCAGAGGTTCGAGAAGTCGAAGTGGTCGAACTCGGCTGGGGCCGGAGCGCTGGCCCGCTTCAGGTCGAAGGAGACCGCCTTCTGCTTGACCGCCACGAAGCTCGTCGTCACGCCGCCCGCGACGATGACGGCGAGCGAGACAAGAACGGCGATCCGATCGCGGCGCTTCCGGCTGCGCCCGCGCGACCGAGGGATGTTACTTAGTGGAACGTAAGCTGCGACGTTGAACCCCCTGGGCTTTTA
>DAIUFK010000081.1:0-8937 GCA_036844615.1 Candidatus Dormiibacterota bacterium | reverse complement strand
GCAAGTTCTTCAAGTCCGGAGAGGTCTGTGCCCGTTGCTTTCACAATGAATGCAGTATAGCGAACAACCGTTCGCGCACGCAAACGCAGCCGTGGATCGGAGAAATTTGTTGCCCCACACTGGTTGGACTTCTGGTTGGATCGCTGGCGCAGTCCACTCAAGCGAGGCAACCCACACCGGGATGTCAACGAACACATGAGGTCCCCCCGAGGATCGGCCAAATTACGCTCTTGTCTCGGTGCGTCCGAAACAGCTTCAAACCGGACGCATCGTGATAAACTGCTTTCCGTGCCATCGGCTGAATTAGCGAACCAATTGGGAACCAGCGATCGGACCCTGCGGCGCCTGGTCGAGGCGGGCGTAATTCGGTCGCTACGGCGGGCAAGTGGGCATCATCCCGTGCCCATTGCCGAGGAGGAGTGGCTCCGTGGTCATTGGCAGGTAATCAGCGGCTTGAGGCGAGCGCTTAGGTCTGAGCCAAGCGTTCGGGCGGCGCTTCTATTCGGATCCGTTGCAAAAGGCACCGACACCCCAGCTAGCGACATCGACGTAGTCGTAGATTTGCAGAGCGATAACCAGATGGATCTGCGAGGGCTAAGGCGCCGATTGGCTGGAAAACTCGGCCGTTCGATCGACCTATTCCTACTGAGTGATTTGGAGGCGGAGCCAGAGCGATTACTCCAGATTGTGTCCCATGCCCGCCCGATCGTTGATCGCGTAGGAACCTGGCAGAGGTTGTCTCAGCAGCGCCGAGTCCTTCGAGGTCGGGCCCTCCGCCGCCAACACGCTCTTAGAAGCCGTTCGCTGTGAGCTCTATACCACCTGAAGTTTTGACGCCATGGAATGACCTCCTCAAGAACCGGGTGCTATTGCATCAGACGAAGAAGGCTGTGGGCGACATTAGCGACTTCGGGATGCTGCTCCAATCCCCGCGCCTCGAGGATCAAAACCAATCAGCCGCCCTAGAGTCTTATGCCAATCGCAGCTTCAACCTCACAATTGACATGACTAAGGCGCTGCTGATCGCGAGGGCGCCAGAAGACGCGGCGGCCGTGAAGCCGATGAATTCCGACGAGGTGCTCGCAGCGGCCTTGCGCCAACGAATCTTTCCCCAGGCTCAATGGGAAGTCCTCGACGAGCTACGGCTTGGCCGAAACGATCTCCAACACGAATCGTCCTGGGTCCCCTGGAGGCAGGTATGGCGATTCATCGAGTTAATGGAGAACTCAATAGATAAGGTCTTGACGAGCCTCCAGTTAAGGTTCTCGGAGGCGGGTCTCGAACTCGAGATGGACTTTCCACCCGAGTTTCTAACCGACAGCGAAGGCCGCGGTGTCGACGGCGGAACGAACGCCTTCCAATGAACCCGTATATCCAACTCGTACTTATCGCTGCTGTGACCGCGTTTGCGGCAGCCGGCGGAACGTGGGGCGCGGGCCGTTGGCTTCAGGACCGAGATGAACGGCGCAGAGGATTGGCGGCTGGCAGATTGGTGTATCTGGAACTTTCGCGCAACCACCGTTGGGTCAAGGAATTCCGCAAGGGTGGCCGAACCGCTGAGTCACTCGCGTATATGTCCTCGGCGACGTGGGACTCGGTCCAGGTAGACGTGGCCCGCGTTATCGGCAAGAAGCACATTGGGAAGCTTGTACTGCCGTATGTCTGGCTCAACACGCTGCGAACCGCTCAAGGGATGGACTGGATTGCTAAGGGCTATGCGAAGCTCGCAGGCTATGAGCGCCAGTGGTTCGACGAGCTCGAGAAGGCCCTCGGTGAAGCCATGGACCGGCTTGGGCCGCTCGTCTGGGATAAGGATCAGCTCCAGCACTTACGTGAGGCGATCCTTCAGTAGACGGACTCCGAACCGGTCTCGATCGGCTTACGTGCGAATTGCTTTCGATAATTACTCCCTATCGCTAGCATCAGGAAGGAACGTAGTAGTGATCCTACGCTACTAGCGTATGATCGTTGCATGCGGCTTATCGCCTCCGATCTGGCTCTAAGGAGCGTCACCGCGCTGCGACACAGAGGTCCAACGTCGCTGGCGGGGTTGGCTAAGGTTTTGCGCGTGCAGCCAAGTTCGTGTCAACGAGCGCTTGACGTCCTTCTCGCGGATCGTCTTGTGGTAGGCATCGGAGAAGGCCGGGCGCGTGTGTACGTGTTGGAGGAGAAGAACCGAGCGTTAGCTGCAGTGGAAGGGCTCGCGAATACCTTGGTTCCGGCCCATGAAGGTCTGGTGATTGTCGGCAACGCCAACCCAGCGGTCGAGTTGATCGGAGTTACCTCTGAAGAGGTGGTCACGGTTCTCGCCAAGCGAAGCACCGTAGCCGACCGCGCGCAGGCCGTGGAAGCGATCAAGCAGTTGGCCGATGCCCTAAAGCTCGCGCCCCAATTCTTCGACCACCAGGACCTGGTCCGTGCTCGCGAATTAACGGTTCGGCTCAGACGCGAGCTGTCGAGAGGCGAAGTATTGGTGGGTCAACTCGAGCGTTCGATACCTGATCACAGCCGGCATCGGAAAACTGCAGGTCGGGCGCTTGGCCACGTCAGTCCTGCCTTGCATCTCCCATCAGAGCGCACGCTGCGTTCCATCAAGCGGCGGCACGGAGTCCGCCGACTCAAGCTATTCGGCTCCGCCGTGCGTACCGACTTTCGCCCCGAGAGTGATGTTGATATTGCGGTCACGCTTGATCCAGGGCTTCGGCCGGATCGCACCGGCCTGGAGGCGTTGGAAGCCGAACTCGAAAGGCGTCTTGGCCATGATGTCGACCTTGTACTGGAGTCCGAGTTGCGTCCACCGGTCCGGTATCTAGTCGACCGAGAGTCCGTGTCCTTGTGAGTGAGCTTGCCCTGGTCGTCCTCGCGGAAATGCGAGACAACGCCTTGAAAGCAATTGAGTATTCAGAGCGCGGTGGCGCGCGGTGGGAGGAGGACGGCTTGGTCGTCGATGCGGTCGCCAATCGCGTGCGACAGGTAACCGAGTTGGCCAAGTATTCGTTCCCTGAGGACGAGAAGAATGAATATCGACAAATTCCTTGGGACGAACTGGCACGAGCTCGCGACTTCTACACGCACCACTATCGAGACTTGAATATCGAGCTACTCCGAGCAACCGTCGAACGTGAGCTTCGAGAGCTGGTACGAGTGCTCAGCGCACTAGACCTGCCGGAGTTCGCGGACTCCTGAGCCACGAATCGGCTCCCGGAATGACTGGTCGACCGCGCCGACTGGCGAGCGCCTTACCTGTCGGTGGCGAGTGGGGTAGCTGTCGATAATGGCCCGATATCACCATGAACGGCTGTCAGGCCGGGGCATGCACTTTGTCGCCGGGCACCAGCTCAAAGAGCTCCGGCATGGGCCAGCTGCGCGGTGGCGGTCCGCCGATTCGCTTCCAACGGTCCACCAGCACCAGGGTCGGCAGCAGTGCGACCAACGCCTTCGTACCTCTCCGGTTGACGAAGCTGCCGTCATCGAAGACCGCATCGCAACCCACGACAGCTATCTCTGCATTGAGTTCGGCAAGAGACACCGGATCCGCGCTCACCCCAGCGGCTCGAAGGTCAGCGACGAGCGCGTGGCCCTCATCAGCCGGACCGCGGACGATCACCTGAACGCTGATTGGGCTTGCGTATACCAGAGCGCGCGCGACCAGAGAGCTGTTGGAGATAGTAGCCACGCGCCGCCGCCGGAGTGCGCGGATGGCCGAACGGGCTACACGACGCCGTTCTGCATCGGCGCGGCGGATCACCGCGCGGATGCTGCCGGACGCCATCGCTTCTTGGACCGCCGCGGCGATTGCCGGCATCTCAGGCCGAAGCCCCGCCAACCGCCCGGCGACGTCAGGTCGACTGTCTGGAGTGGCCAGAGCCAGAATCCCCAACGCCTTACGCGCCAGGTACCCAGCCCCGTGCATCCGATCGGCGGCGATCGCCTCGATGCCCGTTTCCACCATTTGTACTGAAGTCGGCCGAGCTTGTGGGCGTCGTGAAGTGGCTGGAAATCGCCCAGGCGTAGTCGCTCTCAACTCCTGACCCTCGAGCTGAACGTCACGGCCTTGGACAAGCCGCGCGGCGTCTGACCGTCGTCGGCAGGAGACCCAAGGCCGGCACGTAGTTGCATGCCGGGTCTTCTGCAAGCGCATCGCCGAAGGTCGCGAATGCGCGCGATCTCGAGCCGCCGCAGAGGTCCTTGAACTCGCAGATTCCGCACCGGCCGCTGAACTGTGCGCCGCGAATCCTATTCAGAAGGTCGCTGTCGCGGTAAATGTCGGCCAGCGGCCGCTCGCGGACGTTGCCAAGCGTCACCGGCAGGAAGCCGGCCGGATGAACGTCACCGTCATGTGCGACGAATACGATTCCCTTGCCGTCGCGGGTGGACGCGCTCTGCGCCGCCGGCCGGGCAACTCCCGGACCGAGCAGCACGCGCAGCCGCGCCTCGAGCCTGCCGTACAGGCTGCCGAGCCCGAAGGCGTTCGCGACCTCGACGTCGTCGTCGAGCCCTCGACGCCATCGGACCACACGACGGAAGAACGGCGCCTCCACCGTGCGCACGACAAACCCGTAGCGCGACGCGTCGAACAGAAAGTGGCAAACCTCCTCGTGCTCCCGTGGCGTGATCGGCTCGACGTCCTCACCCCGACCCACGCTGACCAGGAAGAAAACCTCCCACATGTCGACGCCGATCGATTCCATGAGGGCCGCCACGTCAGCCAGCTCCTCGACGTTGTCGCGCATCACCGTCGTGTTGACCTGCACCTTCAGGCCGCTGCCCTTCAGCATCAGCAGGGCGTCCACCGTCTTGGCGAAGTGGCCCGGAACCCCGCGCACGGTGTCGTGGGTGCGCGCCTGCGCGCCATCCAGGCTGATCGAGACGGCGCGGACACCGGTAGCTTTGATCCTCACCGCGGCTTCTGGGGTCAACAGCGGCGTCACCGAGGGCGATAGAGCGACTGGAATCCCGAGCCCGACCGCATAGGCCGCAAGTTCGTGGATGTCGGGGCGCATAAGGCAGTCACCGCCGGTCATCACCAGGATCGGGTATGGCCGCCCGAACGCGGCGACCTGACGCGCCAGCTCGCGCCCCTCCGAGGCGGACAGCTCGCCCGGCAGAGCGGTCGCGATGGCCGAGGCGCGGCAATGGCGGCAGCTGAGGAGGCATGACCTCGTCACCTCCCAGAAGACCAGCATGGGGCGCTCACCGAAATTGAGCCCATGTCCTCTCGGCTGGACCGCCACGGCCTGGCTCATCGCAAGGCCTCCACGCCCAGCCCCAGGTGTGCCATCGCCTTTTCCGCCGCGTCGCGTCCCTGCTGGACGCAGGCCGGGAGGCCGATGCCTCGGTAGGCGGCCCCGGCGAGGAACAGGCCCGGCAGCTCCTGCAAGAACTCCTCCACTCGACGCAATCGCGCTTCGTGTCCCACGTTGTATTGGGGCATCGCCGCCGGCCAGCGGACGACTCCGGAGTCCGACGGCGGGCTGCGCAGGCCGATGGCCTCGGCGAGCTCGGCGTGGACGGCGTCGGCGAGTCGGCGGTCGTCGAGGGACTGCCACCGGTCGTCGCCGGCACGCCCGACCGCGCAGCGGAAGACGACACGGTCACCGGAGTCGAGGTGCGGCCACTTGGCGGTCACCCACGTCGACCCGACCAGCAAGCGCCCCTCGGTGCGCGGAACGAGGAACCCGCTTGTGTCCATCGGCCGTGCCGGCGCCTCGCGCGGGTAAACAAGCGCGACAGTCGCCACAGACGCGTACTCGATCGCGCCGAGTTCGGCACTCAGGCCGGGACTCGACGCGGCGAGCATCTTCGACGCTGCGAATGCCGGCGCGGCGATGATCACGGCGTCGGCGCTGAAAGGAGCCTTGCCGTCCACTTCAACCAGGAACGCCCGGTTTGCCTCCATCCGGACCGAAGTGGCCGACACGCCCGCCCGGACCTCGGCCGTGTCGCGGATCGCTTCCTCCAGCGCCGCCACCAACGTCCCGAGCCCGCTCGACAGGCTGTTGAACATTGGCGCGCCGGCCCTCGGCTTCGGAAGCGTGCGCGATCCGAGCAGCAGGCTTCGATTGGTCCGGGCCAGCTCGGCCAGTTGCGGCAGGACCGACTCGGCGCTTAGCCGATCGGTCCGGCCAGCATAGATGCCGCTCAGGAGAGGATCCACTAGGCGATCGAAGACCTGCCTGCCGAAGCGTGGGATGACGAGGTCGGCCACCGACCGGTCGCCATCGACGCGGTGGCGCGGAACGAGCGGTTCGACCGCCGCGCGTGTGATTCCGCTCCAGGAAAGGATTCGCGAGCCGGCCAGGCCTGTTACAGAGGTGGGCACGCCCAGCGCGAGACTGCGAGGTATCGGGCGCAGCCGGCCGCGAATCCATATCGCCGCAGGAGCGCGGCTCGGCGCGACGAGCTGGTCGCCGATGCCAAGGCGCCGGCACAGGTCGACCGCGGCTGGAGTCCGGATGAGGAAGGCGTCGGGACCGGCCTCGACCTGCAGGCCGCCGACCCTTTCGGTCGACACCTTTCCGCCCAACCGACCTGTCGCCTCGAGCACGATTACCTGCGGCTGGTCCGCGCTGGGCCGTGAGGCGAGGGCGTATGCGGCCGACAGCCCGGTTATGCCGCCACCGATGACGACCACCCGGCGCCGCGAGCGCACGACCGCACACATATCGCTCGAGGATATCGGCGGCCTCGCGGGCGCGTAGGGCCGAACGGCTCTATAAATCCGTGACCGCGAAGTGGGCGCCCAGATGGGTCGACCTCGGGATAAGCGTTTTTGACACTGTCCGCCCCCTAACTGGTCCAATCTTTGTGAGAGTCGACCAAAGCCCTGGCCGGGAAACCGGTCAGGGCTCGACTTTAAATACGCAGGACTGAACAAGCCTCACTTCGTACATGACAAAAGCTCTGTGAGGAACGCACGATGCGACAATCGCAAGCACGTGCGACGCGATCGAGGTAAGTAGCTAAACGTATGGCATCGAGTTGCAGGGCGGAACCGACTTGAGACGGCATTGGGTTCTGATTGCCATCGCGGTGGTAGCGCTTCTCACTGTCAGTGCGACTGTCGGTGCGATCATCTTCTTTTCGCCACAGCGAGTTGATGTCAAGATCGCCGGCCCAGTTCAGCCCGTGGCTTCACGTCTCGGCACCTGGACTTTCGACATCCGAAACTTGGGTGCGAACATCGGCGACCTCGGTCTACGACTGAACGGTGGGGATGGCTGGATAACTCAGCACAGGATCGTTAACACCAATGCGGACTGTCGACAACCCGCGCAGGATGGCTTGCTCTTGTGCGGCCCGATTCAGGAAGGCGAAACCAGAACAATCTCGGTGACCGCCACGCCAAAAGCCGCGGGTAGTTACTCATATGAGGCAAGCTTCTGCGACTGTAGCCAGGATCGGCAGATTGCTCTTCTAGGATCAAACTCACCGCGATTCGCGATTCCGGGCTCGCAGCCGGTGCGCTATACGGAGACCTGGACAGAAGTGGTTCTCCCTCAACCCACCGTCGCGATTACGGTCACTGACGTCAACGGGCACCCGTTGAGCGGCGCGAATGTCATCGTTCAAGGTTCCTCGGTCTCCGCGATCGCCGCCTCAACAGGGATCGCGCGGCTCGGGCTGGGGCCCCTGGAACCAGGTGTTTACACAGTCGTCGCGACGCACAAGAGTTATCTCGACACAGGTGCCCAGATCACGGTTCCGGATCTTGGTGACGCGCCGGCGGTATCGATACAGATGCCGTGGGCGGCGGGTCATCTGGCCGCCGGGTCGCATCCCAACGTGTTGCCCGGACCACTCCTGATTGCGGACGAGGACAACAACCGGCTGGTTGAAATCAGCCCCGCCGGCCAGGTGCTCTGGCAGTTCCCACGGCCCGGCGATCTGGCCCCCGGCCAGACTTTCAAGCTGCCGGACGACGCGTTCTTCAGCCCGGACGGCAGGCAGATCATCGCCACGCAGGAGGAGGACTTCGCAGTCACTCTCATCGACGTGGCCACTCACAAGATCGTCTGGCGGTACGGGCAACCCGGCGTGCACGGTTCGGGCCCGAATCGGCTGTGGAACCCCGACGACGCTATGGTGCTGCCCAACGGTGACGTCGTGATCGCGGACATCGTGAACTGCCGGATCATCGTGGTCGCCAAGGGCAAGCATGCGATTACCCGTAGCTACGGCCAGGTCGGCTCGTGCTACCACAATCCGCCGCTGCGCTTCGGCAGCCCGAACGGGGCATTCCCCCTGCAGAACGGCAACTGGCTGGTCACTGAGATCAACGGCGACTGGGTGAACGAGATCGCTCCCGGCGGCAAGGTGCTCTGGTCGACGCACCCGCCGGGCGTCGCCTACCCGTCGGACACCAACGAGATCGGCCCCAACCGCTACCTGACCGTGGACTACTCCTACCCGGGCCAGGTGGTCATCTTTGACCGATCCGGCCACACAATCTGGCGCTATCGCCCCACCGGCGCGGCTGCGCTGAACCATCCCTCGCTCGCAGTCGGGCTGCCCAATGGCGATGTCTTGCTCAACGACGATGCCAACCACCGGGTCATCGTCGTCGACCCCCGGACCAACCAGGTGGTCTGGCAGTACGGCACGACCGGCCGTCCGGGCAGCACGCTGGGCTTCCTGAGCAACCCGGACGGGGTTGATCTGGCCCCGCCATATTCGCTGCTGGGCACCCATGCAGCGACGCTGCAGCCGATCTGATACTGGGGGTCAAAGCAGATCCTGAGTCGCGCAGCTCGTCGGTGTGCTGTGCCTCGCGATCTCTCTGCCTTGACCCGCCGTTCTTTAACTGATCAATCGCCAAGGGCCATAGTGCCTCGAGCGCGAAGGACCATCGCCTCTGCCCCTGAGGGGCTCCTGCACCGAAACTCTCGACAGACGGGCTCGTCGTCACCTGCAAGTACGCGTTTGCTGCGAATCCGA